>DATAUH010000551.1:0-12441 GCA_036268375.1 Bryobacteraceae bacterium | reverse complement strand
TTTTTCGCCTTTTCTTTACTCCGCGCGCAGCGCAATGATCGGATCGACGCGAACCGCGCGCAGGGCGGGGATCAGACAGGCTGCAAATCCTGCGAGCGCAAGGGCCACGGCTACGACGATATAAGTAAGCGGATCAGTGGCACGGACCTCATAGAGCTGCGAGGCCAGAAGGTTGCCAGCAGCGAATGCCACTGCTACGCCGATGATGATGCCGACGGCGACCAGACCGCCGCCATATGCGAAGACCAGGCGAAGGACGTCGCCGCGCTTGGCGCCCAGGGCGACGCGAATGCCGATCTCTTGCGTGGCTTGATTGACCGAGTACGCGAGCACGCCATAGATTCCGATGACTGCGAGGGCGAGCGCGAGCGCGGCGAACACCCCCATCAGGAGCATCGAGAAGCGGCGCTGCGAGAGCGAACTTTCGACTAGCGCGTCCACCGTGCCCACTGCGTCGAGCGGCAGCTCCGCATCGAGGCCGTGGACCACGGTGCGTACGGCGGAGATTAACGAATCGGGATCGCCCTGCGTTCGAACGGCGAAGAAGAGTGAGTTCTCGGCCGATTGATTGATGGACTGATACATGGATTCGCGGCCGTTCGACTCGAGTTCTTCGTCGTGCACGTTGCCGACGACTCCCACGATTTCAGATCCGTTTCCGGGGCCGCCGCCAATTGCGATACGCTGCCCAATCGGATTCTGATTGGGGTAGAACTTGTGTGCGAGCGATTCGCTGATCACCATTACTTTGGACGCGTTTGCGGAATCGGCCGCCGTGAGATAACGGCCGGCCTTTAGAGGAATGTGGAGAGTTTCAAAATAGCCAGGCGCAACGCCGTAATACATCGCGCTGGGCTCCTGGCCGGAGGGTACAGGAGGCTTTCCTAGCTGACGGAAGGAATAGAAGGTGTCGCTTCCGGAGAGCGGAAAAATTGTCGCCGCACCTACTGAGGATACGCCCGGTAGTGCTCGCAGACCCTCGAGGGCTCGATTGAAGAACGCAGTCTGCTGCTCGTCTTTGGCGTATTTGGCGTTGGGAAGATTGAGGCTGAAGATGAGGAGGCCATGCGAGTCGAAGCCGAGATCGACCGCGGTGAGGCTGTAAAAGCTGCGCATTAAGAGACCGGCGCCAGAAAGCAGAACCAGGGCGAGCGCGACTTCGCCTGTGACCAGCACGCTACGAAGAAGGTTGCGCCGGAAGCCCATGGAGTTGCCACGTCCGCCTTCACGCAACGATGAGTTGAGATCGGCGCGCGCCATTTGAAGCGCAGGCGCGAGACCGAAGAGGACGCCCGTGAGTACGCCGATGAGCGCGGTGATAGCGACGGCGCGCATATCGAGCGAAATCTCGGTAGCGCGCGGAAGAATGTTGGGGCTGACGTTGGACAGAAGGCGCGTTCCGGCCCACGCGAGACCCAGACCGAACAGTGTGCCGAACGCCGAAAGCACCAGGCTTTCCGTGAGCAATTGGCGTATCAGACGCATCTTACTGGCGCCCAACGCTCCGCGTATGCCGATCTCTTTTCGCCGCGAAGAAGAGCGCGAAAGCAGAAGGTTCGCGAGGTTCACACAAGCGATGAGAAGCACAAATCCGACGGCCGCCAGTATTGTGAGCATCATGGGCCGAATCTTGCCAACAGTGCGCTCCTGCAGGCCAACCAGGAAGCAGTCCCATCCGTGGTTTGTATCCGGATAGGCCTGGCGCAAACGGGAGGAAATTGTCTGAAGGTCGTTCTCAGCGGAGACTACGCTCACACCGGGCTTCAAACGCCCGATGCCCGCCATGTAGTGACCGCCCCGCCGCGCCCAATCCTCCTGTTTCATCGTGAGCGGCCGCCACAGTTCAATGCGCGAAGGGAAATCGAAATCCTTCGGCATCACGCCGACAATGGTGTACATTTCGCCGCTGAGATTGATGCGCTCGCCCAACACGTTTGCGCGTGCGCCGAATCGCCTCTGCCACAGACCATAGCCGACAAGCACTACATGGTCGGCGCCAAACACGTTTTCTTCTTTGGTGAAGCCGCGACCCAACAGCGGCTGCGCGCCCATGACATCGAAGAAGTTTTGGGTGACGCGTGAGGTGCGCAGACGCTCCGGCTCCTGCGAACCGACGTAGCTCATGCTGCCGCCAACGATGCCGGCCAGTCCGGACAGCGAGCGGTTCTGATCGCGATAGCTGAGATAGTTCGCGGGGGAGATCGAGAATTCGGGGAATCCGAGGCCGAGATTGCGTTCCCGCAACACAACCAGTTGATCGGCCTGTTTAAAATGCATCGGCTCAAGCAGCACCGAGTTGACGACGGTAAAAATGGCGCTATTGGCCCCAATTCCGAGCGCTAGGGCGAGAATGGAGACGAACGCAAATCCAGGATTGCGCGCGAGTGTGCGCAGAGCATAACGAAGGTCGTGGCCAGCCATGTAACCTCAACGGTTCGACGGTTTGCGCGGTTTTCGGTTAGCTGGCCGCGACCGCCGTTTGTGTTCGTGAGCTACTTATGTGCGAGTTGCGCGAGTAATTCGCGAACCGCCACGTCCAATTGCGAATCTTTACCGGTGTAGGACTCGCCGATCGGGCGCGAGACCGGAACATCTACGGGTCGCGGATTGTTCTCCATCTCTTTGCCATCGGCGCCGGTGACGCGCGTTTGCGGCATGCGCATCACGCTGCCATCGATCAACGTCATGGAGCCTGTATAGATGATCCAACCGGCAGTCGGTTCGCCCACGACTTTGCCGAGTTTTAAAGTGCGATAGCCCTCAGTGAAATCCTCTGCATCCGAGAGCGAGTGCTGATTCACCACCAGGATCGTTGGCAATTCGAGCGAGCGCTGGCCAAGGTTGGTGCGCGCCGACACGGAGGGGCCGCCGCGATCGGTCATCGTGAGATACGGACGGCGCGTCAACACGTCGAGCGCGTAAGCGTTCACGAAGCCGCCGTTGTTATTGCGTATATCGACGACCACGCCTTCGCGCGCGCGGTTTTCCGCATCGAGATCGACATATAGCTGCGTCAGCGCCTGCTCCGACATGTCGCGGATGTGCACATAGCCGAGTTTGCCGTTCGAAACGCGAGCGACATAGGCGCGATTATTTTCTACCCAGTCGCGATAGATCAGATCGGAAAGGTTGGCGACCGGCCGCACGGTGACATCGTGATCGTTCACCTTCAGCACGACGCGATGGTCGGTCTTATGCTGCAGTTGCTCGTCGAGATTGAAGCCGGTACCGATCGCAACGCCGTCCACAGCCTGCAGTTCGTCGCCGGGTTTGATTTTTGCGATTGCGGCCGGCGAGAGCGGCAAAACCTGACTCACCTTGAGCTTGCCTGATTTTTCGTATTCGGCGCGATCGAAGGTGAGACCAAGTTGTCCGACGGTGCCGCGGCCGCCGCCAGTGCCGCCCGCGCCTCCAGCGGGTGCGGATACGCCCGAATGCGAAGAGTTCAGTTCGCCAATCATCAGGCGCAGGATGGCGCGCATTTCGTCAGGGGTGCGGCAGGCTTCGATGAGGGGCGCATACGTTTTACGCACCGCATTCCAATCGGCGCCGTGATATTTCGGGTCGTAATAGTCGTCGCGCTGTCCTGCCCATGCCTGCTCGAACACCGCCATCTTCTCCTTCTGGAAATCGACGTCCATTTCGGCGGAGACGTTCACGGGATGCACTAGACGGCTGTCCACGCCGACCGATTGCAAGCGGCCGCCTTCCAGGAAGTAGACCTCGCGCGAATCCGCAGAGAAATGCGGGTGCGTCTTGGGCCCGGCGGTGGTGGTGAGTTGGCGTGCCGCTGGACCGCCATTTCCTTCGCCGCCGCGGCCGCCTCTGCCGCCGCGCCCAGCAGTGTCTTCATCGAGGGGGTACAGATAGAGGTTTGCCGTACCCGCAACGCTGGCGCTAAATAACAGGTACTTGCCATCGGGACTGATTTGCGGATTGGCCGCGGTTTGGCCAAGCGGCAGGGGCGCGATTCGGCGTCGAATGTCGTTGAATTCGATGTCGACTTTTACCGGCGGTTTCGGTTCCGCAGCGGGCGCATCGCCGCCGCGACCGGCGCCCCGTCCGCCAGCGCCGCGGGCGGGCTCGGGCTTGAACAGATCTTCGAATTTCTCTTCCGCGTATTTGGGCGTGCGCGGCGATAGATCGAGCCGCATGACCTCCGGCTGTTCAGTGCGCTGGCCGGTTTGGAAGACGATGAACTTGCCATCGGGGCTCCACGAAAGCGAGCCAAGATTCCCGTTGGCGAGAAAGCTGACCTGTTTGGGCGCGCCCCCGGCTGCGGGCACGACGAACACGTTGCGCAAGCCACGATCGGTATCGCTCGCGTAGGCAAGCCACTGATTGTCGGGCGACCAGACTACGCTGCCGCCGCCAAATCCACCGCCGATGAAGCCGGTGGCGACCATGCGATCTTTCTTCGAATCGAGATCGATTACGTGCAACTCGCGCCGGTCGCGCACAAAGGAAAGCATCTTTCCATCGGGTGAAAATTCCGGAGCTGTGTCGGGCAGCGGCCCTTCCGAAAGCCGCGATTCTGTCCGCTTGGTGAAGTCGTAGAGATAAACATGCGAGAGCGCGTCACGCTGCGAGATGAAGGCGAGGCGCGTGGAATCGGGCGACCACGTCATCTGCGACTCGGGTCCGGGAGTGTTGGTGACGCGGAACGCCTGGCCCCCATCGCGCGCCGAAGACGCGAAGATTTCACCGTGAGCCGCCAGCGCGACTTTACGATTGTCAGGCGAAAGCGCAAGGTCGGTGAACTGGTTAATCGTTTGATGGGTGATCTCGGGACCCGCCGACGAACCAACCAGTGTGATCGGTATGGGATACGCCTCACCCGTCTTCGTATCGAGCTGCCAGATCTTAAAATCGCGCTCAAACACGAGCGACTTGCCGTCGTAACCGATTGTCGGCCACAGCACCCGCCCTGTCGTGAATTTCGTAACTTGCTTCAGCTTCCCACCAACCGGCAGCGTCCAGATATTCTGGGCGCCGGAGCGATCCGACATGAAATAGATCTGCTTGCCATCGGGCATCCAGTTGGGCCACGCGTTGCGGCCATTCAGGTCGACCAGCTTTTCGTAGGTCGCGGGCGATCCATCTTTGCGTACCCAGATCTCGCTTTCATCGAGATGGCTGTGGCCGTTGCGCCACCACTGCGAATCGCCGTTACCACGCGCAGCGAATGCGATGGAACCATCCGGCGCGGGCGCGGCTTGAAATTCATTGGTGAAGCGATCGGCGCTGACCGCCATAGGCGTGCCGCCCTCGACGCTCACCCGGTAGATATCGTTCTTGCCGCCAACGTCATTGCCGGTATTCGAAAAGTAGACCCACTTGCCGTCGCGCGACCATGCGTCGAGCTGATCCAACCGATCGTCGAAGGTAAGCCGCTTCAGATCACCGCTGGCAAGCGTAAGCACGTAGATGTCGCCGTTTCCTGAACGAGTGGAGACAAATGCTAGCTTCGCGCCGTCGGGCGAGTAGAGCGGCCGGCTATCATCGGCGGCGTTGGAGATCAGCAGGTGCGCCTCGCCACCTTTCGACGAGACAAGCCAGATGTCGCCGCCGCTAACGAAAACGAGTTCGGGGCGAGTGGGGCAGAGGGCAGGTTGTGTGAGGTACGGAATGCCGGCGGAAAAGCCGGCAAGTGGCGCTAGCAATGCATACAGCAGACGACGCATGCATTAAATAGTACACAAAAGGGCAGACGTTTAGCGCCTGCCCTTTGCGATCGGAATGTCAATTTTGCTTGAGACGCGCGTCATGCCGCTGCTGCGTTATTCGCCGAACTGCAGGCGGGTCTTGGAGCCGCCGAGTTCGATGTCCTTCACCACATCAACGGAGCCTTGCTTTGCGGCATCGACGCGGGTGGTATCGAACTTCTGTTCGGTCGCTTCGATCTTCACGTTCGTGGTGAACTGCTTGGAGGTCTCGACAAAGGTGAAGGTCGCCTTGTCGCCCTGAACCTTCAACGTGTATTCGCCCGGCTTCAGTTCCAGGTTTCCCACTTTGGTGGTCGACGACAGGGTCAATTCGTAGTTCTTTGCGAAGGCCATGGTCAAGCTGCACAACGCGAGTATTCCAACTGTGAATAGCTTTTTCATTTTTGTAATGGGTTTTCTTTTTTAGATTTCGGTAACGCGGCCAACAGTATGCGGAGCGGTCGACGTCCACATGGCGCCTGTTCGTTGGCTACAACTGTTTAGGCGCAGCGCCGCAACTGGAGGTTACACCACAGGGGTCGGGTGTTTAGTGAAAAATTGGCTAATTTAGCACTACTAGGATGTGCGTTATCAACTTATTACAGCTACTTTACTGCCTTAGCCAAACCCAGTTTTTGGCGTACCAGACCAGGGACCGACGCCGGGCTTGGAACCGCCAGAACTTCGAAGCCCGCAGCACGGCCAGCGGCAATGCCGGCGGCTGAATCTTCCACCACCAGCGGCGCTTTCGCGCGCAGTTCGCGGGCGGCTTTTAGGTACGGGTCAGGCAGCGGCTTCAACCCGCCGGCTTCGCGATCGCAGACCATAATGTCGAAGTAATCGCGCAGACCAGCCGCCTTCAAGAGAGGTTCGATTTCGACGCGCGCGCTGGAGGTCACGATGGCTAGTGGATAAGTCACCCTGAGTTCGCGCAACAGGGTTCCTAGCTCTTTATCGAAGGGCGGATCGGCAAGCGTGCGTTGCCGGAACAGATCGCGCTTGGCGGGATATTGCGCCCATAACTCATCCCACGAGTGCGGCGGATCGGATTGCGTCGCCATCATGCGCAACATTTCCCGATCGTCAATGCCGATGCAGTTGGTCTTGTAAAACTCCCATTCCAAGTTCACGCCCAGCGGCTTCAAAACTTCAGCCCAGCAGGCGCAGTGCAAGGGTTCGCTGTCGATCAGTACGCCGTCAAAATCGAAGAGAATCGCATCGAAAGAGTTCATTGAATTCCGTAAAGGGCGCGCGCATTATCGCGTAGCACCATGCGCGCAAGTTCGGATGCGCGGGCGCGAGTGATCTCGCCGTCGCGAATCATCCCGGTGAGCGCGATCGCAAGCGCCTGGCGCCCGGTGCGCGCCGCAATCCAGCCCGATTCTTCCCAACCCATTTCCGGAATAAACGGGTACGCATCGGTCGCGAACAGGATTTTCTCGGGCACGTATTCGATCCACTCGCGTATGCTCTGCGCCACCGTCGCTGGCGGAAAGATGAGGTCATATGACGAGAAATCCAGATACGCGTTTGGCTTGGACAGCAGCGCGTTGACTTGGTGCGTGAAAGGCCAACCGCCATGCAGGATGACGAACTTGGTTTTACGCAACTCCGGGTCGTTGAGCAGCGGCTCCAGATTCATGGGGCTGCCGCCGCCGACATCGAAGTAGCCGCCATCGCCGCCATAGCTGTGTATGTGCACGGCCATGCCCAGACGCCCGCATTCGAGTGCGACATAGTGGAACAGAAAGTCCTGTAGCGGTTTGTAAGCGGCCTGGTCGAGCGGCGCTTTGTTTGACGCGGCCGATGCGTAAATCTTTGCCGCAGTCGCGCGGTCCACTTTGTCGAACGATAGCGAACGCAAGTACGCGGCTTCGAACTTCTCCGCCACCGCGCCGGCGCTGCGCTGCTTTTCGAGAGTCGGCGTGATAACGAGCGAGAGATATTCGTCCAGCGTTGCGGGTATCGCAGCGAGACCCGCATCCTGCAGATACCGCGCACGCACTTTGTCTTCGAGCGCGAAGAAAGACTTGCGGTCTGAGTTCACGCCCAGCCTGGACGTATCCAGCGGAAAGATCAGCGCATCCGCGAAGGGTACCCAGCGGAAGCGCGCAGCCGGCAGGCTATCGCCCATTTCCACGCGATTCGCCAGCATGATATCGATGCCCATCTGGTCGAGCGCCCACGCGGGCCACGCAGAGCCCTTCTGCTGCATCAGATTCTGTTTGCGCGCCTGATCCACGCGATCGGCGCCATACAGCGCGCGCCAAGCCTCGGGCACTTCGGGTCGATTGGGGCGAAGGCCAATAGGATCGGACTGCGGCTCCATGTTGTCGACCGGCAGCGCGTCAAAAAAGCGGTCCACAGGCTGGCCAGCGGGCGTGTAGCGGACAGGATGCGCATGGTTATCGATGGCGCGAATCTTTTCGATCTCGCTCATGAGCCCGGCATCGTAAGGTCCGGCCGGCGCCTGCGTGCAGCTGATGCCGGCAAGTGATGCGATGGCGATCGCGGCCGCCCGTAGGCGTCGTTCCATTGGCACAAGAGTCCTCCGCATCTTAACAGCGGTACCATAGAACTTCAAAACCATGTTGTGGAAGAAGCTCCGCTTAACGCTGGAGATGATCAAGTTTGAGCACTCCGTGTTCGCGTTGCCATTCGCGCTCACCGGGGCGCTGCTGGCGCTGCGCGAGAGCGGTTTTGATTCGGCGCAACTGGGCTGGAAGCTGGGATGGATCGTGATTGCGATGGTAGCGGCGCGATCCGCGGCCATGGCGTTCAACCGCCTGGTGGACCATCAGATCGATGCGCGCAATCCGCGCACAAAAATGCGCCAGTTGCCTTCGGGATCGCTCACCCGCGGCTTCGCATGGGCATTCGTGATCGTGACGAGCGTGATTTTCCTGCTTGCGGCGGCGGAATTGAATACGCTGTGTCTGAAGCTTGCGCCACTCGCGCTGGGCATCGTCTTTTTCTATTCGTTCACCAAACGCTTCACGTCGTTTTCGCATCTGGTGCTCGGTTTCAGTCTCGGAATCGCGCCCGCCGCGGCGTGGATTGCGGTGCGTGGTTCGCTCGACCCGCGCATTTTGTGGCTCAGCGCCGCCGTCACCTGTTGGACCGCTGGCTTCGATGTGATTTACGCGTGCCAGGATTACGACTTCGATTCGCGTGAGGCGCTACACAGCATTCCGCGCCGGCTGGGCCTCGCGCGTTCGCTGATTGTGGCGCGAATCTTGCATTTTGCGATGATTGTTTCGCTGATTGCGCTGGTGGAATCGCTGCACCTGGGCGCACTTGCGATGGTAGGCGTGGGAGCGGTGGCGGCGCTGCTGGTTTATGAGCACAGCCTAGTAAAAGCCGACGATTTCTCGCGGGTCAACGCGGCTTTCTTCACCATGAATGGCTACGTCAGCGTGTTATTCTTCTTGTTTTGGACCGCGGATATTTTTCTGATTCGTCCATCCATTTAATATGCAGGTTTCCATCGAAGATCGCCGCTTGCTCCCGATTCGCGAGAAGGTAGAAGCGGGTGAACGGCTATCTCTCGAAGACGCCGTCGCCCTCTATCAAACGTCCGATATTCTGAGCGTCGGCTACCTGGCCAACCTGGTGCGCGAGCGCATGCATGGCGATACCACGTACTTCAACGTGAACCGCCACATCAATCCGACGGATGTATGCGTGGCCAGTTGCCGCCTGTGCGCGTTCGGCAAGCGCGTGCGCGATCCGAAGGCCTACACGATGTCGCTCGAAGAAGTCTGGCATCGCGCGGGAGAAGGCTGGAGCGAAGCGGTCACGGAATTTCACATTGTCGGCGGACTGCATCCGGAGCTTTCGCTCGATTGGTTCTGCGAAATGCTGCGCGGCCTAAAACAGCGTTTTCCGCAGGTGCACCTGAAAGCATTCACCATGGTGGAGATCGCTTATTTCGCGCGGCGCGCCAAAGTGAGCATTCGCGAAACACTGATGCGGCTGCGCGATGCCGGCATGGATTCTCTGCCCGGCGGCGGCGCGGAGATCTTCAACGAGCGTGTGCGGCGCATCATCTGCGATCACAAAATCGATGGCAATGAGTGGCTGGAAACGGCGCGCACCGCGCATGAGCTGGGCCTGAATTCCAACTGCACGATGCTTTACGGCCACATCGAAAATGATGAGGACCGCGCTGACCATCTGGTGCGGCTGCGCGAGTTGCAGGACGACACGCACGGCTTCGTCACGTTTATTCCGTTGGCATTCCATCCCGATAACACCGCGCTGCATCATATCTCGAAAACGACGGGCTTCGATGACATCAAGAACATCGCAGTCGCGCGTTTGATGCTGGACAACATTCCGCACGTGAAGGCTTACTGGGTGATGATGACGCCGCGCATCGCGCAGATCGCGTTGCGTTTCGGCGCTGACGATATCGATGGCACCATCGTCGAAGAGCACATCTACCACGATGCTGGCGCAACTACGACGCAAAACCTGCGCCGCAACGACCTGCTGAGTCTGATCCGCCGCGCCGGACGCACGCCTGTGGAGCGCGATACGCTGTACCGCAAGGTGGAGCGCACGGAATCTGCGTTTACGGTTCTGGTGTAAGCGCGCTAAGCGGGGCTGATCGCGGCGAGTTCATCCATCGATAGACGGCCCGTGTACATGGCCATTCCGACAGCGGCATTCACGTTCATCTCGAGCAGCGCGCGCACCTCTTCCATCGTCGTGATCCCTCCCGCCGCCGTAAGCTCCAGCGTCGTAGCCGCGCGCAGCCGCCGAAACCAGTCCAGATCGGTGCCTTGCAACATGCCTTCTTTGTCGACGTAGGTGCACAGGAAACCAGAGCAGTAAGCTTCGAGCCCGGCCAGTACGTCTTCGGCTGCGAGATCCGTCGATTCGCGCCAGCCTTTTACAACGATGCGGCCGCCTTTCGAATCTACGGCGATGACGATGCGTTCGCGTCCGGCGCCGTCGCGCAGTTTCGAGAGGAACGCCTCGTCGATTCCAGTGGACGTGAACGCCGCGGTGCCGACAATAACTTTGCGCGCGCCCTGCTTGAGCAACGCCTGTGCGCGCTCCAGAGTGCGCACTCCGCCGCCTGCACGAATCAACGCGCGCGACGCGAGCAGGCGCACCAGATCGTCATTCGAGCCGCGTCCCATCGCCGCATCGAGATCGATCACTTGAATTTGCGGAAATGCGGCAAACTTGCGCAGCATCTCCTCCGGGGAATCGCCCTCCAGAGCCTTTTCCCGGCCCTGTACCAGTTGGACTACCTTGCCATCCATCAGATCGATACACGGAAAGATCATGCAGGCCGCACCGGGATGCCCTCGCGGGCGAGTTCTTCTTTCAATTGATGCACGGTATAGGTTCCGTAATGAAAAATGGAGGCCGCAAGCGCAGCGTCGGCGCAGCCCTCCGTTAACACGCGAATGAAATGTTCGGGCTTGCCCGCGCCGCCGCTCGCGATCACTGGCACGTGCGTCGCACGTGAAACGGCGGCGGTCAGTTCGCAATCGAAGCCGGTTTGTACGCCATCGGTGTCCATGGACGTGAGCAGAATTTCGCCCGCGCCGAGCTCTTCGCCGCGCGCAGCCCAGGCGATCGCGTCGAGAGGCTCTTCGTCCCGGCCGCCGCGCGTATAGACGCGCCATTCGCCGGGCGACTTACGGCGTGCGTCGATCGCCAGCACTACTGCTTGCGCGCCAAATTCGCGGCTCAACTCAGAAAGCAACTCCGGCCGACGAATCGCCGCGGTATTCACCGAAACTTTGTCCGCGCCGGACAGCAAAATACGCCGCGCATCGGCCACCGAACGTATGCCGCCTCCAACCGCGAGCGGGATGAATACCTGCCGCGCGGTGCGGTTGACAAGGTCCGCCATGATCTCGCGCGCATCGCTCGAAGCTGTGATGTCGAGGAAGACCACTTCGTCGGCGCCATCACGGTTATAACGGTTCGCGAGCTCCACCGGATCACCCGCATCGCGTAGATTGACGAAATTGACGCCCTTCACGACACGGCCGCCGGTGACATCGAGACACGGAATAATGCGCTTGGTCATGCGGACAGTAGAGCCGCGATTTACGCGGCTGCGAACCTCCCCACCAGCGCCAAACCTTCTGCGCCCGATTTCTCGGGATGGAACTGAACCCCGCAAACGTTGCCCTCTTCCAGCACAGCCGTGTACGGCACTTCGTACGTACAGACGCCCGAAGAAAATTCGCCGATAGGCGCGTAGAAACTGTGCGCGAAATAGAAAAACGCGGAGTCCTGGCCTTCCGCGCGAAGGCGGCCCTGCTTGCGCCATTCCACTTCATCCCAGCCCATGTGCGGCACGCGCGCGTGCGCTGGAAATCGCTGCACGATACCAGGAAAAATGCCGAGCCCTCGCTCGTCGGGAGCCTCTTCGCTGGCTTCGAAGAGCGCCTGCAAACCAAGACAGATGCCGAGAAACGGCGTCCCTGCGGCAATTTGATCGAGTAGCGCGTCACGCACCTGCAACGTATCGAGCGCACGCATCATCTGTCCAAAATGGCCCACTCCCGGCAGGATGATCTTCGCGGCGTCGCGCAATCCGGCCGCGTCGCGCACCAGCGAATACTCGCAACCGACCGCGTCGAGCCCGTTCTGCACCGAACGCAAATTTCCCGCGCCGTAGTCGAGTACGGCGATCACAACAGTCCCTTGGTTGAAGGCAAGAGATCCTTCAGGCGCGCGTCTTTCGAACACGCATACTTCATGG
>DATAUH010000550.1:0-11055 GCA_036268375.1 Bryobacteraceae bacterium | reverse complement strand
CCCCCCGGGGAAGAGCTTGAGACTAACGTCACTCGTAAGACGGAAGGAGCGTATCGGCTAATGGATGCCGGTTCGCTTCGGCATTGAACGACAAGATCGGAATCGAGCCGGCGTGCCGCTGGCCAGGTCTTGCAGGTCACTTCCGCCGGTCAGGTAATCGCTAAAAGCTATATTTCAGCCCCAGCTGGATCTTTCGCGAGCCGTTAATCACGTCGTCCTTGATGCGGCCGAAGGTGCTGCTCGAAACCGATGTAGTCGGATAGCCGAACTGTACGGTGTTGGTCAAGTTGGTGGCTTCCGCGCGGAATTCCAGCCTTTGCCGCTCCGTAATACGGAAGCGCTTTAGCAGCGCCATGTCCGTGTTGAAGAGCCACGACTGTTCGAAGCCGTTGCGGCCTGTGTTACCAAGCGCGCCCGCGGCAGGGGCGCTGAATTGCTTGATCTGGCTCTGATTGAAGAACCAGATATAACCCGTTGCGGGATCTTCAAACGGCGTTCCCATGTTGCGGTTACATCCCGTGCACTGCGCGGGGCTGGTGACCACGCTCGAGAACGTGTAATAACCCGACCACACGGTAAACGGCCGCGGGCTGAAAATGGTGAGGAACCCCGTTACTTCCCAGCCCCCGACCACCTGGTTCAGCGCCGAAGGAATTTTCGTTAGGAACTTCTTATCCTTGCCGAAAGGCAGCTCGTAAGTATAGAGGCCCTGAATGGCGTGGCGTCGGTCGAAATCGGAAAGAGAGTAGTTGCCGTCGCGGTTGTGCAGGTCGAACGGCGTGTCTCCCGCCGATTGCGCCGTGCCGCCGCTCACCACGGTCGAAGTGGGGTCGAACGAACGCGTGTCCATCGACTTCGAAAGCGTGTAGGCGAACTGGAAGTACAGTCCACCCTGGAACGCGTGCTCCAGCCGGACTTCCATCCCGTTATAGTGCGAGTAGTCGTTGGAATCGATCACGTACATTCCGCCGCCGAACTGCGGATACGGCACGAAATAGTAAGGGCCAAGTCCCGCGACTTGCGGCATCGTCTGGGTCTGACCGTTGACCACCTGCGTGCGCTGCCCGATCTGGCGGCCGAGGTCCGCCACCTGGTTCGTGCTGAGATCGGTGGCGTAGAGCCGCCGTACCAGATCCGAGCCGGTTTCGCCGGCCTGTAGGCGCGAATCTTTCCCTTCCAACTGGTTCATCAGCGAGCTCTGGCCGCCGGTCTTGACCGTATTGAAGGCATCGAGGAAGCCGTTCGACTGAATATTCTGTCCGTAATCGTTGAGATTGTACGCTCCGAGCAGGTGCAGCGCGTGCCGCCCGATGTAATCGACCTGCAGCATCGTGTGCTTGAAAAGCTCGTACTGTACGCCCGCGCTCCACATGTGAGTCTTGGGGGGACGGTAGCCGGGATCCATCAGGTAAACCGCATTGGTCGTGGCGTCGGGCGGAGTCAGCAGGGTGTTGGGCGCGGATGGGGGAGCCACTGAGGGCAGGTTCGCGAGCCGGCCACCCGATTGTCCGAAGGCTTGGTTCACCACCGAGTAGGTGCTTCCCGGCAAATTCTGAAAGATCTTCGACGATAACAGGAAGGTATTGATCCGATCATCTGCCAGGCGGTAATTCGCGCGGACGGACATCTTCCCCTTATTCGTCGGGTCCCACGCAAACCCGAGCGAGGGCTCGAGGCCGCTGTAATAGCTTTTGTACAGGCTGCCGGTCTGCCACGCGAGCGAATTGCTCGGCGGCGCTCCGATCGTAACGACCTGGTTGGGGCGCTTGATAAAGTTGTTCGCGTCGGTGGGGGTCAACTGGATTTCCCACCGAAGTCCGTAGTCCACGGTGAAGTTGCGCGCCACCTTCCAGTTGTCCTGCGCGTAGAAGTCGATTTCCGGAAAGCGCGCGTCGAAGGTGTAAATGGTTCCGGCCTGCGCCCAGGCGTTGGAATTCTGCGCAACGAAGCCCTGGTAGATGTTGCCCACGCGGCCGAGTTGTTGATTGATCATGCCTTGCAGCGTCGGCAAATCGAAGCTGGTGTTCAAGCCGGTGGAGGGCAGTTTGAAGGTCGTCGGGTCCACCGTATTCACGCCGGTCGAAAAGTCCACCACAGGCGTTACATCCCAGCTTCCCACTGATCCGCGTTCATCCTGGTGCCGCACCAGACGCAGGTTGGTCCCGAACTTGAGGCTGTGGGCGCCCTGCTCGTGAGCGAAATTATCGACTGCCTGATAGGTGGTGATGGTGCGCAGGTTGCCGATCGCGTTGGTGAACGGGAAAGTGACTTGCGAATACCAACTGATGTCGGGATATGCGGCGGTGGCGCCAGGGGTCTCGAAGTTATAAACGTAGTGCTGCTCGCCGGCCACCAGCTCATTGGTGCTGCGGGGCGACGTAGTCCACCGCCAGCCGAAAGCAACGTTGCGCGGGCTACGAGTGGTGTTCACGGTGCAAGGGCCGCCGGGAAATCGCGGTTGCCCCGCATTGACCTGGTCGCAGTCAGTGTCCTCCTCCTCGAGCGTGACCCGCGCGAAGGCGGTCTGATTCCGCGTGAGGACCTGGTCCAAGCGAAAGGTCAAATCGCGGTTGCGCTGACCCTGCGGCGCCACGTAGGTAAGGCCGGCGGTATTCAAGCCATCGCCCACGGTGAAATTATTCGGCAGAGGCATGGCGGTGACCTGCTTCATGACGGTGGGATCCTGGCCGAGGTGGAGCGGATCGTTCGCCACAACGTCATAAGTTCCGACGTTTATTCCTGGCATCGGATTGCCGCTGGCGTCTACGCTGGCGCCGGCAACATTCGCCGGCAGGTTCCGGCCGCCCACGACATACCGGAAGATGCCCTTACGCGCATCCGCAGTGTAGACCGTGCTGGTAAATGTGCCGGTTTCGTGGGTGCGCAGATATTGGAAATTGACGAAAAAGAACGTCTTGTTTTTGCCGTTATAGTGTGGCAGCCGCACCGGACCGCCGAAGTCGAATCCGGGAATCTGCTGCACGAATTGTCGCTTGCCCACTAGATCCGTGTTGTTGGCCCATTCGTTAGCGTTGAACCGCGGTGTCCGATAGAAGAAAAAGGCCTCGCCGTGAAACTTGTTGGTTCCCGAGCGCGTGGTCATGGCCACTTGGCCGCCGCTGTTCCGGCCCCATTCCGCGGTGCCGTTGCTGGTCATGAGTTGCACTTCGGACAGGGCGTCCGGATTCATCTGCGCGGGGCTGGTATTGGAACCGCCATAGCTTGATTCGTTGTCGTCGACGCCGTCCAGTGTGTAGTTCCAGGCCCGGTCGCGAGCGCCGTGTACATAGATGCCGCCGCCGGCCATATTGGCGTCGGTCGGGACGACGCCCGGCTGCGTGTACACCAGGTCCAGCGGGCTCCGCTCGCGAGTGCCCACGATCGGCAAGTCTTGGAGAGTGCGCTGCTCGATGGTCGAGCCAATGTTTCCCGAGGTGCTGGTCTGCACCAGTTCCGCCGCCGCGTTAACCTCCACCTCTTCGGTGGTCGCTCCTACTTCCAGCCTGGCGTTCACTGTGGTCGGCTCCGAAACGATCACGTGGTTGCCCGGCGACGTGAACTTGCGGAATCCAGCCGCGGTAATGTCCACGCGGTAAACGCCAACCGGAACGGCTTCGAAAGCGTAGGTTCCCGATCCAGTAGTTGTCGTGTGGAAGGCTACGCTGGTATCTTCATGCGTGAGGGTGACCTGCGCGCCGGGAACTACCGATCCGGCGGGGTCCGTGACAGTTCCCACAACGCGTGAAGTCGTACCCTGACTCCACATCGAAATGGCAGCAACGGTAAGTACACCAATCCCTTTGAGAATGGATCCGCGCATGCGACGCTCCTCACCCGAGATTTGAGACAAGCTCGAGTAAGCCCTGGACACCCATTTTTTCGAGCTTGCCGGTACGGTCAGTATACATCTATGTGGACGTGTCAAACACAGCAACCTGGGGCGGTTGCAGTCGGTATTTCTCGTGGTGAAATCAGCGCTGGGAAATCAACCGGAACAAAGGTGACTTGGCGCTCACTTCTACGCTCGCCAATCCGCAAGTTGCTCCCCTGAGACTGGAGGGCGGGTGGCCCGCGAGACGATGCACGAGAGATCCAAGCGGCGTCGAAGGCCGCGCTCTCGGCGCGAATGTCCGTTCGCGATACGCCGGCTTCGGGCGCGACTGTCGCCAGAGTGCGCATGTCGCAGCGATCTTCGCGCACGCGCGCGCGGTGACCGTTCGCTGACGGCTCTTGAGATCGGAGCGAGACGGGACAAAGACAAAACGTGAGGGAGGATAGAATATGAGGCACGCCGATTCGCGCGCGGAAGTCTACGGCACCCGCGAGGGTTTAGCCTGTCATTCTCAATTTAGCGGAGGATGGAAACTAACGATGTGGACTTATATCGTTCATCGTGCGGATGGCCCGTTTGTGCGAACAGAATTGGCCCGTCCCGCGCCGATTGGAGGACAGGTTTTGATCCGGATCCAAGCCAGCGGGATCAATCCGCTGGACGCTAAGATTCGATCCGGCAAAGCCGATCACGCGCGGCATCCGCTTCCGGCAGTGCTTGGCCTCGATATGGCCGGGACTGTAGTTGAGGTCGGAGAGGGAGTAACGGCATTTCATCCCGGCGATGAGGTTTACGGCATGGTGGGCGGCGTCGGCGGCCTTCAAGGGACTCTGGCAGAGTTCATCGTCGCAGACGCGGATCTACTTGCACATAAGCCGCGGAATCTACCGATGCGGCAGGCTGCAGCGCTGCCTCTGGTTACGATTACGGCTTGGGAAGGGCTCGTGGATCGGGCCGGCGTTGGGAGGGGTCAGAAGGTTCTGATTCACGGCGGGGCAGGCGGCGTGGGCCATGTCGCGGTGCAGATCGCAAAATCGTTCGAGGCTGAGGTGTTTGCGACCGGGTCGGTGGAACAGCGCGGGATGATCGAGCGGTTTGGCGCGACCGCTATCGATTATAAGAGCCGAAAAGTGGAAGACTACGTCGAAGAGGCCACCGCGGGTAGAGGTTTTGACATCGTTTACGACACCGTGGGAGGTGCGACGCTGGACGCATCCTTCCTGGCCGTCAAACGTTACAGCGGCCACGTAGTAAGTTGCCTTGGATGGGGCACGCATTCTTTGGCGCCGCTGTCGTTTCGCAGCGCGAGTTACTCCGGCGTGTTCACGCTGCTCCCGCTATTGACGGGAGATGGCCGAAGGCGGCTTGGCCGCATCTTGGCTGACGCTGCGGCGCTGGTTGAAGCGGGAAAACTTCGCCCAGTTTTGAACGAGCGCATATTTACTTCCAATGAGCTGGAGGAAGCTTACCGGTCTGTGACTGCGGGATCTAGCGGCAAAATCGTCGTCTCCGATTTAGAGTGAAATGCAGCCTTCCAGCCACCCGCTCGGCGGGCGAACAAGAAGTCGTGGTCCCGAGCGGCGGCTCTTGCACGATGAATGTCGCCACCCACCAGCACAACGGGAGGGCTAAAGCACCGCGTTGTCGAAGTTTGCGCTGACAACGCCGCTCTAAAGCCGAGAGTCAACGATGTTGACGAGAATGAGTAAGGAGATTCCGGTCCAGCACTCGTACTAGGGCCAAACCTGATCCGCGATCTTGTGAGGCGCGCTCCTACATGATCCGCGCCAGTTCGAGCTACCGCTCCAACCTCTCCCGGAATCGCCGCGGCCAGCTGTAATTTACGCAGCCGAGTTGATTAAAGGCGCCTCATCTTTGGTTGCTGCCCAGGCTCACGGGCCTCTGTTTTCGATCCCTGCAAGTGCTTATATACACTGCGTTAGCAATGCGAAGAGAACCGTGCATCATCGACCGTATGACGATTCCTTGTTGACTCTGCACCGTGATAAGCATTACAATCGACGCCATCATCGCAACAGTGCTTTCTGCACGGAGTTAGTCTACAGGATTTCAGGGGAACGGTTAATGAAAAATCGTCAACAGCGCCGCCGTGGTGCGGCGCGGCTCATCAGGTTCGTTTCGATCTGTTTGCTTCTTGCTTTCCAAACGGCGTCGGTTTTCGCGCAATCCAGTATCGCCGGTACCGTAACCGGACAAGTGACCGACGAATCGGGCGCTGCGGTTCCGGGCGTCGCGGTAAAAGTGCTGGATGTTAGCACAAGCCAGTCTTTCGACACGATAACCAACGATCACGGCAACTACAACTTTCCGACGGTCCCGCCGGGCAAGTACAACATCAACTTCACCAAGCAGGGATTTAACGAATACCAGCTTACGGCGCAGGAGATCAAGATCGGCGTCGTGTTCACGGCTAACGCAAAGCTAAAGGTCGGCGCTACGACCACAACAATCGAAGTCACTGCGTCCGCAGGCGCGGAATTGCAGACGATGAATGCCACGGTTGGCAACACCATGAACGAGACTTCGCTTATCGTGCTGCCGAATCTCGGCCGCGATGCGACCACTATGGCTGTGTTGCAACCCGCCACTGCGCCGGGTGGAAATACCGCAGGCTCCATGAACGATCTGAACACGTATCAGCTCGACGGCGCGAACATCAGCGATGACATGGCTGGCACCGTCACCACCTATGAAACCAATTTCAATGGTCTGGGCGGTACGCAAACAAACTCGACCCCTTCGGGAGTGATTCCGACGCCGGTGGAAAGCATTGAAGAGGTCAAGGTATCGGTGAGTAACCAGACCTCGGATTTCAACAACTCTTCAGGCGGCCAGATCCAGATGACGACCAAGCGCGGCACTAACCAGTTCCACGGCACCGCGTACATCTTTTATTTTGACAATGCTATCGGCGAGGCTAATAGCTGGGCCAACAACCACACACCGTACAGCGTTGGCTCTACCACGTTCGCCGATACGCCTGTCGATTACCCCAAGAACCACCGCAGCCGTTTCGGTGGAAGCCTGGGCGGCCCGCTGCTTCCGAAGCCGTTCCTGGGAGGGAAGTGGTTCTTCTTCGCCAATTATGAAGGCCTGCGGATCCCGAACGCAGGAGTTTACAGCATCAGCGTGCCTTCCGCCGCTTTGCGGGAAGGCGTCGTTCAGATCCCCAATTCCGCCGGTACGTACCTCCCTTACAATCTCTCCAACCAAACCGTCGTCTTCAACGGACAGGCCTTGGCGCCCGCACAATGCGCCGGAGGGCCCTGCGATCCGCGGCAGCTCGGACTGAATCCCATCGTGAACTCGATCTGGAGCAAGCAGATTCCGCTAGCGAACAATCCGCTCGGTGGAGATCAATACAACACCTTGGGCTTCCTGTCGACAATCAGGCAACCTCTCTCCACCAACAACTATGTCGGACGCATCGATCACGACTTTGGCGAAAAAGAGCACTTTTTCGTGTCTTATCGCGATTACAAGTACGTCCAGCTAACCAGCAATCAGGTAGACGTTGGCGGTGTGCTTCCGGGCGATCAGTTCGGCGTACCGACAGCCAAAGCCCCGCGGCCGCAGCAGCCTTCGGTTTGGTCCGCCGGCTTGACCAGCACACTCACTCCCACCACCACAAACACCTTCGTGTTCAGTTACCTAAGGAATTTCTGGCAGTGGACAAACGCAAACGGACCGGCTCAGGGCTTTGGACTGGGCGGCGCGCTTGAAATCGGCGGCGAATCTGCCAATCCAGGCTTGATTCCTTACAACGTCAACTCGCAAAGTATCCGCCAGCGTTTTTGGGACGGCCAAGATAAGACCGTCCGGGACGATGTGACGATTTTGAAGGGCAACCACCTGATGACGTTTGGCGGCAGTTACGCGCGCAACTTCGATTACCATTCGCGTTCGGATAATGGCGCCGGCGTCAACAATCAGATCAGCTATTTGTCCACGAACTCCGGCTTGTCCCCCAGTTCCTCATGGGAACCGACTACGATTCCCTCATCGAGCTTATCCAGTTACGCGAACTACTATGCGTACGTTCTGGGAATCGTCTCCTCTACCCAGGTCATGTATACCCGTGCGCTGCCCAACCTGAATCCTTTGCCCATCGGCACGCCGGCGACCGATAAGTCGGTAATTCCCTATTACAGCGTCTATTGGCAGGACACCTGGCACATGAAGCCCAGCTTCACTTTGACCTACGGCTTGGGTTGGAATCTCGAGATGCCGCCGTACGAGCAGGAAGGTAAACAAGTCGCACTCGTCGACGATAGCGGTCAGCCGATTTCGACGCAGGCATTCCTTAACCAGCGCAACCTGACTTCGCTGCAGGGCGGTAACTACACGCCTGAACTTGGTTATGAATTGATCCGGAATGTTGGTACGGGGCTCAAGTACCCCTACAACCCTTACTACGGCGAATTTAGTCCGCGCGTTTCTTTCGCCTGGAACCCGCATTACTCCGATGGCATGCTCGGCAAGCTTTTGGGCAGCGGCAAGACCGTCTTGCGCGGCGGCTATAGTCGCATTTTCGGACGTCTGAATGGCGTGAATCTGGTACTGGTTCCGCTGCTCGGCCCCGGCTTACTGCAAGGCGTCACCTGCGTGAACCCGCAGATGAATCTATCTTGCGGCGGAAGCACCGGCGTCACGACGACGCCCGCTAATGCCTTCCGTATCGGCACAGATGGATTGACCGCTCCTCTGGCTTCGCCTAGCGCTTCTCTACCGCAGCCCTTCTTTCCGGGCGGCGTAAATCCGCAATCCGTGGACGCAGCGTCGCTCGATCCGAACATCAGGCCGGACCGGACGGATAACTTCACGCTGACCATCCAGCGCGAGATTAATTCCCATGTAAGCCTGGAGGTGGGCTACATCGGTAAAATACTTCGCAACGAGTTCCAAAGCATCAACCTTGACTCGGTTCCGATTAACGAAACCCTGGGCGGTCAGAGTTTTGCGCAAGCTTATTCTCAGCTTTACCAGCAACTGATCTTCAGCGGCGTATCTCCTCAGAACGTTACGGCGCAGCCGTTCTTCGAAGCTGCCCTGGGCGGCTCCGGTTCGTCGTTCTGCAAGGGCTTTGCAAGCTGCACGCAAGCTGTCCTAACCGCGCCCGGATTCACCGGCAATCCGGCCCTGATCAAGGAGACGGCCGTATCCGATCTGTGGGCCAAATTGTCTACCGCGAGCAGTTGGGGCCTGGGCCGCACCACCTACAGCCAGCCGTTTAACGGAGGCAATGCACAAGCCACTGCCCTTCTCACGGAAAACAGCCTGGGATGGGGGAACTACAACTCGGTCTTCGTTACCTTCCGCACGAACGGATGGCACGGTCTTACGACTGCCTCAAATTTCACCTATGGCCGGTCGCTCGGGACGGGCGGCGTAGTGCAGGCAAGCAGCGAAACTGCAGCGCTCGATCCGTTCAACTTAAATGCCCAATACGGCCCGCAGAGCTTCGACTACAAGTTCCTGTACAACATGACCATGTACTACGAGACGCCTTTCTATAAAGGCCAGCACGGCGTTCTCGGACATATTTTGGGTGGATGGACGATTGCCCCTCTCTTCACGGCGCAAAGCGGGGCGCCGACCGGCATTACCTACAGCGAAGGTGGCTGTACGGGTTGCCAGGCGTTCGGCGAAGTCACCACGACGGCCAGCTCTTCGAGTGCCAATGCCAATACGCACGCGGAAAATGCCGTCGGCTTCATGCCTTTCACAGGCAACATTGGTGGAAACTATGGAGTGCTCGGGGGCACTGGAACCAACGTCGCTTTCGGCACTGCTTCCGTCGGAACCTTAACTCACGGCGGGACCAACTACGGCCTGAACTTGTACGCCAACCCGGCGCAGGTCTACTCCGAGTTCCGGCCATGCGTGCTGGGCTACGATTCAAGCTGCGGCGGTTCATTTGGTCCGATTCGTGGCTTGCCGACCTGGAACCTGGACGCCCAGGTCGTGAAGAACGTAGGAATATACAAAGAGCACATTGGGGCTCAGTTGTTCTTCACCTTCACGAATATCATGAACCACTTCCAGCCGAGCTCGACTGTCGGCAGCTTGACCACCGCGAACTCATTCGGCCAGATCACCGGCCAATCGAATTCGCCGAGGTCGATGGAGTTCGGTCTGCGCGTGCACTTCTAACGCGACGTCCGCTCCGTAGTCTCTGTAAGGTTCGGCGCATACCAAGACGAATACGCCCGGCGGGTTGACCGTCGGGCGTTTTTTTTGGTATGCCGAACATGTTCGACAGCTCGGGGGTGAAAGTCCCCTTCACAGCCTGATGGAGGCGAAGTGATAGCGAAGCGCAAGGGCGTCATCGTGAGGTGGGGTCTGAAAGAAGCGTGGAGCAAACGTGTGAGCCGATGTACAAGAACCGGATCTGAGGCATACGGCGCCGGACGAGTTGGCCAATGACAACGAAGCCCATATCGATCAAGGGCGCTGGTTGTAAATCTGGCGGTTACGTGTGGAAGAGAGCGCGGGCACAAAGCCGAACTGGTTCGCTCCGAAGCGATTGCGGTGATGAAGGAGATCGGAGTGGATATTTCTGGACATCGCTCCAAGAGCGTGGATGAAATCCGCGAGCAGAAATTCGATTATGTTCTTACGGTCTGCGACAAGGCGAAGGAGAGTTGCCCGATCTATCCGGGGCATACAAACCGGCGCCACTATCGCTTCGAAGATCCGGCCGCCGCGCTCGGCAGTGAAGAGGAGCGCCTGTCTGCGTTCCGAGCGGTCCGTGACCAGATTCGGGAATACTTAAGAAAGTTCGCGACGGAGTCTGGGGCGTCGAGCAACCCAAACTGCGTTTCGCGTAAGTAAGCTCTTTTAGAACGGCAATTGTATCACCGTCCGCCGACGGAGTTTACGGCATGTCTACAGCGGCGCAGCGGAAGCCGACCGCCTGATCGGGGCTATTCGGCAGCGCGGGATAACGCAGGGAGACACGGACGTCGGACGGGGAGCGCAGCCAGGATCCGCCGCGCAGAACGCGGTATTCGCCCGACGAAGGGCCGGCCGGGTCGCTCGAAGGGCTCTGGGCGTAGTAATCGCGTTCGTAAAAATCGGAGGTCCACTCCCACACATTGCCGAGCGTATCGTACAGACCGACGTCGTTTGGCAGAAATTTCTTGACCAGATGCGCGTGCGCCTTACTGTTGGAGGCGAACCAAGCAATTTGATCGAGCGGC
>DATAUH010000549.1:0-8780 GCA_036268375.1 Bryobacteraceae bacterium | reverse complement strand
GCCTCACTCGCCTTGTGCAGCAGCTTCAGCCCGGCCTCTTCCATTCCCTGAAAATCATACGGCGACGTGCGCGGTTTAAAAGCCCCGCCACGCAGCACCTTCGCGCCCTCGGCCGCAACGCCCTCGGCCGTCTCCATAATCTGCCGCTCGCTCTCCACCGAACACGGTCCCGCCATCACGATGAAATCATCGCCGCCGATGTCGATTCCCTTCACGCGGATCGCCGAGTGTTCTTTCTTGAATTCGCGGCTCACGAACTTGTACGGCGCCGAAATCCGCACCGCGCTATCCACCCCGGGCGTGGCCTCGAGCGATTCGAGACACGCCGTCACGTCGCCCACTCCCACCACCCCGATCACCACGCGCTGTTCGCCCTCAATCGAATGCACGCGATACCCAAACTCCCGGATCCGTTCGCAGACATGGTCAATCTCGGCTCGGGAAGCATGCGGACGCATCGAAATAATCATATTTGTAGTATACACCTCGGCGGCTTCGAATATCAAACAAAGCCATTTAATACAGTACTTAGATCACCCACCATTATGAGGTGTAATAAGCATGCGCCAACACGCCACCTCCATACCGGCCTTCCCAGACTGGACCGTGCGGCCGATGCACAACCGGTCGTATCCACCACACAAGGCAACCGTCAAACAAGTGATTCCACGCCGTTTGTTGATTTGCATGCGGCATGCAGATCGGTGGCCCCGCATGTCGAACCATAACTGCGTCTCGCGAGTGATCCTCATCGGCTTGCTCCTGGCGGCGCTGGACTGCGCCGGGCAAACCGTCGACGGGCATGTCGTCAACTCCGCAACTGGCGCTGATCTCCCCGGAGTTGCCGTAAATCTGATTCGCGCGGGTCAGGTCGCCTACTCTGGCGCCACGGACTTCCGCGGCCATTTCCGGATCGATGCCGCCGAGCCTGGCATCTACACCGCGAACTACACAGCTCGCGGCTTTTCGTCCATTCCCAATTTTCTCGTGGACGAAGACTTCGAGCGCGAATGCGGCCGATGCTTCCTCGCAGAGCGTGGCGGCCAGCCGTTTCAAGTAACCGCCGTCGACCCGGTCCGCCTCGAGGTCAAAATGCTTCCGCTCGGCAAGATCTCGGGACGCGTCTTGGACGACGCTGGACGACCCGTTCCGAACGCCAGCCTCCACTTCTATTGGGGAGACAACTGGTTGTGCAACATGCCTTCCTGCGCCGGCATTTCCCGCCAAACCAAGACGAACGGGAAGGGAGAGTATAGCCTGACGGATCTCGACGTCCCTGGCGCATGGCTCGTGTCCGCAATCTCGCCCTCCTCCTGGAAGCCGCCTGAACCGCACGGCGATCAGCCGTTCGACTGGGCGCAAACCTTCTATCCCAACGTAACCAGCCCCCAACTCGCCGTCAGAGTCATGGTCCCTCTGGGCGCCGAAATCTCGAACCTCGATATCAAACTCGCCGCCATTCCCGTACATCGCATTCGCGGCGTGGCGCTCGATCTCCACGGCAATCCGGCTCCCGATGCCACCGTAACGCTGAGCAAACGCTTCGGCTCGCCCACGCTCATTCGCCACACTGGCAACGATGGCGCATTTGAATTCGGGCCGTTACCCGAAGGCGAATGGCGCCTCTCTGCGAGGCTGGATCGCGCTGGGCTGAAATTATGGGCCGCCCAATCCGTTCAATTGAAAACCCACGACTTGGAAAACCTGGAACTGCGGCCCACAGCTCCGTTTGCGATTCAGGGAACGATCGCAATGGAGGCCCTCGAGGGGGCGCCCGTTCCCAAGCCGCCCAATGTCATCCTTGCCTTCAACGCCGGAGCCGCCGTGCCGGCAGACAAACCCGCCGGCGCCTTCCAGACTGGCGCTCCCGACGCCGATGCCAATTTCCAGATCCAAAACGTTTACCCGGGTCCGTATCAGATTCTTCCCGGACCGGCCCCGCCGCTGTACTATCTCGACTCCATTCGCATCGGCAGCTACGATGCGCTCGCGCAAAGTATCGAAATTGGGCCCGGCGTTCAGCCGCTAACCGTCACCTACAAGCCCGGCGGCGGAACTGTTCGCGGCAAGGCCGAGACTTGCGCATCGGGAACAGTAAGGCTGCTCCCCCACGACAAAGTCATGCGGCGACCCGGATTCATCTTCTATGCGCCATGCGATTCGAATGATCGCTACGAGATCACCTCCGTTCGCCCCGGAGAATATTACGCGATAGCCATCGCCGGCGACAGTCCAACACCGTGGTACGCGACCACATGGGATGATGACGGCCTGCTCAACGCCGCCACCACAGTCACAGTACGCGCAAATGAGAACTCCTCGGCGGACCTGCGCGCCATCAAGCAGTAAACATCTCCAATTCAGCGTCAGCCGTTACGGCCGCGGCGCCCTCTCGAGAGTCGGCTCGTGGTGCGCGCGCTGGACGCCCAAAGCCATACGCGTACCACTTTCCCCGGCCTGCCGCGCGACCCGGAACGACATCGTTCCGTAGAGTCCCACGCACGCGATCAGGAGAACTGCGAAACCCGTGATCGTTTCGCGAACGTGAGTTCCCGGTTGATCGTCCCGTCGATTTCCGCAGCTAAAAACGCGCGATCATACGATCAGTTCTCCGAAGGCCTGGCAATGTGATCGATGACGATGAACTCGCGGGGGCCTCGGGCAGCCACGAGCTTTAGCCCGAGCTGTTCCTCCAGAGCGGTAACCAGCGTTGGTATATCTGATGACGCACTCGACGGGGAGACAGCCGAAGGCTCAGTAGCTGTTTCATCGGGCGCAAATTCCAGCACTACATCGAATTTTCCTGTGAGCCCGGTCTTATCGGCCACCGGGCGGTCCGTGGCGCGGACAAGGTATGCGGATAACTCGTCCAGTGTTATCGCCTTGCCCACCAGGAACCTGTTTCGTCCGTGCATCAGGGTCAACATCATATGGCACGGTTGTCCAGGCCGTGGAGACGGAATGTGAAAGTGTCCATCGGGCGTGAAGCCTGGAAGGGGCATTCCATCGCCGCCCTTGGGATTCCTTCCCGGGGGGAGATCGAGGCCGCACTTTCCAGGCTCGTCGGCTGTTGGTCTGAGTTTTGAGCCGCCTTTCGCCAGAGTCAGTTCCCAGGTTGGGGCAGTTCTGGTTTCGTAATGGAGTTTCAGCCCGAACCTGTCGTCCAGCATCGACTGCAGCATCGGCCCGAACATGGTGGGTTTGTTGGAATTCCCCTCCGCTTTTGCGTCGACAGTATAAAGTTCGGAAGTAACCCAGCCGGGCGCTCCGCTGATTGGAGGCATCCGCATAGCAAACGTTGGCTCGGTCTTGCCATCGGCGAACCGTACGTACGCGTCTTGGATAAGTGTCATTGCAGTAACGCACGTTCTGGTGATGCGGCCGGGCGACCAGGCCGACCCGAGCCCACCTCCTTCGCCGCCGCTGCTGCCCCGGCCCCCGCGCGCGGCCGCAGCTGAATCGCACCGGCGAATGGACGCGACTTCGAATTTTGGTCTGGAGGCCGCGGGCTGGGGCTTTGGTGTTCGCGCCACCTGCGGCGCTGGTCCTTGTGCGTGAATCTCGGATACGTTGCCGACGCCGATCAGCAATCCGACCACGATCGGACCAGCCAGCGCGCCAGCTCCCGCGCCTGCGAGCAGAATTTTCTTCGCGCGATTCAATTCCGGCAACCTGCGGTTCAGCATGATGGCTTCTATTCTTCTCTGGATGCCTGCGCCGGATATTCCGGATACGCATACCAGCGGCGATTCCAGGTAGAGCTTGCAGACGTTGAGAATTGCGTCGGCATAGGTGTCCGGTTCGTTGCCCTGACGCAGCACTTCTTCGTCACAGGCTCGCTCGCGTTCTTCCACCAGATGCGCGCCGATCCACCAGATCAGCGGATGGAACCAAAAGACTGTTTCGACGGCCATGTGGATCGCGGCGAAGAGGTTGTCGCGGCGACGGACGTGACACAGTTCGTGCGCGAGGACTGCTTTCAACTCGGAAGGTGTCAGGCGATCCGCGATGCCTTCGGGTAACAGAATGGTCGGATGCACGATTCCGGCGACGCCCGGTTCCAGCATTGCCGGGGATGAGCGAACTTCGACCGTGGCCGCGATTTCGCTTGGAGTGCCTGCGCGCACGGCGTTGCGGACGCGAAGCCAGCTTCGAAATCTTACGAGCGCGAGCGTGAGGAATCCGCACAGCCATAGACCGAAGAGGGCAAGTGGAATCCAGTGGGTCGTGGCAGGCGTGGTGGTTGCCGGCGATGCGGTTTGCGAGAACGGCGGGCTGGTGAATTGTTCCAGCGTGTATGACGTCGCGATCTGGGTTGCGATTTGATGGGCGGCCGGCATACGCGTTTCCAGATAGCTGCCCAGGCTCGTCAGGACCGCGAACGGGATAACGAATTTGAGCGATGCGCCCAGCCAAAGCCAGTAGCGCACCTGAGCGCGATTTCTCCGGAACGCGACGGTGAGCAGTCCCGCTGCAGCGGCGAAGAACGTCGATTGCAGGAGATGGGCTGTCAGTGACGGGATCATTTATTTCTTCTCCCTTCCAGCTTTGCGTTGCGCCTTCAGCCTCTTAATCGTTTTCTCCAGCTCGTGTACGTCGTTGGGCGTCAGCTTTCCGGCGTCGGCCAGTTGCGCCACCATCGGCGCGGCCCGGCCGCCGAAGAAGCTGAGGATTTCGTCGAGCACATGATTTCTCGTAACGTCGCGCGCCACCAGGGGCTCGAAGATATCGGCATTGCCGATTTTGTCCATTCGGCGCAGGGCCTGTTTAACTTCCATGCGGTAGACGATCGTTTGGACCGTCGTGTAGGCAGGTCGCGGCGGAGGAAAGGCTTCGTGAATTTCGCGGATCGAGGCTTTGCCGCGGGCCCAAAGGGCTTCGAGGATTCTGAGTTCAAGTTTGCTGAGTTTGGGCTGGAACATTTTACTCTACTACTCTGTAGGACCACTCTACTACTCTGTAGGTTGCATTGCAAGAGAATTTTCCCGAAGCAAGCAGACAGCCTCCGTACAAGTAAATGTCCAGTGAATCAGGCAAGGAATCGTTCTTTCGCGCATAGCATCCCATACCAAGAATTCTTAGCTTACGGTGAAGAGATTGCGCGAGTCAAGTTCAAATTGGCGAGCCCTCGCGCCCGTAACTGCGCCCAATTGGCGACGCCAACAGGCGCCCCGACTAGTCCGTTCCTTGGTATACCGAAAACTGGTATATTGAGGCGTGCCGCCCAAAGACGATTCGCTGGATGCCTTCCTGCCGCTACATAAAGACACCTTTCACATTCTGGTGGCGCTGGCGGATCACGACCGTCACGGCTATTCCATCATGCAGGACATCGCTGCGCGCACCGACGGCCAGATCCGGCTGCGGCCAAGTTCGCTCTACAGCGCGATTCACCGCATGCTCGAAGACGGTTTGATCCAGGAACTGGATGAGCGCCCGTGCGACGGCAATGACGACGACCGCCGCCGCTACTACCGCATCACCCCCTTCGGTCGCAAGATAGCGGTGGCGGAGGCACGGCGCCTGGAACGCCTGCTGGCGGATGCGCGCGCCACCGGCCTCGTCCCCAAGAGGCTGTAGCCATGCGGGACCGGGCGCCGGCATTGCGTGTATATCGCGGTCTTCTGTGGCTCTACCCGGCCGAGTTCCGCGATCACTTCGCGGGCGAGATGTGCCGCGCGTTGGCCGACTGCCTTCGACAACGGCCGCACCCCGTCGAAGTTTTGGGACTGTATCTCGGGGTGCTCATCGACGCGCCTAAGGAGCGTTATCACATGATCCATCAAGACGTGGTTTATGCCCTGCGCACCATGCGCCGGGAGAAACTCAATTCCCTGGTTGCCATGCTCGTTTTGGCGTTGGGGATCGGATCGACTGCAACCGTCTTCACACTGGTGAACAGCATCTTGCTGAAGCCGCTGCCGTATCCGGATCAGAACCGGATTGTCTACGTGGAAGAGGTGAGCCGCGAGATCAATGGCGCCGTGGCCTATCCCAACTACCGGGATTTCCAGGACCGCAATCGCACCTTGGAGGACATCGCCATGTTCGGCTCGGGACTGGCGACGCTGCGCGGGGATATCGAGGCCGAGCGCGTTCCCTCCGGCTCCGGGACCGAGGCGCTGTTCCGAGTCCTCGGCATACAGCCGCTGCTCGGTCGGACGTTCACCATCGAGGAATGCCGTCTGAACGCGCCTTCGACGGTGCTGCTGAGCGAGAACCTCTGGCGTCGGCGGTACGGCGGGGACCCCGGAATCATCGGCAAGACCATCGGCGTCGGGTCGGATCAGGCGCGGGTGGTCGGCGTCATGCCGAGCGGTTTTCACTTTCCGGATGTCGCCGAACTGTGGATGCCACTGCAGTTCGATCCGAAGCACAACACCCGTATGGACCACGGGCTGGAGGCGATTGCCCGCCTTCGCCGCGGGGCAAGTGTGGAGCAGGCGCAGGACGATCTGCGCGGGATCATGCGCCAGATCATCCAGGAACATCCCACGGAAAACTACGGTCAGACGGTGAACGTGTCGCCGTACCGCGAACGCGATACGCAGAAGGTCAAGCCGGTCCTGTACACGCTGATGGGCGCGGTGGGGTTCGTGTTGCTCATCGCCTGCGCGAATATCACCAACCTGCTGCTGGTCAAGGCGTCCGCGCGCACGCGCGAAATCGCGGTGCGTGGCGCGCTGGGAGCGTCGCGGGCGCGGCTGGTGCGGCAATTCATGGTAGAGAGCGTCCTGCTGGGGCTCGCGGGAGCGGCGGGAGGGATCGTGCTGGCTTGGGCGGCGATTCCGGCCCTGCTGGCGCTGGTTCCCGAACATCTGCCGATGTGGATCCAGTTCACTCCGGACGCGCGCGTGCTGGCCTTCGTGACGGCCATCACAGCGGGCACGGCGATTCTGGCGGGTGCGGTTCCGGCGTGGTCGGCGTCCCGATTCAATCTGGTGGAAACGCTGAAAGAGGGCGGCCGCGGGAGCACGCCTGGCGGCGCCAACGCTTGGTTCCGGAACGGACTGGTGGTAGCGGAAGTGGCCATGTCGGTGCTGCTTCTGGCAGGCGCCGGGCTGATGGTGGAAACGTTCTGGAAGTTGAACAGCATGCAGGCGGGCTTCCGCACAGAGAACATCACGACGCTGCAGACGGCGGCGCCATCGGATCGCTACCCGAACGGTCGGGCGGCAATCGAGCTCGTGCGGCGGATTCGCAAGGAACTGGCGGCATTGCCGGGAGTGATTTCGGTGGCCGGCGCTTCTGGAGTTCCGCTGCTTGGTCGTTGGGGCCGCAGTTTCACGGTGGAGGGCGCGCCGCTGCTGGGGGTGAAAGATGCGCCGATAATCAATCACACGCTCGTCACGCCCGGGTATTTCCAGACGCTCGGAATTCCGATTCTGCAAGGGCGCGATTTCAACCAGAGCGACGGCAAAAATCCGCTGGTGACAATTGTTGACGAAGGCATCGCGAAGCACTACTGGCCTCACGAGAGCGCCGTGGGAAAGCGAGTCCGGTACGGTCCGCCGGAAGACAACGAACCGTGGCACACCATCGTGGGGGTTGTGGGGAACGCCCGCAATCAGTCGCTGCGCGACCTGCGGCACAATTCGGTATACCTGCCCCTCGGGGAATACGAATGGGCCAGCATCGCGTACCTGGTGCGATCGGCGGGCGGCCTTGCGGATCCGGCGAAATCGCTGCGAGCGCGCCTTGCGCTGGTAGACCGCAATGTGGCGGTCAGCCGGGTCCTCAGCATGAAAGACGTAGTTACGCAGTCGATCTGGCGCGAGCGATTCTTCGCCACGATCTTCGGCTTCTTCGCAGTACTGGCGCTACTCCTCGCGCTCGTGGGACTGTACGGCGTAATGGCATACGCCGTATCGCGGCGCACGCACGAGATGGGAATCCGCATGGCGCTCGGCGCAACCTCAGGCGAGATTCGCGGCATGGTGCTGGCGCAGAGTGGACGACTTGTGCTCGCCGGCTTGGCGACGGGCACGGTGGCAGCGGTGTTCCTGACGCGGCTGCTCGAGACGCAACTGTTCGAAGTGAGTCCCGGAGATCCGAAAACGCTCGTGACGGTGGCGGCGCTGCTGGCCGCAGCGGCGATGGCGGCGAGCTACATTCCGGCGCGCAAGGCGACGCGGGTGGACCCCATGACGGCGCTACGGGAAGAGTAGGACGGATCCGGGCATCGCGGCCCCCATCACATTTTCCCCAGCCCTATCCTCGCCAGCATCGTAAGAACCTGGCAGTTCGCCCCGTCCAAGCGCAAACTCCGCGAATCCCGAGCCTCCCGTAGCTGCGTTCCGCACATCCTGAATTTCGCGCCTTTCGCTTTCCCGATTCGCGCCATCGGGCCTTTCGCTTTCCCGATTCGCGCCATTGCGCCTTTCGCTTTCGCGATGCACGCCATTGCGCCTTTCGCTTTCGCGATTCGCGCCATCGCGCCTTTCGCGTTCCCAGTTCGCGCCATCGCGCCTTTCGCTTTCGCGATTCGCGCCAGCGCGCCTTTCGCTTTCGCGATTCGCCCCATTACGCCTTTCGCTTTCGCGATTCGCGCCATCGCGCCTTTCGCTTTCCCGGTTCGCGCCATTGCGCCTTTCGCTTTCGCGATTCGCCCCATTGCGCCTTTCGCTTTCGCGATGCGCGCCATTGCGCCTTTCGCTTTCGCGATTCGCCCCATTGCGCCTTTCGCTTTCGCGATGCGCGCCATTGCGCCTTTCGCTTTCGCGATTCGCCCCATTGCGCCTTTCGCTTTCGCGATTCGCGCCATTGCGCCTTTCGCTTTC
>DATAUH010000548.1:0-6695 GCA_036268375.1 Bryobacteraceae bacterium | reverse complement strand
TGGTATTCGCGTGCGAATTGGGCGACGAAGCGCGTTTACGTGAGCTGCTGCAACAGCAGCCCGATCTTCCGTCTAAACTGACGAACGCCGACCATCAGCGATTGATTGCGGCCGCCGAAAGCAGTAATGCGCGCACCGTGCGTCTGATGCTGGAAGCCGGCTGGCCCGTGAACGTACACCACGCGGACGGCGTAACCGCGTTGCACTGGGCCGCATTCCACGGCAACGTAGAAACAGTGCGCGATCTTGTGCGATTCCAGGCCCCGCTCGAAGTGGAAGACGCCACGCATCACGGTAAGCCGCTGGGGTGGGCGGTTTACGGTTCACTCAACAGTTGGCGCCGCAAGGACGGCGATTACCCCGCCGTCGTAACCGCGCTTCTGGACGCCGGCGCCCAAATTACGAACGAAGGCCACGGCAGCGAAGCGGTCGAAGACATTCTGCGCGCGCGCCGGTAGGCCGTGTGTGATCGCGTACTCCCGCGCGAAACTCTAGACTTTTGTCTACAATAGCTTCCAATATGCAACACAAGCTCTTCCGGGTTGCCCTGGCAGCCCTGTTCGTTTTTTCAGTTTCGGCGCAAACCGCCAAGCGACCGATCAACCACCACGATTACGATTCCTGGCGCGCCATCACGGGCCAGAAATTGAGCAATGACGGTAAATTCATGGCCTACGGTCTGTTTCCCCAATCCGGGGACGGCGAGGTGCTCATCCGAAATCTGGTGACCGGTCAGGAAACGCGCTTTCCCGCGGGCATGCGGCCCACTCCGGCTCCGTCGGCTACGCCTGAGGAAGAGCCCGCCGCGCCGCCGCGCGGAGCGACGATCGACTTTGCGGCCGACAGCCGCACCGTCGTCTTCAACACCTTCCCGCTGAAGGCAGACTCCGAAAAGGCGAAGAAAGACAAGAAGCCCGCGCCGCGCGATGGCATGACGATTGTGGATCTGGCGACCGGTAAATCCTTGAAGGTGGACCGTGTGCGCCGTTTTGCCATGCCGGAAGATGCGGGCGGCTACCTCGCCTATCAAAAGGAAGGCCCGGAGAACGCCAACAACTCGAGTGACACTCCGCGTGAAAACGGCCTGAACGATCAGCAGGGCGGCCGCGGAGGTCGCGGAGGCCGTGGGGGCGCCGGGGGCGGAGCGCGTCTGCAATTCGGGACGGATCTTATCCTGCGGACGATCGCCGACGGCAACGAGCGCACGTTTTCGGATGTCGCGGAGTTTTCGCTTAGCAAGGACGGAAAGCAGTTGGTTTATGCGGTGTCCGCGCACGACACGTCGAAGAACGGCCTGTTCGTGGTGAATCTCACGGGCGGCGACCCCTCCGCTCTGCTCGCCGGTAAAGGCAAATTTCTCAAGATCACGTGGGATGAGCCGCAGAAGCAACTGGTGTTCCTGAGCGATCGCGACGATCAATCATCAAAGCCTGCGAAGTTGAAGATGTATCGTTGGGATCGCCAGGGCGCCACGGCCACCGAGTTGGTTTCGAGCGCGACGCCTGGCTTCCGCAAAGAGTTCGTCATCAGCGAGAACGGCAACATTACCTTTTCGAAGGATGGATCGCAAGTCTACTTCGGCGCGGCGCTGCCTCAACCGGACAAGAAGGATGACCCGAATGCGCCCCTCGTAGAAAAAGCTGTCGTCGAAGTGTGGTCGTCGAAAGATGACTTCATCCAACCGATACAGAAGGTGACGGCGGGGCGCGATCGCAACCGCTCCTTCACCGCTGCCGTTTCGATTAAGAGCGGTAAGGTGACGCAGATCGCGGACGACACCATGGAGAACGCGACGCCTTCGGAAAACGCGCAATACTTCGTCGGCGTGGACAACCGCGAATACCGCCGCGCGCAGGATTACGGGCCGCATGACTCGGACGTATACCTGTTCGACAACGCAACCGGCACCCGCAAGCTTCTGGCGAAGAAGGTGCACGGGCAGTACACCTGGTCGCCTTCCGGCAAGTTTCTGCTGGCCTTCGATGGCAAGGACTGGAACGCCGTTTCTGTCCCTGACGGCAAGATCACGAATCTCACTTCCGGCTTGCAGGTCAAGTTCTGGAACGAAGAAGACGATCATCCCGACACGCCGCCGGCGTACGGTTCGGCCGGCTGGACCGAAGACGGCAAGTACGTATTGCTCTACGACCACAACGACGTATGGCGCGTCGCGCCGGATGGCTCGGGCGCGAAGAACATCACCGCGGGCTACGGCCGCGCGCACAACCTGCGTTTCCGCTACGTCCGCGAGGATACCGATACGCGCGAGCGCTGGATCGATTCCAAAAAGCCGCTGCTGCTGCACGCCGAAAATCTCGACACGTTCGACACCGGCTTCTTCCGCGCGTCGATCGAAGGAACCGAGCCCAAGCAGCTCATCATGAGCGCCAAGAATCTTTCGCTGCCAGTGAAGGCGAAGAACGCAGACGTTTACCTGCTCACCGAGCAGGATTTTTCAGAGTTTCCCGACCTCGTGACTACTGACGGCGCCTTCAAGGAGCTGCGCAAAGTGAGCCACGCCAACCCGCAGCAGGACAACCTCATGTGGGGCGCCTCGGAAGTAGTGCACTACAAAAATGCCGACGGCGTAGCCCTGAGCGCGGCGCTCTACAAGCCCGCGAATTTCGATCCGAAGAAGAAGTACCCGATGATGGTCTACATCTACGAGAAGCTCACGCAGAACGTGAAGCATTTCGTACCGCCCGCGCCGGGCACCAACATCAACATCAGCTATTACGTGAGCAACGGTTATCTCGTGTTGACGCCCGACATCGTGTACACGGTTGGCTATCCCGGACAGAGCGCGCTCAAGTGTGTGCTGCCGGCGATTCAATCGCAAGTGGATCGCGGCATCGTGGATGAGAACGCCATCGGCATCCAGGGCCATAGCTGGGGCGGTTATCAGGTGGCCTACATGGTCACGCAGACCAAGCGCTTCAAAGCAGTCGAGGCCGGCGCCCCGGTTGCGGACATGATCAGCGCGTACGACGGTATCCGCTGGGGCACGGGCTTGCCGCGCCAATTCCAATACGAGCGCACGCAAAGCCGCATCGGCGGTTCGCTCTGGGAATACCCCACGCGCTTCATCGAAAATTCACCCATCTTCTGGGCCGATCGCGTTTCGACTCCCGTGATGATTCTGCAAAACGATGGAGATACCGCTGTGCCGTGGTATCAGGGTATCGAATTCTTCCTCGCCTTGCGCCGCCTGGGCAAGGAGGCCTACATGTTCAACTACAATGGCCAGCCGCATGGACTGCAAGACCGTCCCGATCAGAAAGACTACACGATCCGCATGCAGCAGTATTTTGATCACTACTTAAAAGGCGCCCCGGCTCCCGACTGGATGCAGAAGGGCGTGCCGTATCTTGATCGCGACCGCACCGCGCTATCGACGCTCGGTCCGGGTCAGTAGAACTCGCAACACGCGGCGGGAGGGCGCACGTCTTCCCGCCGTTCACTTACCTTTGAGTTGCCGGCACTCCGCATATCCATTCGCAAAAAAGACAATTCCCTTACGGTCGTGCACGGGCGGCTGCGTCGTCAGGCCTGTGCACACTTGATCCGCAAGCACCGCGTCCTCATGCCATGCATTTAGATTGACGCGAAGCATGATGATGCTCGCCAGCACCATCGCGGTGGCAGTCGCGCGACGCGAGTGCACCAGATGCGCGCATAGGATGCAGAACGCGGTCGCTGGTAAGTAGAGAATCCGGGAGCCATTCAGGTCCGGCCCGATCAGCGCCAAATGATACGCGGGCATGAGCGTCGCTACCGTCGTCGCGAGTAGCGCCACGCTGATCCGCCGCGCGGGGGACGGTGCACTCAGCAACGCCCAGGCGGCTACGCCGATGGCAATTGCAATCCAAATGCTACTCGTGAAGGCCTCCCAGTTCACCGGAAAGAGCATCAAGGCCCAAACGCGCAGCAGCAATGCCTTCAGCGCGCTGCCGAAATGGAAGGAGAGCACCTGCGCCTGTCCGGTAGCGGGGTCAATATAGCCGCCGGGGCCGTGAAACATGGTCCAACGCCACACAAACATGACTGCGGCAACCGCAAACGACCCTAAAATCGGCCGCAGCAATTCGCGCGTGCGGCCGGCAGCGTACGCTAAGCCCAAAATCAATAGTGGCGTAGAGTAAGCGCTCTCCTTGCTCAAGAGTGCGAGTGCGGTGAAGGCGCAGGCGCCGACCAGCGAGCGTCGAAGCGCGCATAGAGTCGCAGCAAAAGCGAAGATGCACGCCAGTACATCGAAGTTTCCTGCGCTCCAGACTACGGTCTCCGGCCGGGAGCCGTGCAATCCAAACAACAGCGCCGCCGCAACCGCGATTTCCGCCCGATTCCACAGCCGCTTCACGATGAAATAGAGCAGCGCGCAGTTCGCGAGATGAAGCGTCAACGCCACAAGATGCCAGGCGAGCGAGTTTGCGCCGAAGAATAACCGCAACAGGCCGAAATAGACATAGCCCAGAGGCCGGAACGAGCCGTCGCCGCCGGGTGTGTGAAACAGAGCCGCAAGTTGTGACGGGTCATGCGTCGCGTGCGCGGCGAGAATGTAGTCGTCGCTCAAAAATGGATCGTTCAGATTGGGCGCGTAGACCAGCGCAATCAGTACTAGCGCGGCAGCCAGCGGCACTGCAAATTTTGTCGCCGCGAGTTTGGCCGCAGGTTTGATAAACAGCAGCGCAACAAATGCGCAGCCGAACACAGTTTCGAGCCCGATCGGCGAGGCCACGCGCACGCCGGCGAGCACGAATGGACCAATCCCCGCGCGCAATGCAAGACCCAATGACGCAACAATCGCGCCAACCGTGAGAATGCTTGCGGCAAGCTTCATGTACTTCTATTTATAATCGGGCATGTCCTTCGATGGAAAACGCGTGTTGGCGCTGGAGAGCCGGCGCGCGAGTGAGATCGCCGAATTAATCAAACGTCAAGGTGGAGTTCCCTTCGTTGCCCCGTCCATGCGGGAGGTTCCGTTAGAGCAAAATCGCGCCCTTACCGATTTTGCCGAACGGCTTTTCGCCGCCGACTTCGACATGATGATCCTGCTTACAGGCGTGGGCACGCGCCAACTGAACCGCGCGCTGACCGAGGCCTACCACGAGTCCGCATTTTCCGACGCCCTGCGAAGTCTGGTGCTCGTAGCACGCGGCCCGAAGCCGGTTGCCGCGTTGCGCGAGATGGGCTTGACGCCCGCGTTGGTAGCGCCTGAGCCCAACACGTGGCGCGAGGTTCTGAAGGTGCTCAATGGCCGCAACGAGAAGAGCATCGCTGTGCAGGAATACGGCAAATCGAATGAAGAATTGCTCGGCGCCTTGCGGGAACACGGCGCGGAGGTCACGCCAGTACGGGTTTATCAGTGGGAGTTGCCGGAAGACAAGGAGCCCTTACGCGAAGCCGCCCGGCGTTTGGCAGCCGCCGACATTGATGTGGCGCTGTTTACGACATCCATGCAGATCGACCACTTGATGCGGATCGCCGCGGAAATGGGAATCGAAGACGCCGTTCGCAACGGATTGCAGAAAGCCCGCATCGCGTCGATCGGCCCCACGACGTCAGAGGCGTTGGAGGAGTTCGGATTTCATCGCGCTATGGAGCCGTCCCATCCTAAAATGGGCATTCTGGTTCGCGAGGCTGCGGGCGCGTAAGGTCACTGCCTGGTCAGGCGAAAGACCTCGGTCTGCGTGGCCGCGGGCGGAATCAACATAATCTGAAGCGTCGTGTTGATCGCCCCGCGCGTTCGCGCCACCACTTGATCGATCGTAAGACCGCGCGTCGATACGCCGTCTAACTGCACAATGTGCGATCCGGGCTGTATGCCGGCTTGAGCCGCGGGCGTGTTGCGGCGTACGCTGACGACCGTCGGATAAATCTCGCCGGCGTCGATCCGCAGGTCCAGGCCTACAAGACCGGTATCGCGGGAAATGCACGTTAGATTCTGCGCATCGTCCGCATCGGCCCACTTGTAGCCCGAGACACAGGTCCACTGCCCCTCGGAACTTGCTCGAACAACGTTCGCCATGAATGGATGCGCGGTACCGACAATCCACGTTCGCGGCTGTAGTCCGATAGCTTCACCGGATTTGATGAAGTCGTATGTCATGGCATCAGTGCAACTGTTCGGCTTTGCGCCGACAGTCTGGCCTGGCGCGAAAAAGGTAGCAGGTCCATTCGCCCCACTGAACAACACCGTAAAGGGGCCGGAGCCGGCATGCCAGAACATCCACCGCTGTCCAGTGGATAGTGACTGGTAATCGCTATGTTCCGACGGCACGGAATAGCCCACCGGATCGGACGTCGTATTCTCGAGACACATCGCAGAAAGCGCCGTGGGATTGCCCGGTGGCGCACTCGGGACGGCTGGTGGCGTGTAGACCGGCGGAGCAGGCGCGGTCTGCGCGCGCTGTTTGTCATATTCGGCCGCGAGACTCGACACTGCCTGACCAAGCTTGGTTAAGGTAGTCCCGGGAGGAATGAGCGCGTGATAGCGTCCCCATCGCAGATTCGAAATCTCTCCATTGCGGATTTCGAGTACGACCTCTGTCCAGACCTTACCTTCCAGCCAGCTAGTCCCGTGGATAACAAACGTAACGTCCGCGCCTCCCTTCTGCAAGCCCACGCTGCCGAATTCGACGCTGTCGTACGTGTCCGTCGGCCACGCATAGAAGAACACGGTTTTCGCGACGCTATCG
>DATAUH010000547.1:0-10869 GCA_036268375.1 Bryobacteraceae bacterium | reverse complement strand
TTGCGCGCCGTGCGAGCGCAGCCGTTGTTCAGAGCATCTGGAAAGAGGTCCTGCGAGCTTACGTTGTCAAGAGTAAGAGCAATGGCTTCCAATCATCAGAAACCACTTACTTTTCTCAAGCTGTTGTAGCATCGACCCGGACATCGGTCATGTAACATCCAGAACGGCTCGAGATACCTGCCATATTCGTATCCGATGACAGTTACGTCCTCAAGAGCTCGCTTTGTGCATTTGGATATCTTGTCAATCAGATCGATCATTTCGCACAACTCCCTTCGAACCTTTGCAAGGTGATGCTGGATTTTGTTCACATTTCTTAAATAGTCGATCGTCCGCTCGCAAGCTCTTGACGTAAGCGCTCGCAAGTTGTAGCCGGGATGCTCCTCATCGATAGCGTGATCCACCTCCAGCGCTTCCCAGAAGTGTATAGCCGCATGGCGCAGGCCCTCCTGCGCGTGTTTGCCGTCCCGCCGCAGTTCTCCCGATGGAAGACCTGAATCTTCAATTGTCTCCGACGCACCCAGGTCAAAAGAAGTGAAACCCATGTCCATTGCAGCTGCCAGCGTACTGAGCGCCTCGTCTAACCTAACGTGTGCGCCCGCGGCCCCGCCGGCAACCGCCAAACTGATGGCATTCTTAGCGACAAAGGCTCCTTGTTCACCGCGAGTTTTCCGATCCCACCAGTTTGTTACCCCGTGCTTAGCGTGAACGAAGCAGTCGTCCCTATTCTCGTCGTAGCTTGATTCAGCTTCCCCAATGAGTCTTATCGTTTGTTGGGAAAGATGCCCAAACATCGGCATGTGTAGTCCAAGGTCCATCGAAAGTTCGTCAAGCGTGTCGCTCACCTTCTTTCTCCGTTGGGCGGGACTGAAGTTCCCGAGATCCACCCAATCGCCGGGGTACGCATTCCGATTTGTCAGGGCGCTGTTATCGTAGTAGCATTTTTTCGAATCGCACGCCTTAGGCGGGTGCCAGGGAGATTGAAGCTGGGTGTGATCCTGGCCGTTCCATCGCGCATACAATATCTCGTGCACATCCAGAAGACGACCCAACAGAAACGTTGCCGGATGCAGATAGAGACGGGTCTTTTCCAAGTGATGTCTAACATGCAACAGAGCCGTAATTGCATTGAAGGCTTCGTCGCAGGAATCCGGCAGGTTGTAGTCGGACCGGCGAGAAGTCATTCGAGCGAACTGCGGTAATTGCTTGGCCTTGTGGAGCTTTTCTCTTGCTGTGCGGAAATGTTGGACGGCGTGGCGAATCGTTTTGTGCGCTCGCGCCTCCAGCAATCGCGAATGGTCTTTGTGGCCGCCATTGTCATGGATCCAAGCCCGCGTGCGTGAGGCGCCTTTATATCCGAGATCCCACATGCGCCCCACTGATGTATCGGCCACCTTGCCGGCAATATAGCCGCCCGCCGCAATTCCGAGGACCGCCGCGACCGGTACGGCTGCTCCATGCGTGGCGGCTCCAGCAGCGGCAACGCCAGCGCCGATAACCAGGCCTGTTCCAACTTTGGCAGCGGTTTTCTTCCCGTCTTTGTATTCCCAAAATCGATCGAGAGTTCGGCCTGCGTTGTTCAAAACATCGGCGCGGCCGTCCACCATTTTTTGCCTCGCGTCGAGTTTCATTTGAGAGTTGGTCGGGTCAGTCAAGCGGACATAGTCAGACATTTTTTGCTCCTCAGTTGATGTGGGCCAGGAACTTTCCCTTGCGTTGAAACTCACTACCGAATCGCTGGCCTCTGTGATGGAAAACAGGAACCCCTGAGGATTCACATCATCGTTTAAAGAATTTTTTTTCTGACTGGGAATACCAAGCAGCTAGTCCGCGTTTCTCACACGTTTTCGTCGCCAGGCGCGTGAGAGAGTTGCGGATACAAGGCGCGCCGGCCAGCGCCCGGCTGCGTACTTAAACGTCGAGCACGATGAGCAAGCACAACGAAGTAGACGCGGCCGGTCGCGTGCCGCAGCAGTAAGTGTGTGAGAAATGCCACTAGCGCTTCGCGGTCGTGCTGGACGATGCTTTACGCTGCGCCACCAGCGCTTCAAATCGCGCGTCGCCACGCAGCGATTTCAGGTCGTCCGTCGTGGCCAGATCGATCGTGGCCGGTAACCCTACCGCGGCGGCGCGGTCCAACATTTCCAGAGCCTGCTTGTGGCGGCCTGCCAGCGCGGCGCCGGAGCCATAGTAAAAGTAAGCTGTTGCCAACGGAACTGAACTTTCACCCCGCTGGGCTTCGCTCACTGCGTCGCGAAACACCTGTTCGGCCGCCACATGCTCTCCCATGTAGCTCAGCGTAATGGCGAGATTGCACAACGCATATACGATTTGCCGATGCCCCGGTAAAAGTGTGCGGCGCCTCACTTCGGCAATGGCCCGGAAAAGTGGCTCCGCTTTTCCAAACTGTTTCTCGGTGGCGTAGGCGATCGCCAGCCCGTTTTGGACGGCCGTCGTGTGCGGATGATCGGGTCCGTCGAGCTTCATTCGAATAGCGAGCGTTTCGCGGTAAATCTGGATTGCCTCGGGAAGCCGCTTTTGGTTACCCAGCACCTCCGCCAGATCCGTGGCGGTAGCCAGAGTGTTGTTGTGCTCTGGACCCAACACGCGCTTCTGGATTTCGAGCGTCTCGCGATCGAGTTTCTCCGCATCGCTGAGCCGCCCCAGATTCTTCAGCGCGCCCGCCAGTAGACTGGCTTCATAGAGAGTGGCAGGATGATCGGCGCCAAGCCTGCGCCGGTGCATCTCCAATGTTTCGCGCGTCTGCTTCTCGGCTTCCGGAAACTTCCGTTGATCGAGGAGCGCTCGGCTGAGGATCCGCCGGAAACGCAGCGTATCCGGAGCCTCCGGCCCCAACAGTCGCGACTGCCGTTGGACGCCGTCGCGCGCCATCGCTTCGCTCTCCTTGGATTTGCTTGCGGCGGTCAGATCTTCCGCAAGAACGTTTTCGCACAGAAGCGTATCCTGGTTGTCTGGGCCCAACTCGCGGAGTTGCGTTTCGAAGATGCTGCGCAAGAGTTTCTCGGCATCTTGATAATGCCCCAGCGTGTACATTGCGTCGCCCAGGTAGGTCATGGAACGGAGCGTCGCCGGATTGTTCCTTCCCAACGCCTGCGATTGCACTTGAATGGCTTGTTCGAGCAGGGGCTTTGCCTGCTGAGACAGCCCGAGCCCCAGATACGTTTCGCCCATTGTGGACATCAGGCGTCCACGGACTTCCGGGCTCTGCGTCAGGTTTGATTGGATCTGCTGCGATCCATTGTCGAGGATTTCTCGCGCCGTCACGCTTTTGCCACGCGCCTGCGAAGGGTCCGAAACCCGAAACATTCGCGTCAGAAACTGTGCGATGTCGCGGGCGGTCTCTGCTTCGTGATTGGCTCGGTCGCGCTCTTTGGCGATGCGGATTGCCTGCACGGTCATGGCCACCGCTAAGCCCACAACCGCAACGGCGGCCACGCCTGCCAGTCCTACCGCCAGCCGGTTGCGCTTCACGAACTTGGCCATGCGATAAGACGCGCTCGGCCGTCTGGCTTGGACCGGTTCATTCTGCAAGTGCCGGCGGATATCCGCGGCAAATTCGGAAGCCGAACTGTAGCGCTGTTCGCGATCGTTCGCCAGAGCTTTCAGCGTGATCCAGTCCAGATCGCCTTCCAACTGCTTCCGGACCGCGTCGGCCGTGGCGGCCAGTTTCGCGGCGGCTTCGATCGATTCCGGTGTGTTCTTTGCGAACCGTCCGCTGGGCGGGCTCACATCGCCGTGCCGGATGTTGGTCAGCAGTTCGTCAAATGCGCGCGTGTTGCTGTGCGGCGTCGTGCCTGTCAGCAGCTCGTACAGCACCACGCCCAGGGAGTACACATCGGTTCGCGTGTCGATGCCGTTGGGGCTGAAATCCAACTGCTCCGGACTCATGTAGCGGGGCGTGCCGACCACCTCGCCAGCGATAGTTCTCTGCGCCATGGTCGTCTCGGGAGAGCTTAAACTCTTCGCCAGCCCGAAATCGATAATCCGGACCGTGGGCTTTCCGTCCAGTTCCGCTACCAGCACATTGGAAGGTTTTAAGTCGCGATGCAGAATCGCCTTCTGATGCGCGTGCTGCATGCCGTCGCAGATATCCACGAACAGTCCGAGGCGCTCTGTAATCGTGAGGCGATGCGCGTCGCAGTATTCCGTGACGGGAACGCCCTCGATGTATTCCATTACGAAATACGGCTTGCCATCGTCGGTTGCGCCGGTATCGTAGACGTGAGCAATCGCGGGGTGCTGCATCAAAGCCAGTGCCTGGCGCTCAGACGAAAATCGCGCAGCCAGGTTCCCGGCATCCAGTCCGTCGCGAATGAATTTCAATGCCACTTTGCGGCGGATCGGTTCCTGCTGCTCCGCCAGCCAGACAGCGCCCATGCCGCCTTCGCCCAGTTTCTTCACTAGCACGTATGGCCCGATTCGCGGAGCGGAGGCTATGCTATCATTCACGCGGGCTTCCGGCGCGTGTGGATCCTCCGTTCCTGATTCGTAATTCATGGCGAATTCCACGATCGGCGCAGCGGCCAAATGTGGTGTCCATACTCTCTCACACATCCGCACGTCGTCACAACGCTGTCAACCGTGCGCTTGCCCGCTCTGACATCGGAGTTCTGGCGTGAATAGCGACCTTTGGATGCGCGTTGAAACCGCCCTCCAGGAGGCGTGGACTCTCGACGCGGCGGACAGGCCACGGTTCGTGGCCGCGATACCCGACGCCGAAATCCGCGGCGAAGTCGAGTCGCTGCTAGCGGCGGACAATGGCCGGATCGACATTCATCTGGAGCAGGCCATCGCGGCAACAGCCAACCGCGTCATTGACGGCCGCCTGCGCAATTCTCCATTCGGTAATTACCGGTTCCTGGACCTGCTGGGCTCCGGCGGCATGGGCGATGTTTACCTTGCGGAGGATCTTCGACAGGACCGAAAAGTTGCGCTCAAACTCCTGCCGCCCGGTTTCAGCGAGGAGCCAAGTCGGGTTCGGCGGTTTGAACGCGAGGGCCGCGCCGCTTCCGCGCTCCGCCATCCGAACATCGTGACGGTCTACGAGATCGGCGAGACTGACGGCCGATGGTTCATCGCGCTCGAGTACGTCGAAGGAGAGCCGCTTAGCGCCAGGATCGCCCGCGGCCCCATTCCCACTCCAGAAGTACTGCGAATCGCGGACCAGGTGGCCGCCGCGCTTTCGCATACCCACCAGGCCGGCATTCTGCACCGAGACGTCAAGCCCGCCAACATCATGCTGCGGCCCGACGGGGTAGTCAAACTGGTCGATTTTGGCGTCGCGCGTCTGGATCCGGTGCTCTTTGAAGGCGGCCAGTCCACCCACGCGGGAAGGCTACTCGGCACCCCTACCTATATGTCGCCGGAACAGGCGCAGGGCCTGCCTCTAACGGACTCCACTGACCTTTTCAGCCTTGGCGCCGTTCTCTACGAAATGGTGACCGGGACGCAGGCCTTTCGCGACAGCGATTCTTCGGATGTGCTCACCGCTATTTTGTCGCGCCCGCCCGTTCCGCCGTCGCAAAAGGCGCCATCCATTCCCCGCGAACTCGATCTTTTGATCATGAAGCTCCTATCGCGAAACCCGGCGGCCCGTTGTGCATCGGCGCAGGAAGTACGGCTCGCGATCGAGCGGATCCAGACCAGCCTTGCCGCCGGCACATCCTGGCGTTCGCGATTTTGGCCAAACAGGCTGCGGCGCTCCAACTGAAGCTCGCGCTGAAACGGCAGATCGAAGCCGTTCGAATCCTTAACGGAATACAGCCCGCCGGCCCTCGTGCAGCTTCTGAGGTAGCATCGCCGTGAGGCAATAAGATGGCCCGAGTCCTACGCTTTTACACAGCCGCCTTCGACGTGACGAAGGAGCGGCCAAATCCGATCAATCCAATCCCAGGCGAGTCTCTTCTGTTGTGGCTCCGCGAGAAGGCCAAAGGTTTGGTGGAGATTTCTGCGCCCGATAGCGAGGATTGGGTTTGGGTACGGTTATGCGGAATGGAAGGGCCGCAAATACCTGCTTGGCGCAAGAGCCTCTGACGACAAAAAGGACGGGCAGCGCGAGTGGGGTCTGCGGATCGACAAAGTCAGGTCTGTGACGGAGAGACTTCTGGGCTGGGCAAATATGAGCGAGGACGACGAGTGCGCCCAATACTTCCAGAGCCTCCTCGAGCGCGAAGCAAGCTTTCGAGACGTATCAGTTGACCCGGAACCGTAAGCACGGCGGTTTCGAAATCGTTTGCGACTCAGATTCGCGTCCCGTACTACTTCCAAAAGCGGTTTATGGAAGGTTTGACTACGCGCTCGGACCCCGTCTACGTTCATCGACGCTTTCACGCGGTTAAACCGTAACTGCCACTGCCGTTCCACCGCTCCCTCCCAAAGACTGCCTTCTAAAATAAATGTCCATATCCGCGTAACCAGTCCCAAAATCGTCAGTATTATAATCAGACCGTCTATGGAAGCAGGAAAAACAAAAACCGACCTCTTGCCCGGCACGCTCGACATGCTCGTTCTCAAAATGCTCATGCGCGGACACTTGCACGGCTACGCCATCGCGCAATTGATCCAGCAACTTTCGGACGATCTCCTGCGTGTGGAAGAAGGCTCCCTCTACCCGGCTCTCCAGCGCCTGGAGCTAAATGGTTGGATCGAAGGCGAGTGGGGCCTCTCCGCCAACAACCGGCGAGCACGTTTCTATAAGCTCACTGCTGACGGGCGCAAACATCTCATGGAAGAGTCCGCGCGTTACCGCAAAGTAACCGGCGCGGTAGCTCGAATCATGGGGTTCGCCTGATCAAACGGAGCACGCATGCAAGCAAAAGCCATTTGGAAGCGTTTTCGACGGCGAATTCGGTATTGGCTGAATCACAGCGAAAGGCAGCGCCAATTGTGGGAAGAGATGGAGTTCCACGTCAGCTCGATGGTCGCGGAACTGGTCGCCCAAGGCATGCCCGAACCGGAAGCTCGCGTTACGGCACGGAGAAGGTTTGGCAATATGACACAAAAATCAGAGGAAGCCCGCTCCACCTGGATCGCCCGCTGGATTAGCGACCTGATGCAGGATTTGCGCCACTCATTTCGCAGCATGCGCCGCGACGTTGGATTTACGGCGTTCACGATCCTCATCGCCGGCCTCGGCATTGGCGCCAGTTCCACGGTCTTCAGCGTGGTCAATGCGCTGCTTCTGCGCCCGCTCCCGTTTCGCCATGCGGAAGAGCTGGTCTGGGTCTCCAACGGCGGCTGGAGCGGAGAGGAATTCAGCACGCAGGTGAGCCACTTTCTCGACCTGAAGCAACTGAACCGCTCGTTCGTCGACATGGCCGCGTATTACAGCGCTTACAAAAGAGGAAACAGGCAGCTTACCGGAACCGGCGAGCCCGAACGCGTCACCGCTATCCCGGTGACGCAGAATTTTCTCCCGATGCTGGGCATCGATCCTGTGATCGGCCGGTCATTCGTGCCGGAAGAATGCACCGGTCAAAACGATGCCCCGCTCGCAGTGATTCTCAGCTACGGATTCTGGCAACGGCGATTTGCCGCCGACCGATCCATCGTGGGACAAAAGCTGATCCTGAACAATCTGCCTACAACAATCGTGGGCGTGCTTCCGGCATCTTTCGATTTCGCGAACGTCTTTGATCCTGGAGCTTCCGTCGATATCCTGGTTCCGTTTGCGCTAACAGAGCAGGTCAGCCGCGAGGGTAATAATGCAAAGATCATCGGCCGGATCCGGCCAGGCATCGGCATTTCGCGCGCGCAGGCGGAGTTCTCGACCCTGGCGAAGCAACTCGTAAGCCATCATCCCGAACGCAATCCGGTCGACCCCGTCCTATCACCGCTGAAACAGCACGTCAGCGGACAGATGCGTCCGGCGCTCGGGGTCTTGATGTGGGCAGTCGGAGCTGTAATGTTGATCGTATGCGCCAACCTCTCCAATCTGCTCTTGGCGCGGATGTCATCCCGACACAAAGAACTGGTCATGCGTGCCGCGCTCGGAGCGGGCCGCTCGCGGCTGCTTCGGCAGATACTCACTGAGGGCGTCACGCTATCCTGTTGCGGCGCCGCGCTGGGGCTTGTGCTCGCAATCGCTGGTACGCGCGAACTGGCGCACCTGCATGCGTTCAATCTTCCCTTAATCGAAAGCGTACGGATCGACGGTAAAGCGCTGATCTTCACCCTTCTGGCGGCCGTCGGCACAGGCCTGCTCCTTGGAGTGTTGCCGGCGCTGCGCCTCTCCGCCGTCTCACTCAGCGATCAGATACAGGATGCGGGCCGTGGATCGATCGGCGGCGGGCGGGGCGCCTGGATTCGCGACGGGCTGGTAGTCTCCGAACTCGCCTTCGCGTGTGTTCTGCTGGTGAGCGCCGGTCTGCTGATTCGAAGCTTCGTAAGGGTCCTCGACGTAGACCTCGGTTTTCAGCCGGAACGAGCGGCCGCGCTGAGAGTCGATCCGAGTTTTCGGATTACGAGCCTCGATCAGCAGAACGCCTATACCGACGAATTGCTCCGCCACGCCCGCGCCGTTCCCGGCATCAACGCCGCAGGGCTCACCGATGCCATCCCATTGGCGAGTGATCGCTCCTGGAGTGTCGCCGCGAAAGGCCAGGTCTACCCGAAGGGCCATACGCCGGAGGCCTTCATGCGGGTGGTCAGCGATGGATACTTCGAAGCGGCAGGCGTCCGGTTGCTCGCAGGCAGAGAGTTCACCGACCGGGACCGGGCATCGAGCGAACCCGTCGTGATGGTGAATCAAACTCTCGCGCGCACGCTTTGGCCCAGCCAGGATCCCGTTGGAAAGATGGTCACGCAGAACGGTGGGCGTCGTGTCGTGGGCGTCGTGGCCGACGTGCGGCACGCAGCCCTCGAGAAAGCCAGCGGGTCTGAAATGTACATACCGTTGCGGCAGACTCGCGACTATTCGTCTATGGAACTCGTAATGCGCTCCTCGCTTCCCCCCGACACGATGGCGGCTAGCATTCGCCGAGCGCTTCGCCAGGTCGACCCGAATCTGCCGATCGGCGAGTTTCGAACCCTTCAAGCTTTAGTGGATCAAGCCGTTTCACCGCGACGGTTTCTCGTGCTCCTGCTGGCCGGATTTGCGGGCTTCGCTCTGCTGCTGGCTTCACTAGGTATTTACGCGGTGGTGTCGTATTCGGTCAGCCAGCGTGTACAGGAGATCGGCATTCGAATGGCGTTAGGGGCGTCGGCTCGCGATGTGCAGCGCCGGGTCCTGATGCGCACTCTGGAATTGGCTGCGGCAGGTCTCTTCTTTGGAATGGCGGGCGCCCGAATTCTGTCAGGCGCACTGTCGAGCCTGTTGTTTGGAATTACATCCGGCGATTCAGCTACGTTCTTCGCCATCGGCGTACTGCTGGCGGGCGTCGCGCTAGTCGCGGGGTACATTCCGGCGTGGAGAGCCTCCCGCATCGATCCCATGGTCGCGTTGCGATCCAATTAAACGAAGAAAACAAAATGCATCTCTGCGTCCACAGAAACACCCGGCAGCAGGCGGCCAATTAATCTCACGCATCTCTTCTGTCCGATCGAAGGAGTGAGTTGTACTCAATCGCCGCCGCGGCTATCAAAAGAGCCGGTTTGCATACGTCGAACGCTACATACACCCAGTGCCAAGCGGAGAAGACAATCGCGCTTCCTGCCAGAATCTGCGAAACGCGACGATCCAGTTCCGGCAGCAGCCAAAAGCGTTGAAGCAATAACTGGACCGCAACCGCCCCAAGCGCAAAAGCGGTAATCCGGCGTGGCCGCGCCATAATCGCCGTAATCACTGCCCCTATTAGAAAACCGAGTTCCAGATTAGCGAAAAGGCGGAATGTATATCGTCCAATCTCTAGTCCCACCGGCATGGTCAGAGAGGGCGCCTGGAACTTCACTGGCGTCGAGATCAGCGACACTCCGATGATCGCCCCAGCCCACACGGCCACCAGTATCGGAAGAACGATCCTAGCTGTGATTCTGGCGCCGTTCACCCGTTCACGGCCTGCTCCGACACCGTCACGAGCAGCAAAAGATCTCCATCTTCAGCGGCAACCACGCTGTGAGGACTCTCGGGGGGCACGCTGATAAGGATACCTGACCGCAATTCGACCCGGTCATCGGCAAAGAAAGCGCCTTGCCCGGTCACGCAATGAACCAGGATGGCGCCGCGCGTCTGATGTTCCGGTATGCGTTCTCCAGCTTTCAGGTGCAGCAGCAGCGTTCGTATTCCCGTTTCACGAAATAACGTTGTAGTTCGCGGAAGCGCCGCCGCATTGCCCAAGAAATTCTGCAGCTCGCACTGCGTCATTGGACGTTATGTACTGGCGATTGTTCCGCTGGCGCGCACGAATCGTGGTAACGCGAAATCGCCCCCAGCAGACGAGCGCCGATCAACTCGGCCTTTTGAATGAAGACCTCCGCCAGATTCCTGGAGCACAGAGCGGCAGCTGTCTCGCGCCACAACTCCAGCCAGCGTTCGAAATGAGTTTCCGTCAGCCGCGGCAATTTCAGGTGCGCCATCATCGGATTGCCTTTATACGTCCGCGACGCGAGGAGCACAGACGACCAGAACGCTTTCATCTTCGCCAGGTGCGGTGTCCATTCCTCGCCAATCGCGTCAGTGAAAATCGGCCCGAGTTAAGCGATCGTGGCGTATTTTGCCGTAGAAGCCATCGACCATATCGGCCATGCTGTTGTCGTTTACAGTTTCATGCATGCGGCGTTTTTAATATGCATCTTTAATACATCTTTAGGGAAGTACCGGCAATGCAGCTCACGCGTCACGCGGATTACACAATGCGACTGTTGATCCATCTGGCAGTCCAGCCGGAAGGCGTCGCAACCATCCAGGAGATT
>DATAUH010000546.1:0-10343 GCA_036268375.1 Bryobacteraceae bacterium | reverse complement strand
AGCGCCGATGTCACGATCAATGCGAGCCACCTTGCGGGTCGATGGGTCATATTTGCTCTCAGTGCAATTAGCGTTTGAACTCAGGATGCGCCTTCAGCCAGGCATCGTAGCGCATGCGCAATGTCTTCACCGGATTCAGGCTCTCGCCCGGCTTGATGTTGTAGGCCGGGCCATGATTCGGCTGCGAAACCGTAATGTACATGCTGTACTTCCCGTTGTTGTGGGAATTGGGCTGATCCGGCGGGCCGTTGGTATCCTGCGGGTCGGCCGCGAGAATGTAGGCGACTAACGAAGTGCGGTAGGGACACGGAATCGCAGCGCTCGCCGCGGGCGGCGCCGGGACAGAACAAGTGCACCTGCTATCGCCGCCGGCCGCGTCGGCCGCTTCCATCGCCGCCATTACTCGATCCGTGACGCCGCCTGATGCGCCGATGAACGCTTTCACGGCGCTGGGAACGACCGCGCCCGATCTCAAAATGTTGCCCTGTATGGAATAGAAGATTTCGGTTCCAGGAACCTGGCCGTGTATGTCCTGCGTGACGAACCCATTCGTGAGTCCCGAATGGCCCGCCATTCTGCCCTGCAAATCCACAATTCCAAATTGGCGACTTTGAAAGGCGGGGTCCTGACTCAACATTTCGATGATGCGGGCCGGGTCTGTACCATGCTGCAGCTCTTCAAAGACCAACGTCTGATTCTGATGCGTCGCGCTGTCCACGCCGGCCTGGCACGCGGCCACGCCTTTGCCAGGTACAACAACCGCCTGCACGTCCTTCAGAAAATCGTCGGTCGTGCCGGTGCATGTGGAGGAGGCAATCACCACGCGATTGGTGGCGCGGTTCACGGCAATGACCGACCAGGTGGCGTGCGCAGCGTTTGAAACCAACAGCAGCAGCGAAATTACAATGACGTTTCTCACGGCGGCCCTCCCGGCGCTTCGGGCACCGATTCTATCATGCGGCTGCTGTGATTCGTTGGAGATGGATGTCAGGAGCTGGATGTTAGGGAGTCCGCCGGGTTTCGTTACATGCCTCAAACAACTCTGAGGCGCGCTGCCCGGCGCCTGCGCCACTGATCCGGAACAGCCAAAACTGTTCGTATTGGTCAGTTCCGTAGGTCGTTTGAAACAGACCTTGCGACTTGTGCTCTGCGATCAGCCAATTCACGACGATGTCGTACGTAAGTGCATTGTGGAATCCGAAGGATCTCAGGCGATCGAAGGTAAAGACGGGCGAAGGTTCCGTCGTGACTGTGAGCGGATTAGGCTCCCATCCCGAGAATCTCAGGGGCGCTTGCGCTTTCGCGCGCGGCTCAGCGCCGAAAACGAGAGGGCGCGAGGCGTCTGCAATACGCGCGATCGCTTCCAATGCGAGCAGCGTAGCGGCCCGGTGGTGACCATGAGTCTCGGCGGTAGGCAGAAGCGTAAACACAACATCGTAATGCTCTCGCTCCAGCAACGACGAAAGCTTCGAGAGGACGAACTCCCGGTCCCAATTACTCGCATCCGCCGCGGCGGCGTTGTTGTTGAAGCCGAGATCGCGCTGTTCCAGGAAGTAGTGCCGCCGGATCCCGAGCACCTTGCCCGCTCGCAAGCACTCCTGTTTGCGAATAGCCGCGAGATGGATCCGCGCGTCTGCGGGATTAGTCAAAGGGACGTCGTAATAGGTTTCGGCTAACGTGGCGTACCGGTTGCCGGATTCACCATCGGTGACGATCAACTGATCCGCCGTCCAACCCAGTTCTCGCACCATGCGGTAAGTGGTTGCGGCGAACGCGTACTCATCATCCGGGTGCGCCACGACAATCAACAGTTTTCCGCCTGGCCCCGGCGCCGGCTGCGCGCGGAGTTCGGGCAAGACGGCGGCTCCGGTCAGTGCAAGCAGGAACTCTTTTCGCGTAGCGCCCACTTCAACTGGCATGTTCGCCCTCCTCCCGTAAGGAGTCCTCAATCAGCGCTGCCGCAATGTCACGCATTGGCGTGCGGCGACGCCGGCTCAAACGCCGAATCGATAGATAGGCCTGTTCTTCCGTGAACTGAAACCTCTCCTGCAAGATGCCTTTCGCACGGTCCAACAGTTTTCGCCCCGCCAACTGCGAGGACAGACGATCGATCTCACGGCGCAGCCCATTCATCTGGGCGTCCTGCGCCATCATCACTGCCAGGGGCGCCGAAAGATTCTGGAGAAACGAAAACTCCACGGGACGCACAGGCACGCTGCGAGTCCGGCAAAGATGAAGGATGCCTCTGGACCGGCCTTCCGCAAGGATTGGGATCGAAATTACCCCTTCGAAGTGATGCCGGCGAAATGCTTCCGCGTCCGCAAAGCGTTCATCCTTCCATGCGCCCGCCTGGAGCACAATAGCCGACCGTTCCGCCGATCCGGTAGCCCAAGTTACTTTCAGCGGAACATACAGTCCTGCATGGGCGTATAGCGAAGCTGCCGCGGCCGTTTCCTCTATCCGGTATAAGTAAGCGCCCTGTCCATTCGCTTCCGTCAGTGCAGCTTCCAAAAGACTTACAGCGGGGTTGGTTTCAGGACGTCTCCGCAGGGAAACGGTAGCTTCATTGATAGCAAGAGAGGCGGTTGACATTTGATTCTCCCGATGACTCAGATTTAAGGCTTATATGTTGCGGTCCGTGAAAACGGACCACTTACAAAAGGAGGGCTAGCGGCTACAACAACCGAGAGTTGTAGCCGCTTCGAGCAGCAAGCCAGGTAGCGAACCATCTATTCGTACCATTGTCTATTGACATTGTATAGATTGCTTGAAAGCCTGTCAAGCACACCTTTCGAGAATTTTCGGCGGATCGGGATCTACCGCCAAGCCACGTGGATGGCCGGCATCTACGCCTATGGGTGTGCGACGCGACTTCGAAAATTTATGAGCCTCTCAGTTGACAAAGCGCATCTACAACCCTACACTCGATAGAAATTTCGGATAATTCGGGTCCACTGATGAACTCGAATGTATTACGTCCGTTGTCGTCTTTACTTCCACCTGTGTTACTCGAGGCTCTGTTAGTCCTCATCAACCGCTAAGTCTAGCTTTTGCTTTGCGAAAAGGAGGATTCTTGAAGGGCCTAATCTCGATTACGATCCTATTGGCGTCCATCGCATGGGCGCAGAGCACTGACGCCGTCGTATCCGGCAACGTGCTCGACGCAACCGGCGCCAGTATTCCGGCAGCAACCATAACCGCGCTGAACGCGAATACCGGCGTCACCACAACCATCAGCTCAAATTCCTCGGGCGTGTACTTATTTGCCGCTCTGCCGCCCGGAAGTTACCGCTTCAGCGCCGAAAAGGCCGGCTTCAAAAAGCTGGACCTGAACGATACTACGTTGCGCGTGGGCGATCACTTACAACAGAACCTGACACTACAGGTCGGCGAAACCGCGGAACACGTCGAGGTTACGGCGAACTCCGATTCCGTTAAGTACCTGGCCGCCTCGCAAGGGGGTCTCCTGAGCACGCAACGCATCCAGGATCTACCCGTCTCGAGCCGCAACGTTATGGAACTCGTGGCTACGCAGGCTGGACTCGTTTCCACGAGTAACGGCGTGAACGTGAACGGTGCGCGCACCGACATGATGAACATCACGCTCGACGGGACGAATATTCAGGACAACGCGGTACTCACGTCGATTACGGGCCAGATGATCGCCACGACTGTGGATCGCGTAGAAGAAGTAAGGGTGGTCACCTCACCCGCGGATGCGGAGTACGGGCGTGGCTCCGGGCAGGTCCAACTGATCTCACGCGCTGGCACCAACAGGTTTCACGGCAGCGTTTACGATTTCGCGCACAATACGGATTTGAATGCGAACACCTGGGCGAATAACCGTAACGGAATTGGACGAAGCGTGCAGATTCTCAATCAGACTGGCGCGCGGCTCGATGGTCCGGTCCGCAGAAACAAGACATTCTTTTTCGCTCTGTTCGAAGCCAGCATCAGCCGCGCGCTTTCAACCGTCACTGATACCGTGCTTACACAGCAAGCGCGGCAGGGCATCTTTCGTTTCTATCCCGGGGTTCAGAACGGAAATGCGAACTCAAATAACCCCGTAGTCGACCTCAATGGGAACCCCGTCTCGCCGCGTGGATCCACTGGGGCGTTACAATCCGTCAGCCTCTTCGGCTTGGACCCCAACCGCCTCGGGGCCGATCCGACGGGAATCGTTGGGAAAAATCTCGCGGCCATTCCACTTCCGAATAACTACCTGGCCGCGGGCGACGGTCTGAATACCGCAGCCTATATCTGGCAAGCTCGCGTACCCAATAACATCTACTCGCTCGATCTGCGCCTGGATCATAACTTCAGCGAATCGGAGCGGCTAACTCTCAGTTATAACCACGACAGCCAAACCAATCCCAACGGCAACGACCTGCAGAACTTTCCCTCCTCCGTTCCGGGCCAGTATCAACAGTTTGCCACCGTTGCCTCACTCGCATTAGTTTCGACGTTGAGCCCGTCCATGGTAAACGAGGCTCGCATTGGGATTCAACGCACTAACCTGAATTTTGAAGCGCCCTGGACGTCGAATTCACAAGGGACAAGTCTCCTGCCATCCCTCAACGGCGTGCCCTACATTCTGGGCTTAAGCGGCAGCCTGACCAGCCTTTACACCACTGGAACCGGGGAGGACCCGCAGGGCCGTATTACGCCGTTCTATCAGGCAGGAGATAAAATCACCTGGCTTCGCGGGCGCCATGCTCTGAAGGCCGGCCTCGAGTTCCACATTGTAGACGAGGACAGCTTTCACGCTTTCAATGTAATTCCGCGTGTAACCCTCGGCACAGGTAACGTTGGCGGGCAGAATATCACGACAATCAGCGGTATCGGCGCGAACGCGACCAACGCGACTAACTTGTTGACGACGCTTGCGGGCTCAGTCGGCAGCCTGACGGAGATGTTCTATTCGCCCGGCGGAAGCAATCCACAGTATCTGCCGTTTGGCCAGGAGCAGCATACGTGGATTACACATGAATGGGCAAGTTACATACAGGATGATATTCGCGTAAATAGCAGCCTTACGCTCAATATTGGCCTGCGCTGGGAGTATTATGGTATTCCCTACGAGGCTCACGGACGGATGACGGACTTGGTGGGCGGATCCCAAAGCATCTTCGGCATCTCCGGTACGACTTTAGGATCTCTTTTCCAACCCGGCAATGAACCCGCACCGCTCACGCAGGTGCAGCTAATTGGCAAGAATTCGCCCAATCCAAACGCTCTGCCCTGGAAACCGGACCACCGCGATTTTGCGCCGCAGCTAGGCCTTTCGTGGTCGTTGCCATGGCTTGGCAAAGACAAGACGGTGTTTCGCGCCGGCTACGGCGTTTCCTACGAAAAGAACTTTCTTGCTTTGCTTAACCAGATTTACGGATACGGCGCGCCAGGATTAGGACAAGCGCAGTCGATTACTCCTTCCGTCTATCAAGGCCTGGGAGCGATCTCCCTCCCGCTACCGGTCCCTTCCACGCCGCCGCTTGCGACGATCCCGATCAACGATAACAACAGCTCGACTCAATCGATCACCGTTGCCGACAGCGGCTGGAAACGGGGTTACGTGCAGAACTGGAATGCATCGATCGGCCGTCAACTGGGAAAGAACATCGTCCTGGACATTCGATACGTCGGCAGCAAAGGCAGCAGGCTCACGCAAGGTACGAACATCAACGAGGCTAACATCTTCGAGAACGGTATTTTGGACGCCTTCCTCACCACGGAAACCGGAGGGAACTCTCCGCTCCTGAATCGCATCTTTAATGGCCTGAACATCCCTGGCGTGGGCGTTGTCAACGGGACAACGCTTACAGGATCGCAAGCGATGATTAAAAGCACGACGCTGCAGAGCTATCTACTGACAAATAATGTCGGCGGATTTGCAAACTTCTTGGCCAGTAACACATTTGTAACCGGTATTCGCGGCGGCCTGCTCCTGAATGGGGGCCTTCCCGCTAACTTTGTGGTGGCGAACCCCCAACTGGGCAGCGCGAACCTGGTGGGTAACTTCGGCAATTCCACTTACAATTCCCTGCAGATCGAATTAAACAAACGCTTCGCAGGCGGATTCCAGCTTCAAGCCAGCTATGTACGCAGTAAAACGCTAGGCACTTACGACGGCAATACGCAAAATGAAGTTTCGAGTTTCATTACGCTGCGGAATGAACACTTAAGCAAACAACTTCTCAGCTTCGACGTTCCCAACGTATGGCGTACCAGCGGCGTTTGGGAGTTGCCGTTTGGACCTAACAAGCGCGTACTGGGCTCCTCCCACGGCGTCCTAGCCAAACTCGTAGAGAATTGGCAAACCGCCGTCATCTTCAACAAGCAATCGGGCACGCCCACCACGTTCGGAAATAGTGCGGGCGGCACATTCAACAGCTTGAGCACGACCGATATTCAAGTCGGGCCGATACCCTCCGGAAGCGTGCACGTTTCTGGCAATAACGTGGTCTACTTCTCCGGCTTAACTCAGGTTCAAGACCCTTCGGTGCGCAATCTGCCCTCCAGCCTCCAAAGTCTCAGCGCGCTTTATGCAATACAGGGCCCGAATGGCCAGACGATCCTCCAAAATCCGGTTCCTGGCTCCTTGGGCCCGCTGAGCCCATCGAGTTATCGCGGCCTGGGAAGCTTTACATTTAACGCGCAGCTCTCGAAAGCAGTAACTCTGAACCAGGAGCACAACGTTACGCTGCGGTTACGAGCCGACGCCCTCAACCTACTCAATCATCCGATATGGGGCAATCCAAATCTCAATATCGATAGCACCAGCTTCGGCCAAATTACGGCCGCATCCGGCAATCGCACCGTAGTTTTAGGTGTTCGGATCGAATTCTAAGAATCGGTATATACATTCAAGGGACCTAATTATGCGAACGATTCGATTGAAGCCACTCGCGGCGATCGCGCTTACCTGCACCGCCGCGTTCGCGCAGGGAAAGCTCGCGCCGGCCAAATTTGGCCAATACACTCCCGGCGACGACTATTTCCTGGCCAACTACACCCAGTTATTGGAGTATTGGAATCAGGCGGCAAAAGCATCGGACCGCATGAAACTGGTCGAAATCGGCAAGACTGCTGAAGGACGGCCGATCATGATGGCCATCATCACCGCACCCGCCAATTTCAAGAATCTTGCCCACTATAAGGAGATTTCCCAGAAACTGGCGCGCGCCGAAGGTCTGGATGATACGCAGGCCCACCGGCTAGCCGTTGAAGGCAAGTCTGTGGTGTGGATTGACGCCGGGCTGCACGCCAACGAAAGCGTGAATGCGCAGGCGTTGTTCGCGGAAACCTACGATTTGCTCAGCCGCAACGATCCGGAGACAATGCGCATCCTTAACGACGACATACTCCTGCTGGTCCCCATTAATCCCGACGGCATGGAACTGGTCGCCAACTGGTACATGCGCGAAAGCGACCCCAAGCAGCGCACGCTCAACGGGCTCCCGCGCCTTTATCAGAAATACGTCGGCCACGATGACAATCGCGATTCCTACATCGCCAATCAGCCGGAGACGGAAGCGGTGAACCGGCAGATGTACATCGAGTGGATCCCGCAGATCATGTACAACCAGCACCAAACCGGTCCCGCGGGCTCGGTGCTCTTCTTCTCGCCTTTTCGCGACCCGTTCAACTACAACCAGGACCCGCTGGTGCCGATCGGGATCGACCTCGTTTCCGCAGCCGTGCACGAACGCTTCCTCGCCGAAGGTAAGCCTGGCGCAGTGATGCGTTCTAACGCGCCCTATAGCACCTGGTTCAACGGCGGCGACCGCACGACCACCGGCTTCCACAACCAAATTGGCCTGCTGGCGGAAATCATCGGCAGCCCAACTCCCATGCAGATTCCTCTGGTGCCATCCAAACTGCTTCCCGCAGCCGATCAGCCCGCGCCCATCGGTCCGCGCCAGGAATGGCATCTCCGGCAAAGCATCGATTACCTGATCACCAGCGACCGCGCGATTCTTGACATCGCTTCCCGCTTCCGCGAAGAGTTCCTCTTCCGTATTTACCGCGCTGGCAAGAACTCCATCGAGCGCGGCAGCCAGGACTATTGGACCCTCACACCGAAACGCGTGGCCGCAATGGAAGCCGCGTATGACAAGGACCGCGGCGTCACCGCAACCGCGTCTCTCGGATCTGCTGCCGCACTCGAGGCCGAAGGCGCCGGCGGTGGCGGTAGTGGACGCGGCGGCATGCCCGTCAAATATTGGGACGCGCTCCATACTCCCGAGGCCCGCGATCCACGCGGCTATATCATTACACTCGACCAGCCCGATTTCCTCACCGCCACCAAACTAATCAATGCGCTCATCAAGTGCGGCGTCGTCGTTCAGCGCGCCACAGCCGATTTCACTGTTAATGGCAAGTCCTATCCCGCTGGGTCATATGTGATCAAAGCCGCCCAGGCATTTCGTCCTCACTTGCGCGACATGATGGAGCCGCAGGATCATCCCAACGATTTCCAATATCCCGGCGGCCCACCCAAGCCTCCGTATGACATCACGGGCTACACTCTCGCGTTCCAGATGGGCGTTCAGTTCGACCGCATCCTCGATGGCTTCAACGGTCCCTTCCAGCGCATCGATGGATTGCTCAATCCGCCTGCCGGGAAGGTGTCGCACTCGCAAGACGCCGCCGGCTTTCTGCTCAGCCATCGCGTCAACGACGCCTTCACCGGAACCATGAAGTTACTCGAGTCTGGCGAACAGGTCTATTGGTTGAAGAAGGAGCTCACTGCCAATAACAAGACTTATCCGGTGGGAACCATCTACATCCCGGCCAAGCCCACCACCCAGAAACTTCTCGACCAGCTCGCCGGCAAGTTGGGACTTACTTTTGATTCCGTCACCACTGCGCCGCACGGGGATGCCATCGAACTACGCCCGGTGCGTGTGGGTCTCTGGGACCGCTACGGCGGCTCGCAGGATTCCGGTCAGATCCGTTGGATGCTGGAGCAGGCCTTTCCGATTAAATACGAGCGCGTCTATGCGCCGGCTTTGAACGCGGGCGACTTACATTCGAAATACGACGTCCTCATCTTCTCTTCCGATGCTATACCGGCCGGCGCCGGAGGGCGTGGTGGACGCGGCGGCCGTGGTGGTGGCGCGACAGTCGCGGGCGCCGGCGCCTCCGGAGCTCCTGCGCAAACCGCGCAAGGGGGTCGCGGCGGCACTGCGGGTGGCCGGGGCGGACGCGGCGCCGGTCCGGCCGATATTCCCGCCGAATATCGCGATCAAATCGGCAACCTTTCGCTCGCCACAACCGGCCCGCAGTTGCGCAAATTCGTCGAAGACGGCGGCACTCTCCTCGCGATCGGTAACTCCGCCAACGTTGGATTCTACTTCGGCCTGCCCATCACGGACGCATTGACCGAAACCGTCGACGGAACCACGCGCCGTCTGCCCACTACTAAGTTCTACGTTCCTGGTTCACTGCTTCAGGCATCGGTAGATAACACGCTGCCCATCGCCTGGGGACTGCCGGATAAGGTGGATGTGTTTTATCAGAACAATCCGGCTTACCACGTCGCGCCCGACGCCGCATCGAAAGGCGTACGCGTGATCGCTTCGTTCGCCGATGCCGAGCCGCTGCGCAGTGGATGGGCTTGGGGCCAGCAATATCTCAACGAAACCGTTAGCGCGGTCCAGGCCGATTTGGGCAAAGGTAAACTCTACCTCTTCGCGCCCGAAATCACCTTCCGCGCGCAGTCTCACGGGACATTCAAATTCCTCTTCAATGCAATTGAACTCGCGAATGCGAAGGAGGCGGCGTTGTAGGAGGAGCCGCTTGAGATGGTGCTGGAGGTGGGGGTCGAAAAAGACCGTGTTGGAGAATCAGCAAGTTACTGAAAACGCGTTTTGCAAGAAGGGCGAGAAAGGGTAAAAAGGCAACTCTGTGGCGCGTAAGGCACACGGGAAGAGACAGAGAGCTTGAAAGCGGCGCGCGATTTCGGATTAAAGCTGATGATTGCCGCACGAAGACCGTAGGCGTTCCCCTCGATTTAAGGACCAAATACGGCCTCGGACGTCAATCGAACCCGCACTCCGTTGCCGGGAAAAGGATTTTAGGTCCAACTTATCGAGTTGCGGCCAGTCGCGCGGAGTAGCATCTCGATGGTTTTGTTAGATTTCCGTAAGCTCTGAACCAAACGATACCACACCGCTTCGGGCATACTAGTGAGCAAAAGCGGTCTGTGGTATTCACATTGGTGCCTACCTTTTGCTCCGGAGGCAAAGCCGGTTGATGCAACCGGTTTAGTTCCGTCGTACGTTCGTCGGAGCGGTTCGCTCCATGCGGAACTTTCGGCGCGTATTGGGGGGGTATTTGTG
>DATAUH010000545.1:0-9755 GCA_036268375.1 Bryobacteraceae bacterium | reverse complement strand
CCCAAATCGGCGTCTAAACGTCATGTCAGCATCGACGGTCGCCAGCCAGCTCCTCCAGGACCTCCGCTATGGGTTGCGCACCATGGCGGCAAATCCCCTGTTTGCGTCCATGGCGGCGCTATCTCTGGCCCTGGGGATCGGGGCAAATACCGCCATCTACAGCTTCATGGATTCCATCCTGATGCGGTCCCTTCCTGTGGCCCATCCGGAGTCGCTCGTCATGCTCAACCTGCAGTCCAAAGATTCCATCGCGCTGGCGCATAGTTATAGCGGAAGCAGCTTCAAGGAGACAGCAGGCGGTCAGACAAGCCTTAACCTTCCGTTTGCCACCCTTGAGCTGCTGCGCCAGAGCGATGTCCTTTCCACTCTGTTCGGCTTTAGCAGAGCGGGACAGCTCAACGTGCTGGGCCGCGGCCGTGCGGATCTCGCCAGCGGGCAATACGTGACCGGCGATTTCTTCGCCGGAATCGCCGTTCCTCCCTCCGCTGGCCGGATGATCGATACTCAGGACGATCGCGCGGGCGGGCCTGCCGTAGCCGTCCTCAGCCAAACGTACGCGCAGCATCGGTTCGGTGATCCCGCCAAGGCCGTGGGCGAATCGCTGCTGGTGAACAACCTGCCGTTCACCGTCATCGGAGTCACGGCGCCGGACTTCTTCGGCGTCGATCCCAGCGGTCCCACCGAAATCTACCTGCCGATGCAAGCCTCGCCTTTGCTCGATCTCTTCTCCAAACAACCGCGGGCCAAGTTCACCGACAACAACTATTACTGGCTGGAGCTGATGGGCCGCCTCCGGCCCGGTGTTTCGATCGCTCAGGCGCAGGCCGCGCTCGCGCCCCGTTTCCATCAGTGGGTGGAAACCACCGCCACGAAGGACGCGGAACGCGCCGACCTCCCGGCTCTCATCGTCAAAGAGGGCGCGGGTGGCCTTGACTACTTGCGGCGGCAGTACTCGAAGCCCTTGTATGTCCTGATCACTATGGTGGTCTGTCTTCTGTTGATCGCCTGCGCGAACATCGCCGACTTGCTGCTGGCTCGCGCCACGGCGCGGCGGCGCGAGATCGCTCTGCGATTGAGCTTGGGGGCCGGCCGTAGCCGGGTGGTGCGGCAACTATTGACCGAGAGCCTGTTGCTGGCCGGTACCGGGGCCGCTTTGGGTATCCTGTTCGCGAAATGGGGAATTGCATTTCTGACATGGCTGATCGCCAATGGCCGCGACAACTTCACTCTGCGCGCGGAGCTGAACTGGCATGTCCTCGGCGTCGCCGTGGCGCTCGCGCTGGCGACAGGCCTGCTGTTCGGCCTTGCCCCCGCGCTTCAGGCCACCCGCGTGGATCTGGTCAGCTCGCTCAAAGATACGCGCGCTGGCCAGCCGCGTCTCCGCTGGCGCGGGGCCTTCATGCGCATCAGCCTCAGTCAAGTCCTGGTCGTGGGACAGGTTGCGATCTGCGTTTTGCTTCTGGTCGCCGCCGGGCTGTTCGTTCACACGCTCTCGAATCTGAACTCCATCCAGCTTGGATTTAATCGCGAAAACGTGCTGCTGTTCAGCGTCAATGCCAAACAGGCCGGATATCGCGATCAGGCGCTGGTGCGTTACTACCAAAGTCTACAGTCGCGCCTGGCCTCCATGCCCGGCGTCCGCGGCGTGACCGCCACAAGCTACGCCATGGTCTCGCAATCCATGACCTCGCGCGGTACTCATGTTCTCGGCGTCAATCCAGGCAAAGACCGGAGCGTCGCTCTTCTCTCCGTGGCAGGTTCCTTCTTCGAGACCATGCAGATCCCCATCCTGCTGGGCCGCGAAATTATCGACCGGGACCAGCAGTCGCCATCCAAGGTGGCCGTGGTCAACGAGGTGTTCGCGAAGAAGTATTTTCCCAACGGAAACCCCATCGGCCGCCGCTTCGGATTCGGCGATGAAAACGCGCCCACGGATATTGAAATCGTAGGGGTCGCCCGGACCGCGCGGCTGACCACGCTCAAACGCGATACGCCGCCGGTTGCCTATCTGCCCTTTGGGCAGGACATTTCCTCGCTGGGCGGTATGAATTTCGAACTCCGAACAGCTGGAGATCCGCTGTCCCTGGCCAACTCCGCCCGGCAGGTGGTGCGGCAATTGGATGAGCGGATTCCAGTCGTGCGCCTGACCACGCAGTCCGCTGTGATCGACCAGACCATCAGCCAGGAACACACCTTCGCGACGCTGTGTACCGCATTTGCAGTGCTTGCCGTGCTCATAGCCTGCGTGGGCCTCTACGGAACAATGGCCTACGCCGTCGCGCGCCGGACAAATGAGCTGGGCCTGCGACTTGCCCTCGGGGCGCAACGCCGCAGTCTCTTGTGGATGGTGATGCGGCAGGTGTTGTCGATGGCCCTGATTGGATTGGCGATCGGTGTACCCGCGGCTTGGGCCACTGCGCACGTAGTGGAGTCGTTCCTCTTCGGAATAAAGGCTAAGGACCCCTTGGCGCTCTCGCTGGCGCCGGCCATCCTGCTGATCGCGGCATTGGTAGCCGGATACGCGCCCGCATGGCGCGCTTCGCGGATCGACCCCTGGAAGGCGCTCCGCGAAGAGTAGCGGCCAGACGTCATATTGAGCTGACTGCAGCATCTGGGCGCAGGCCCACAGCCCTTGGCTACGAAGACCGGAGCGCGCTCATGAGCCTCCGCGCGGCGCGCCGTAGCGATACAGGCGGACCCAGCCGCTTTCACTCGATGCCAGGATGCTTCCGTGCGCCGCCAGGCTCATCAGCATTTCGTTCATTCCCTGTCGCGCCGCTTCCGCCGTGCTTTTGTCGCCGATCACCAGCACATAGTCGATGGGGCCGGGGCGCATCTCGCTCAGCCATGGCAGAGCCGGCAGTGAGCCGCTATCCGGACCCTGAAGCGATGACAGGACCGATTGGTGACCAGGGTCTATCACGCTTTTGAACGCCAAGGGGAACGTGCGTGTCGGGGCCTCGTAGTCGCTCAGATCCACCGCGTGCGCCTTGGCCGCCGCGAAGGCATCCAGATGCAGGAGCGGATCTCTTCCGGAGTCGCTGTAACCGAATCGATCGGGCGCGTCCGGAGTGGCGTAACGCAGGCGGACGAAGGTTGCGCCTGGCGGTATCTTTTCCGCCACGGGAAGATAGTCGGCGGCGGCAGCGCTCATGCCACGCAGCGTATGCACTGTGGCGGTGAAGTTGACGGCCAGCAAAAACACGGCGCAGATCGCCAACGGTCCACGAACCCAACTTAGCCGCGAAGCGCTAATAGCTGCGATCCCGCCCAGGAAGAACACCGCCCAGGCGAAGCGGATCTTGATGGCGCCCCCGCCCACACCTTCGTCGGGGAGAAAAAGGTAGAGCATAAACGCGGTTGCCGCCGCGAGAATCAACCCGCCGCGCGGGGACTTCCACTCCTTTTTCCGTAGCAGAAAAGGCGCCAGTATGATGCAGCCCAGCAGAATATCTCTCAGGAGTCTTTGCTCGCCGTCTCGACCGCTCGCCGTCACAAACACGTGCATGGGGAAGTCGCGCCACGCGGACAACGCCTGCGACGCCCAAATCTTGGGATCGTGCGGCTGCAGCGCATAGATCGCCACCAGACCATAGAGAGGAAGCGTAGCTACCAGGCTCCACGCGAGATCTCGGACTCGAAATTCGCGCCGGTTCGCTATTGCCACCCAGAGCGTCATCAGGACTACGGCCATCGCGGCAACCAGCGCGGCGACCAGATGCGTAGCGAAGATACCCAGTAAGATGCCCGTAAGCGCGGCGGCACGCCGCGGGTTCATCTGCCGTGCGTGCCTGGCATAGTAGCCGATGGCGAATGGTACCAGCGCCATTCCCAGATAGAAGTTATAGAAACCCATCCACAGGAACCAGGTTTGCAGCAGAAAATTGGCCAGCGGCGTCCAAGGGTTGGCGTCCCTGGACAATCCGCGAATCGCGTAGGCGATCGCGAAAAATCCGATGAGAATGGCGCCACTTACAAAAAGTCGTTCCGCACGATCCGGGCCGGCGATTGCGCCCAGCGCGGCAAGAGCGAGGCTGGCCGTCCAGTTGGGTATCGGGGTTCGCTGAATCGTGTACCACGGGGCGTAAGCCGTGTGGGAGTGATGGAAGACCAGGTCCCGCATGGCCGTGGCGCTGTATAAGTGCGAAGGGCCGTCCTGCGTGGCGAAGTGCGGCGCCAACCACGGAATCGCAATCTGCCATGCCAATAGAGCGAACGCTAGTACGGTCTCTGCATAGTTTGAGGTGAGATAGTAATAACGCCGCATCAACATACTATACGGCTGCACAGCGGGCACGGAGTGGTAAGGCGGCATATTTCACATAAGCAATCACTGCACGACAAGCGTCAGCACTTGTAACACTCCCCAGATAAACGCGCCCACCCCGAATGCGGCCGCGATCCAGAAAATGCGGCTCGGATTCGTCAGCAGGAACGCCTCGCTTGGGTTCTCCGGATTGTAGTGCACCGGAATATGATCGGGCAGTCCGTCGGCGAGTCGTTGTGCCGGCTGCTTGGTTGAACCAACGCGGCCGGTCCGATACAACTGTTGGCCGGCATATTCCTTGCCGGCTACCGCGTAACAATATCTCACCCTTGGCGTGAAAGACCGCCCGTCAGTCTGCATCGCCTCTATGCCGCGTTCGACAATCTTACCCGATACAGTCGGCCAGTTCCGGCTCTTCTTGACATCGCTGCGCAATCGCGCCGAAATCCAGAAAGCGATCGCGCTGCCTGCGAAGGTGAGTGTGGCTATCAGGATTTGGGAGATCATCGATTGCTCTCAAATAAGATATCCCAGAGTCATAGGGGTTCTACAGCGGCCGTCTGCTATAGTGTCGTTCGTGATTGCGCAATAGCCCGGTTCGACCTTTCTCACCGCGACCGCGAGACTTGCTGGAGCTAACAATCATGTCCCTCGAATCTACACCGCCCCCCAATTCCATCCGAATCCGCCACGAAAATCCCACGAGTTCCGCTGAACACTCAGCCATCCGCGCCATCAATCACGCAGCCTTTGGAGGTCTCGAAGAGGCCGATCTTGTCGATCAGCTGAGAGGCAATCAGGCGCTCATCTCTCTCGTCGCGGAATGCGAGTCAGAGCTCGTCGGCCACGTCCTATTCAGCCGCATGTGGATAAATACCCCATCGAAACTCGTGTCCGCTGTGGCTTTGGCCCCCGTCGCAGTCCATCCAGAACATCAACGCAAGGGTGTAGGCCAACGCCTCATCGCGCACGGCCTGGAGCTATTGAAGAAACAAGGCGAGCGAATCGTAATCGTCGCGGGGCATCCCAACTACTATCCCCGCTTTGGCTTTTCGAGCGCCAAGGCCGAGCCTCTCGAGTCGCCGTTCCCTCGTGAAGCATACATGGCGCTGGAACTCGTCGAAGGCGCCCTCGACGGTATTCACGGCCCGGTAATCTATCCGCCTGCCTTTGGACTTTGAAGCCACGCCCGAACCGCGGCCGCTTTACTTGTCCTCAGCCACCGTACTCGGCTTCTTATATTCCTTGATCGGGACGTGCTGCGCCTTCATCACTTCGAGCAGCGCCTCCACCGTCGGCGGCGACGGCTTGAAGTTGCCGAAACGGTAGCCCTGCGCGATCGTCAACGGCGTCCATCCATGCTTGTTCGGCTGGTTCCACACGTCCGGATTGGCGCCGTGGCTCGCCAGGTACCGCACCGCATCCGCCACGTTCTTGTACGCCGCTCCGTGCATCGCCGTCTCGCCGTTCTTGTCCACCGCGTTCGGATCGTTACCCAGTTCAATCGCAGTCGCGATCGCCTCCACCACTTCGCTGTCGGTCCCCGCGTCCTCGCCCGGCGATCGCGTCCCCAGCCCCGCCGCGACAATCAACGGTGTCGCGCCATCCGCAGTAGGAATCTTCGGGTCGGCGCCCAGCCCGGCCAGGAAGCGCATCAACTCCGCATCCGCCGTCAGCGCCGCCAGGCAAAATGGAGTCGCGCCTACGTCGTTTAAGCTCGTCAATCCGAAGTTGATCTTCTTCGTCATGCGCGCGTTAATGTCCGCGCCCTTCGCCACCAGTTTCTTGATCAACTCGAAGCTCGTCATGTTCCCCGAACCGTCTGGCGCTGGGTCGTTATCGCCCCCGCCTGATTTGCGGACCGAAGGAATCGCGTGCAGCGCCGTGTATCCCGGGCCGTTCGCGTTCGGGTCGGCGCCGGAGTCGAGCAGGAACGCCGCCAGTTCGTAGTGCGCATTTTCCACCGCGATATGCAGCGCGCTCTGTCCGCGTCGCCCCGGCTTCGGCCCGCCCGGGCGGCCGCCCTGCGGTATCTGCAGCGTCTCATTCACGTCTGCGCCCGCCTTCAACAGCAGGCGCACCATCTCCATCTTGCCTTCGCGCACCGCCAGCAATAGCGGAGTCATTCCCGAATTCAGACGAATCTTGAAATTCGCGCCAAACTTGATCAGTTCCTGCGCCGCTTCGACGTTGCCTTCCGTCGCCGCCCACACCATCGCTGTCTGTCCGTGCGCTTCCTTCGCTTCCACCTGCGCGTCTTTCGCCAGCAGCGCGCGCACGGCTGCGGCCTTCCCCGTCCGCGACGCCGTCATCAGCGGCGTCTCGCCGCCCGGCAATGCCTGGTTTGGATCCGCGCCGTGCTCCAACAACAATTGCACCATTGGTCCGTCGCCATTGGTGCACGCCTGCGCCAGCACCGTCATGCCATAGCGGTTCACCGCAGCCGGCTTCGCGCCCGCGTCCAGCAGCATCTTCGCCAGCTCGACATCGTCCACGTACGCGGCCCAGTGCAGCGCGGTCGTGCCATCCACCTGCGGTGCATTCACGTCTTCATGCGCGCCAATCAGCGCCCGCACCGCCGCCCGATCGTCCTGCTTCGCAGCGTCCGCAACGCGCGAGTCGGCCGCATTCGCAGCCGAAGCTGAGCTAAACGCCCAGCTCAACGAAGCCAGGCTCAATAGTGAAACCGCAAGCCGCATCAGAGCGCAGCCGGCTCGTCTAATTCGACCACCTTGCCGTTCGAATCGGCGAAGTGATCCAGCCGCACGCCCACGCGGTCCAGCAGCGTCAAATGCAGGTTCGCCAGCGGCGTAATTTGGGAATATTTCACGTACCGGCCGCCCGCCCTCGGCTTCCCGCCCGCCACCACAATCGGCAGATTCGTATGGTCGTGTTTGTCTGCGTCGCACATGCCGCTGCCATAGAGCAGCATGGAATGGTCCAGCAGGTTGCCGTCGCCATCCGGAGTCGCCTTCAGTTTCTCCAGGTAATAAGCGAACAGGCCCATGTGGAATTGATTGATCTGCGAACACTTCGCCAGCATTCTCGGATCCCCGGCATTGTGCGTCAGCGGATGGTGCCCCTCACCGATGCCAATCTCCGTATACGCGCGGTTGCTCGTCTCGCGCGCCAGCTGGAACACAACCACGCGCGTCACGTCGGCCTGCCATGCCAGCACCTGCAGGTCAATCATCAGCTTCGCATGGTCGGAATACTTCGCCGGCACGCCCACCGGCCGGTCGAGATCCGGTAAATGCGAATCCGCGGTCGCCGATTCGGCCTTCTGAATTCGCCTTTCCACTTCGCGCACGGAATCCAGATATTCGCTCACCTTGCTGCGGTCGCCAGCTCCCAGCTTCCGCTGCAGCCGTCCGATATCCGACTGCATCCAGTCCAGCAAACTTGCGTTCTTGCGCATCTCCGCCAGCCGGTCGGCGGAGGTGCCGCCGTCACCGAACAGCCGCTCAAACACCTTGCGCGGATGCGCTTCTGCAGGCAGCGGCGTCGTGGGTGAGGACCACGAAAGATCGTTCTGATACACGCAGGCGTAGCCGTTATCGCACTGCCCCACCATCGACATCAAATCCATCGCAAGTTCAAGCGACGGCAGTCGCGTCTCCTTGCCGATCTGCTGCGCCGCCAATTGGTCGACGGTCGTACCCAAGAAGTAGTCGCTGCTCTCCGTCCACTTCGACTTCGCAGCGCTCAGATATGCCGAATTCGAGGTCGCGTGCGTGCCCGGGTACGCGTTCTTCAGCTCCAGGTTGTCCACCACCGTGCAATATTCGCGAACATTCGCCAGCGGCGAAAGCGTCGGCGACAACTCTGTCAGATCCTTCCCCGGCAGATTCCACATCGGCCGGTGCGCGCCCATGGGCACGTAAAGGAAGCCCAGGCGCCGCGTCGCGGCGGCCGCCGTGGTGGCGAGCGCCGTTGAGGCGGGAATCATGGCGTCCAGCAGCGGAAGCGCCAACGTAGTTCCCAATCCCCTAAGGAAGGTGCGGCGCGGCAAAGCTTTCCGGGTCACGATCATTGCGTTCTCCTCATTTCAAACGGCGTACTGTTGACAATACCCAAAACCAGCGACGAAAAATGATAGCCGCCCTCGCTGCTATCGCGAACAATCTTGCGAATTGCCGGAGCATCGGCCTCCGTTGCTCCGCGGCCTAGCGAATACGTCATCAACTTCTCGGTCATCGTGCTAACAAACGCTTCCGGTCGGCTCATCAAAGCCTGCTGCAGCCCCTCAGCGCCACTGAATGCAGCCCCGTCCGGCAATCCGCCTGAGGCATCAATCACTTTGCCCGCCTCTTGCGTGCGCCAGCGGCCAATCGCATCGTAATTCTCCAGCGCAAAACCGGCCGGGTCCATCAGCTTATGACACCCCGCGCACGCCGGGTTAGCTCGATGTTGCGCCAACCGCTCGCGCATCGAAACAGCCTTCTCCACCCCGTGCACTTCCGGCAGCTTCGGTACTCCGTTCGGCGGCGGAGGCGGCGCCACTCCCATCAGATTCGCTAAGATCCATTTCCCGCGGATCACCGGCGACGTGCGGTCCGCGTACGATGTCAGCGTCAGAATGCTCCCCTGCCGCAGCAGCCCGCCGCGATGCGAATTCTCGTCAAGGTTCACGCGGCGAAAACGCGCGCCATAGATGTTCGGAATTCCGTAATGCTTCGCCAGCCGCTCATTCAGGTATGTATACTTCGCGCTCAACAAATCAAGCACGCTGTGGTCCTGCCGGAAAATGTCGCCGACAAACAGCTCGGTCTCCCTGCGAAATGCCTGCCGCAAATTGTCGTCGAAGCCGGCGAAAATACGCATGTCGGGATTCGCCGCCTCCAGGTTCCGCAAGTACAGCCACTGGCCGGCGAAGTTCGTCACCAGCGCGCTCGAGCGTTTATCCGCCAGCATGCGGCGGACCTGATGTTCCAGCACACCCGGCGCGCGCAGCTTGCTATGAATCGCCAGATCCAGCAGTTCGTCATCCGGAATGCTGCTCCACAAGAAAAACGAAAGCCGTGACGCCAGTTCAACGTCGCTGATCCGGTACGCGGTCTTCGGCGCAACGCCGTTCGGGTCCTGCTCGATGCGGAACAGGAACTCCGGGCTCACCAGCACCGCCCGCAGCCCCATCTCGATGCCTTCGTCGAACGATCCCGTCGCGCGTCCTTCTTTATAGAACTTCAGCGGAGACTGCAAATCGGCATCCGTCACCGCTCGCCGGTAAGCGCGCCGTGTCAGCGTCGCAAAAATCTTCTTCGCGCAGGCCTCTTCGTCGCCAGCGCCAGTCGGCTTGCAAATCAAAATCCGCCGCCGGCTGGGCGTATCGCCCGGTCCCTTCGCATCGTACGGGCCCACGATCGCAATCGAGTAAATCGCCGGCGTCAGCCGCGGATGCCTGTCCATGTTGAAGTGCGCCATGTACGGCTGCCGCCCGCTTTCCAGCACCGACGAAGCCTTCTTCGGCAGCGTTGCCGCAACCACA
>DATAUH010000544.1:0-4998 GCA_036268375.1 Bryobacteraceae bacterium | reverse complement strand
ACTGACGACAACGAAGTCGCGCGGCTGCGCAATCTGCACGAACGCGGCACAGCCAACGGGCTCGAAGGTCTGCGCTGGCTGCCGCGCGAAGAGATGCTCGAGATTGAGCCGCATGTCGCGGGTGTAGCGGCCTTGCGCGTTCCGCAGGAAGGCATCGTCGATTTTCCCGCGGTCTGCGCTACTCTCGTTCGCAAGATTGAAGCCGCGGGCGGACGCGTCATTTTGAACGCGCAAGTAACCCGACTGGAGCGTCGCACTTCTGGATGGGTCGCTCATACTACTGCCGGCAATTTCGAAGCTGGCTTCATCATCAACTGCGCCGGCCTGCAGTGCGACCGTGTTGCGGCTCTCGCGGGGGAACAACGCCGCGTTCGCATATTGCCCTTCCGCGGCGAGTATTTTCACATCAAACCCGCGCGGCAATTTCTGGTGCGCAACCTTATCTACCCTGTTCCCGACCCGGCCTTTCCGTTTCTGGGCGTACACTTCACGCGCATGATCCACGGCGGGATTGAAGCCGGTCCCAACGCCGTTCTCGCCTTCAAACGCGAGGGCTATCGCAAAACCGATTTTCGCGCCGCCGATTTCTTCGACGCCCTGACGTACCCCGGACTTTGGCGTTTCCTGCGCCGTTATCCTTCGATGGCGTGGTTTGAACTTCGCCGATCGCTTAGCCGCGATCTCTTCTGCCGTTCGCTGCAACGCCTTATCCCCGAAATCCAGGTGAGTGATCTTGGCGCCGGCGGCGCAGGCGTCCGCGCGCAAGCCATTTCACCGGCGGGTGAATTGGAACAGGATTTTCTGCTCGTGGCCCGAAAAGACGCCTTGCACGTACTGAATGCGCCGAGCCCCGGCGCCACCGCGTCGCTCGCTATCGGCGGCGAAATCGTCAAGATGGCAGCCGAGGCCTGGACTTAATTTCCCGAAGGCTTCGCGACGTGAGCAATTGCTAGCACGTCGACATCGGCCTTGGTCGACGTCAGCTTTAAGCCTAACTGCTCCTGCATCGCCGTGAATAGGTCCGGCAGCGAATCAGCGCCGGCGGGCGGCTGTACCTTCATGCCCAACGATTGGAACTGATTCTCGTCGGGCGTCCACTTTAGTTCAAAGTCGTAGCGGCCTTTGATGTCTGTCTGATCCACTACCGGTCTGTCCAACACCGCCGATTGCAGCAGTCCCGCCAAGTCTCCCATGTTCGCGTTGCGCGCGGGCAGGTTGCCCAGTCCGCGGAAAAACAGGCCTGGCAAACCATTCGGATCGCCCTCGCTCTTGGTCAACTTTGGGCCGGTTTTCGCGGCGACCAGCGCGTAGACCGAAAGTTCCTTCTTTTCGTGATGGAACTTCAATTGGAAGCGGTCCGTGAGCATTTTCTGCAGCATGAGCTTCCATTGCGCATCGCTCGGCTGCCCCTCTCCATCCGGCTTCGCCAGTATGTCGAATTTGTCCTCATCCATCCACGGCTGACCATTCACAATCTGCCGCGGATGCACGCCATACGCAAACACAATCAGCGAATTCAGGGTGGTATTCAGAGTGGAAAACTCACGTCCGCGTACGCCGAAGCCTCTCCCCTGCCGGCTCGGATCGCCCGGTTTAATCGTCGCCACTTCGAATGACGGGTTCGCATCCTTCGCCATCGGCTTGAGTACCGGCGGCGGAGTTGGAATCTCCCACGCCTCGCTGGCGTTCACCTTTTTGAGATTGAGCGGCAGTTGTCCGCCCTGCGTGAACGTTCCCGTCATGTTGACGCCGTCGGTGTCCAACTTGCCTTCGTAACTTGCGCCAAGGCCGGGAAGCACCATTTTTACGGTGGAACCTTGCAGGGTCGCGGAGCCGCCTAGCGGCTGGCCGCCCTGATCGATGCTATAAAACGTGGCTTTGTATTTGTCGCTGTCGGCTTTCGCGATCTTGATGACGGTGCGCAGATCGCGCTTAGCGTTAGGAATGGTGAGAGTGCCTTGCCAGGTTCCGGTTATGTCTTGCGCGAATAACGTGCTGGCAGCGATTGCCGCAAGGGCGGCCAACTTGAGCAGTGCCTTCTTCATTGCGCGACTCCTCGAACAGCGCGAAGCCGTTCGGGACTATCTTATCCGATCACGCGCAAGTGAAAAGGCATCGGCGCCCGTTCAACGGCTTACTTCTTTTTCGTTGGGGAGGCCGTAGGCGGAGTAGTTGGAGGCGTCTTATCGTCTACGACATCTCCGAACTTAATCGACGACTTACCTTCGTACCGCTTGTAGTCCTGATACCGGATGACTAACTTAATCCGCTGCGACATATCCTTAAAATTCAAGGTATCGTCGGCATGCGTGTAAGTGGGGAACCAATACTTACCGTCGATCTGTTCGCGGTACGTTTCAAACCGGGGATACTGATCGTCACCGTGACGCAATCCCACGCCCTTGCCGTAAGTCTTCACGATCTGCAGATCACGATCGTCAACCCAGATCTCGCCGGCAAAGTAGCGCTTGCCCTTCACCATCTTCCTCGGCTTCACCGAAAATGTGTAGCAACCGATCTCATCCACCTTCTCGCGGCCCAGATACTCGACGTCATACTCGCCGATATCGTCACTCGTCAGCACGAAAGGCTGGACGTAAATCAAATCCTGCATATCCTCCGGCGTCAGAATAATGTTTTGCAAACTTTGAACGGGGGCATAAATCACCTTCTCCATGCGCCGTCCTTCGGGCGAAAAGATGATGTCCGACACCTGCTCCCAACGGTGACCCGTCGGATTGCCGCTCGGATCGGTCTCGTCGAATTTCAACGTCTGCCGGTAGGTGTAGTTATTCCGGGCTTCGGCGAATTGTTTTTCCTTGGCCGCGAACTTGCGGACAATCTCCTGCACGTTCACGTTTTCTTTTGTATCGCCGCCCGCCGCGGACTTCGTCGAAACCGGCTGCGTGGCCGATTGCGGCCCCGCTGTTGCCAGGAAACCAGATACTAAAAGGCCACCACCGGCCGCGGCAGCTAAAACGAATCGACGCATTGATCCCTCACATATCAGACGGACTTACTTCCCCAACAGTTTCTTGGCGATCGTCATCAGTTGCATATTGCTGGTGCCCTCGTATATGCGGCCAATCTTCACGTCGCGATAGAGTTTCTCCACCGGATAGTCCTTGGTGATGCCTACGCCGCCGTGAATCTCAATCGCCTTCGAAGCCACTTCCTCAGCAATTTGTGAGCTGTAATACTTCGCCATCGCCGCTTCGGTCAAAAACGGCAACCCGGCGTCGCGGAGCCGTGCGCCGTTGTAAACCAGCAACCGCGCCGCTTCCACATCTACCGCCATCTTCGCGAGGTCGAACTGCACTGCCTGAAACTCGCCAATCGATTTTCCGAATTGCTTTCTTTCTTTAGCATACGCCACCGCATGCTCCAGGGCGCCGCGCGCCAAGCCGATCATCTGGGCGCCGATGGCAATCCGCCCTTCATTCAGAGTTTCGATCGCGATCTTGTATCCCACCCCGACCTGGCCGATCACGTTCTCCCGCGGTACCCGGCAGTTGTCCAAAATCAGTTCGCACGTGGAGGAGGCCCGCAGCCCGAGTTTATCTTCCTTTTTGCCGACCTGGAATCCCGGAAAGCTGCGCTCGATAAGAAAGGCCGTGATGCCCTTGTAACCGGCCTCCGGATTCGCATTAGCAAACAGCAGGTAGAATCCGGCTTCGGCGGCATTAGTGATCCACAGCTTACGGCCGGTGATCAGGAAATGATCGCCATGGTCCACTGCTCGCGTTGCCATGGCAAACGCATCCGACCCCGAGCCGGCTTCGGATAAGCAGTAGGAAGCCACGGTATCAGCGGCCAGCTTGGGCAAAAACCGCTGCTGCTGTTCCTTTGACGCCCACCGTAGCAGCGCGTTGTTACAGATCGTGTTCTGTACGTCGACGATCACGCCCGCCGAAGGGTCAACCGCAGAAAGTTCCTCCACCGCTAAAATCGCTTGGAAAAAGGAGCCTCCCTGTCCGCCGAACTCCTCGGGGATTTCAATCCCCATCAGCCCCATTTCAAAAAACTGGCGGATCAGGTCTTTGCGAAAAGCGCCGGCTTCGTCCATTTCGCGGACGTACGGACGTATCTGTTCGCGCGCAAATTTGCGCACTGTGGATTGAAAGAGCTTTTCGTCTTCGGTCAGGTGGGTCAACGGACGCGCGGCGGCGTCGGTCGTGGGCGTCGCAAGCATCCCTCTACTGTACCTCCCGCTCACTGCGCGCGGCGCCGGTTCACGGAAGACGCGCCACTTCGGCAGACAGGTGATTGGGACGCGGGCCGCTATTCCGGGTTATGTACGGATGGTATAGTAATTGCCAAAGATTAGGGCGCCAACAAATGTAAGTACAAAAAAATCACGGAGCGCCTCGACGCTCCGTGTGCGATAGAAGAAGCCGGAGTAACCCCGTTATGGTTCCAGTTACTTACTCCGGATTCAGTTCTCTATCAAACTATCATCGCGTCGCTTGCATGGGAACTACGAATATTGGTGGGTATTTCGCACCAGGTAAATTCCTCCGCGTCTTACAAACATCGTGCGTCATCGAAGAGGCGCTTTGGATGCGAACCAGCACTGCCGGTGTAACTGCTTTAATAGATTGCGATGCCAGACGCTCGCGCTTACTTCACCTCATTATGCCGGAAGCAACTTACTAAGTGATCGTTCACCATCCCGGTTGCCTGCATAAATGCGTAACAAATAGTCGATCCTACAAAGGTAAAGCCTCGTTTGGCCAGGTCTTTGCTCATGGCATCGGATTGCGCCGTGCGCGCGGGAGCCTCCGACATCTTGCGCCACCGGTTCTGCAGCGGTTTTCCATCGACAAAACGCCAGATGTAGGCGTCAAAACTGCCGAACTCCTTCTGAATGTCGAGAAACGCCTGCGCATTGCGTACCGCCGCCCGAATCTTCAGCCGGTTGCGCACAATTCCGTCGTTTAGCAGCAGTTCCGCGAGCTTTTCTTCGCCGTAACGCGAAATCTTACGCGCGTCGAAACG
>DATAUH010000543.1:0-4359 GCA_036268375.1 Bryobacteraceae bacterium | reverse complement strand
GGACGGTTGCTCAATTGGGACGACACCAAGAATCGCGATCTGGTGTTTCTCGGCTCGCCGTCTGAAAATCTGTCGCTGCGCGAGCTTTCACTCGGTCAGGAGTTCCATTTTCAGACCATGTTGGAGGCTCCGCGCAAAGGCGACCTGGGAATCGTGAATCTGCATCCTGCCGCAGGAGAGGCGCCGGTCTACTTTGGTTCAAAAGACCTGCCGATCACCGAAGACTACGCCGTTGTCGAACTTGCGCCAAGTCCATCGGGAGCGCGCATCCTGCTTTTAGCCGGTACGACCACCTTCGGCACCCAAGGCGCAGTCGAGTTTGTGTGCGATGCAGAGCGCGTCCGCGATCTGCTGGCGCGCGTTCGCAACTCCTCAGGCGGCCTTGAGTCGTTCAGCGCATTGCTGCACATCAAAGTGAACCGCGGGGTCCCGGTTGAGGGCGAACTGGTGGCCGTGCACCGTAAATAAGTCGGCGTCGACGGCGATCAGCCAATATGGTATGCTTTGGCTGGATGGCCCTTAATCCAAACTCCGAAACGCCGCTTTACCGTCAGTTATTTCAGCAAATTGCTGAAGAAATTCGCTCGGGACAGCGGTTGCGGGGCGACCGGTTGCCAGCCACTCGGGAATTGGCTGGTCAACTTGGACTGAACCGGACTACAATTTCCGCCGCATACGAACTGCTGGAAGAGAAAGGTCTCATCGCGGGCCAAGTGGGCCGGGGTAGCTTCGTGACCGGAGCGTCGCCGGCGGGAATTGGCGCTCCGGCGGGTGTGAATTGGAGCGCGATGCTGGAGCGCGGCGACATGCTGGCGATTCCGAACGCGACAGTCGGTCGCGAAATCAGTTTCCTTGTGTCGCGGCCATCGAGCGATCTCTTTCCGCTGGACGATTTTCGCGCGAGCTGCGAAGCTGTGCTCCGCCGCGGCGATTTGGCTGACATTCTGCAACTCGGCTCGCCGAGCGGGTACGAACCTTTGCGGCGTCACTTGTTGGACGAAGCGCGGCGGCAGGAACTGGCAGCGCCCGGCGATGAGCTGATCGTGACCAATGGATGCCAGCAGGCGCTCGATCTGCTTGCGCGCGTGCTCTTGCGTCCGGGCGATACGGTTCTGGTGGAAGATCCCGTCTATCCGGGATTGCGCAATGTGCTGGCAGGAGTGGGGGCGCAACTCGCAGGCGTGCCGGTGGGGCCGGGCGGAATCGAAGTCGCGCAACTCGAACGCGTGCTGGAGCGCGAGCGGCCGCGGATGATCGTAGTCACCTCCAATTTCCAAAATCCCACCGGCGCGACGTTGTCTGAGGCATCGCGCCGCGCGCTGGCGCAGGCGGCGCGCGCGAAAGGCGTGCCGGTGGTCGAAAACGATGCGTATGGCGAATTGCGCTACGAGGGCGAGCCGGTGGCGGCGATCAAGCGATTGGATGAGCAGGGCGGCACCGTGTTGCTGCGGAGCTTCTCCAAAATCAGCTTTCCGGGATTGCGCGTCGGGTGGGCGCTGGGGCCGAGGCCACTGATCGAGCGCATGCGGCAGGCGAAGGCTGCAAGTGATCTGCACACGGACCAGTTGTCGCAGGCGGTACTGCTGGAATTTGCGGAGTCGGGGCGGCTGGCGTCGCATCGCGCGCGCATGCTGGAGGCTGGCTCCGAACGTTTGCGCGCCACGCTGGATGCCTGCGCTGAGTTTTTGCCCGCGGGCTCTCGCTGGACTAAGCCGCTTGGCGGCATGAACGTTTGGGTGCGCTTGCCGGAGCCGCTGGATGCGGCGCAGATTTTGCCGCGAGCGCGCGAGGCGGGCGTGGCATACCTGCCTGGCCGGTATTTTGCGGTATCGCGGCAGGAGGCGGGCGCGCTGCGATTGAGTTTTGCCGGCCTGCCGCCGGAGGAGATCCGACGAGGCATTGCGATGTTGGGACGTGTGGTTCGGGAAGATATGGAAGCCGGCGCGCGCAGTTCAGAAATGGCTCCGGCAGTGGTTTAGGCGATCAGGTTTACTTTTTTCGAGAAGGAGCAAATCATGTTTCAGTTTTCTAGCGAGCAGTTTCGGGTGAAGGTCGGACTGGCGGAGATGTTGAAGGGCGGCGTCATTATGGACGTCACCAACGCGGACCAGGCCAAGATTGCCGAGGACGCGGGCGCAACGGCGGTGATGGCGCTGGAGCGCGTGCCGTCGGATATCCGCAAAGAGGGCGGCGTGGCGCGCATGGCCAGCATCTCGAAGATGGAAGAGATCATGGCGACGGTTACGATTCCGGTGATGGCGAAGGCGCGCATCGGCCACTTCATGGAGGCGCGCATCCTGGAAGCTCTGGGCGCGGACTACATCGATGAAAGCGAAGTGCTGACGCCGGCCGATGAAGAGCACCACATCGACAAGAACGATTTCAAAGTGCCGTTTGTCTGCGGCGCGCGCAACTTGGGCGAAGCGCTGCGGCGCATCGCGGAAGGCGCGGCGATGATCCGCACCAAGGGCGAAGCGGGCAGCGGCAATATCGTAGAGGCCGTGCGCCACATTCGCACCATCGTGAAAGAGATGCGGCAGTTGACGGTGCTTGGCAAAGAAGAGCTGGTGCACGAAGCCAAGAAACTGCAGGCGCCGCTGGAGCTGGTGGAGTGGGTCGCCAAGCACGGCAAGCTGCCGACGCCGAACTTTTCGGCCGGCGGCATTGCGACGCCCGCGGACGCCGCGCTGGTGATGCAGTTGGGTGCTGAGGCGGTGTTTGTGGGCTCCGGCATCTTCAAATCGAGCGATCCGCAGGCGCGCGCCAACGCGATCGTGAAAGCGGCGAAGAACTTCAACAATCCGGAGAAGCTGCTCGAAGCCAGCCGCGAACTGGGCGATGCCATGCCGGGCCTGGATATCTCCAAGTTGCCGGAAGCGGAGCTGCTGCAGACGCGGGGCTGGTAATGAAAAAGGTTGGGGTATTGGCGCTGCAAGGGGATTTTGCAGCGCACGGGGCGGCGCTCGAGCGGGCGGGCGCCGAACCCGTAATGGTGCGGGATGCCGATCAGTTGAATGCGATCGATGGGCTGATCATCCCGGGCGGCGAAAGCACCACCATGCTGAAGCTGCTCCACTACGAAGACCTGTGGGGCCCGTTGAACGAGTTCGGACGCCACAAGCCGGTCTTCGGCACTTGCGCGGGCGCGATTCTGCTGGCGAACGAGGTTTCGAACCCGCCGCAGGAAAGTTTGGGGCTGATGGATCTGTCGATCGAACGCAATGCGTACGGTCGCCAAATTGATAGCCGCGTCACAGAACTACAGCCAACTCCTGATTTCGCCGGCCGGGCGGGCGCGGATAAACTGGAAGCGGTGTTCATACGCGCGCCCAAAATCCGACGCGCCGGGCCCGGCGTTAAGGTGCTTGCGAGTTACGCCGGCGACCCGGTCCTGGTGGAAGACGGCCGCCACTTAGCCGCTACGTTCCATCCGGAGCTTACCAGGGATGACCGCGTTCACCGTCTGTTCCTCGAGAAGCTATGACGCCCTCCGAAAAAAAGAAGGTACTCTTCGTGTGTCTGGGCAACTCCTGCCGCAGCCAGATGGCAGAGGCCTTCGCGAGGACCTACGGAAGCGATGTGATTATTCCTGCCAGCGCAGGCCTCACTCCGGCTGCAACTGTGGCGGCGGATACGGCTCGGGCGATGGAGGAAAAAAACATCAGCCTGCGCGAGCACTTTCCGAAGCATCTGCGGCAAATGGGACGCGCGCATTTCGATCTGATCGTCAACATGTCGGGGACGGATTTGAAGAACCCGCCGGGTGACCGTGTGATCGCCTGGGACGTAGTGGACCCGATTCGCATCAGCTACCAGATGCATTGCGAGGTGCGGGACGATATTGAGCGCCTGGTGATGAACCTGGTGCTGGATCTGCGGCGCGGCACTTTGCCCACCAACGGCAGCCAGACTTACTGAGCCGATTTAGTCCGGATTTCTCGCGCCGTTTCTACAGGCGGCGCGTGATAATGCCGCGTCTACTTCGTTGCGCTTGATCACCGTGCTCGACGTACTGTTCAAGTACGCCTCCGCGCGCTGACCGGCGCGCGTCTCGTACCCGCAGCCTTCTGACGCGCCTCGCTACGAAACAGCGTGAGAAATCCGATTTAGTCCACGTACACGCGCTTCACGCGCGCGCTGATGCTGCACAAAATGTTGTAGGAAATGGTACCGGCGACGCGCGCAATCTGCTGCGCATCGAGTGACGCGTCACCCTCCGTTCCGAGCAGCGTCACGTCGTCGCCGGGCGCGAGAGCGTCGGTGTGGCTGAGGTCGATGGTGGTCAGATCCATCGAAATCGCCCCAAGAATCGGCGTGAGCTTGCCATCCGCGATCACCTGCCCGCGGTTCGAGAGGCGA
>DATAUH010000542.1:0-5444 GCA_036268375.1 Bryobacteraceae bacterium | reverse complement strand
GGCTCAGTGAAATTCACAGCGGCGGTTCCAAGCGCGATTCAGGAAATTGCGGTTGGCGATCAGGCGCAGGCGCGCGGCGAAAAGAGCGCGGACGGAACGAGCATGACGGCTGATGACCTCGTGTTTGGCGCGTTTCTGACGAAGCTCGGAACGGTCACGGCGATCGACGCTGAAGAGCACTCGTTGCAAATCTCGGAAGCAGCCAACGGAAAGGTTTGGCGCGTGCGGCTGAGCGCGGAATCGCAGATGAAGAAGCTGCCTGATATGCGATCCATGATCGCGCTGGCGATGTCGGGCGGAAAGCCGGCGAACCACGATGCTGCCGGCCCACCGGCCGCGATGAAGAATTTCGACATTACGCAGATGCTGACCTCGCTTCCTGCTGCGCGCATGGAAGATCTGAAGATCGGCGGCGGCGTGGCGCTCACGAGCACCGCCGCGAAGAACGGCGAATTGACCGTCATCATGCTTCTGACCAATGCCGACCTGCTGGTCGAGATGAGTAAGCCTGCAAGCGCGCAGCAAGCGAACAGCGGCATGGCCGCATTCGTACGCATGCACGGCGGCATGTTGGGCAGCGGCGCCAATCTCAGCCTGCCGGCGATTATTCCTTAGAACACGCGCCGCGGCAAATAGATCTGACGGCGCACTTTTCGAAATCTCCATGATCCAAGCGATTACAGTTCTGACGCTCGGCGTGTCTCTCGCAATGCCGCTCGCCGCGGCAAGTCTTTGCGGCACGGTGACGGACCCTTCTGGCGCGGCGATCGCTGGGGCCGCGGTGCAAGTGCGCGGCCCGGGCGCGAAGAAAAACGTACGATCGCGACGTTCGGGCGTGTATGAGTTCGTGAACCTCGCACCCGGCAAGTATCATGTGACGGTATCGGCCGCGGGATTCGCGACGGCGATCCGGAATGTGACCGTCGAAGGCGCGACTACACTCGACGTTCCGCTTGAAATTGCGACGCTGCGCAGCGCGACCAAGGTCAACTTGGGAGACCGGCAACTCGCGCTCGAACCGGACGCGAATGGCGGGGCGCTCACGGTAGGACAGCGCAAGATCGCGGCGCTGTCGGACGATCCGGATGAGCTCGCGCTGCAGTTGCAGGCGCTGGCCGGCCCTGCGCCCGGCCCAAACGGCGGGCAGATGTTCGTGGATGGATTCACCGCCGGTAACCTGCCGCCGAAATCGGCGATCGGCGAAGTGAGGGTGAACGCGAATCCTTTTTCGAGCGAGTATGACAGGCCTGGATTCGGACGGATAGAGGTTTTCACGAAGCCCGGCAGCGAGAGATTTCACGGGCAGATCTTCACGCAGATCAACAATGGCGCGCTCGATGCGCGAAATCCGTTGATCGCGATTGCGGGACCGCCGCCCTATCGGGCTCAGCTTTACAGCTTCAGCGCGAGCGGGCCGCTGCGGAGGAATCGCGCGTCATTCACGTTCGATGGAGATCTCCGGAGGACGAACGACGATGCTTTCGTGTTGGCAACTACGTCGATGCAGACAATCAACGAAGTTGTTCCGGCGCCGCAGACGCGATGGATGCTGAACCCGCGTGTGGATTACGCGCTCGATGCGAAAAACACGCTGACGGCGCGCTTCCAGCAGACGCGCGCGTCGATAGACAACCAGGGCGTGGGCGGTTTCAATCTGCCCTCACGCGCGTATCGAGAGTGGCAGGCCGAGGAGACCGCGCAGATCAGCGAAACGGCTGCATTTTCCGTGCACGCGATGAGCGAAACTCGTTTTCAATTTCTACGCGCGACAGACCGCGAACTCGCCGGCAACAGTAGCGTGGGGATTGATGTCGTGGGCGCATTTTTTGGCGGCGGCGCGACCATCGGGAACTCGCACACGGCGACCAATTCGTGGGAGTGGAGCAACCTGTCGAGCCTTTTGCGCGGCAAGCATACGTGGAAGTGGGGTGGCCGCGTGAGATATGCCGGGCTCATGGACGCATCGTTGACTAATTTTGAAGGCGCCTTCACGTTCTACACGCTGGCGCAGTACGAAGCGGCTCTGGCGGGGACCGCGACGCCGGCGCAGTTCGCCATCAACGCAGGAGTGCCATCCACGCACGTGCCGCAAACGGATGTTGGCGCATTTGTGAACGACGATTGGCACGTACGGTCGAACGTGATGCTGAGCATCGGCCTTCGTTACGAGGCGCAGACGAACGTCGGCGACCGGCGCGATTGGGCGCCGCGCTTCGGTCTCGCGTGGGGATCGAACAAGACGGTCCTGCGCGCCGGCGTGGGCGTGTTTTACGATCGCATCCCGATCACCACGAGCTTGAATGCAATGCGATACAACGGCGTCACGCAGCAATCGTATCTGATCCTCAACCCGAGCTTCTTTCCGGCGATTCCGCCGCTCGATGAGTTGCGCGCCGGCGCGCAGCCGCAGGAATTACAGCCGGTTTACAGTGGCATCGTGGCGCCGCGACTCTATCAGGCAAGCGTGAGCGTGGAGCGGCAGTGGACGAAGTCCGCGCGCACAGCGTTCACGTGGATCGGAAGCCGTGGTGCGCATCTTCTGAACTCGCGCAATGTAAATACGCCTCTGGGCGGCGCGTATCCGTTCGGCGACGCATCGGTGCGGCTGTTGACGGAATCGGCGGGGCTGAGCCGGCAAAGCCAGGCGATGGCGCAGACCGATATCAACACGAAAGTGGCGACTCTGTTCGGCAATTACACACTCTCTTATGGTTGGGACAACAACGAAGGCGTGCCCGCGAACCCATACAATCTGCGGGCGGAGTGGGGGCCTTCGTCATATGGCGGCATACGACATCGGCTGGTGCTGGGCGGATCAATCGCAGCGCCGCTTGGGTTCAGTATGAGCCCATTCTTCGTGGTCAACAGCGGAGCGCCGTACGATATCACGACCGGACTCGACCCGAACAGCACCGGATTTCCAGCGGCGCGACCTGCACTGCTGACATCGATTTCGCAGAGCGTTTGCGAAGGCGCCAATCTGAAGTTTGCGCCCGGATTCGGCTGCTTCGATCTGCTGCCTCCGCCCGGAACGCCGGTGATCGGACGCAATTCCGCGATCGGGCCTTGGGCAGTCAACCTGGGCGTACGCATCGCGCATACGTGGTGGTTCGGCGGCGAGCCAAACGGCGCGACGGCTCAAGCCACGTCGCATGCGATGCCCGCGATGGCGGATACACCCGGCCGCAAACGTGACAGCGTCACCTTTTCCGCATTTACGATGAATGCCCTGAACCGTGCGAATTACGGCTCGCCGGAGGGTGATCTTTCGTCGCCCTATTTCGGACAGCCGCGCAGTTTGGGCGGCCTGGTGGTGATGACGCACGGCGGCGCGGCAAGCACGTACAACCGCAAGGTGGACCTTCAGCTTCGATTTACATTTTGAGGCCTGAAAACGCTTACACGTCGGGCAGGGGCCGTGCTAAGATTGCCACCAAATGAGCCAACACCTCACCCGCCGCCAGTTCGCCCGCACCGGCGCCGCGGCGTCGCTCGCCACGCTGCTGCCACGCAGCCTTTTCAGCCAGACGGCCGCGTCGAAAAAGGCAACGATTCACGCGTCGGATGAGATCGCCACCATTCGCCCGGAACTGCACTCGCACTTCGCCGAACATCTTGGCAGTTGCACGTATGGCGGCATCTGGGTGGGCAAGAATTCGCCGATACCGAACGTGAATGGCTATCGCAAAGCGACGGTCGATTATCTAAAGGCGCTCGGGGTGCCGGTGTTGCGTTGGCCGGGCGGCTGCTTTGCGGACGATTATCATTGGCGCGACGGCATTGGCCCGGCGGCGCAGCGGCCGAAGCGTGTCAACGTGAACTGGGGCCATTACACCGAAGACAACAGCTTCGGCACGCACGAATTCATCGGCTTCTGCAAGCTGATCGGCGCCCAGCCGTATTTCGCAGCCAATGTGGGAACCGGAGAACCGCGTGAATTTCGCGAGTGGGTGGAGTATTGCAATTTCCCGAAGGGCAGTACCCTGTCCGATGAGCGGGCCGCGAACGGTTCCCCCGAGCCTTTCAACGTGCGCTATTGGGGCGTGGGCAACGAGCTTTGGGGGTGCGGCGGAAACTTTGCGCCGGAGGCCGCGGCGGCCGAGTTTCGGCGCTTCGCAACTTTCGGTAATTTGATCGGCGCGGGCGGCGACATGCGTCGCATCACGGGCCAACCGGGAGTATATCTGGTGGGCTGCGGACCCAACGGCAACGATGCGCGCTGGAGCCGCGGATTTCTGGATACGCTGGCCGCGCGCGGACCGATGCCCAGCGGCTTTTCTATGCATTATTACGAAGGCGGCACGCTCGACCCGCTGCACTTCACGCCGGAAGCGGCGGCCACGCAGTTCAACATTTTTCCGCGCGTGGAGCAGGCGATCATACAGCAGCGCACGATTCTCGACGGTTACGATCCGCAGCGGCGCATGGGACTCTTTCTGGACGAATGGGGCGTTTGGGACCGCATCCCCGCAAGCGATGAAGAAAAGTACGGCAAGCTTTGGATGCAGTCGACAACTCGCAGCGCCGTCGCGGCTGGCCTGGGCCTGAACATCTTCAATCGCCAGGCCGACAAGCTGTTCATGTGCAATATCGCGCAGATCGTGAACGTCCTGCAGGCGGTGCTGATGACGGATGGACCGGAAGGCAAGAACTGCGTGCGCACGACAAGCTATTACGCCTTCATGATGTTCAAACCGCACCGCGGGAACACGGCCGTGAAGGTGGAGTACGACGGCATGCACGCCGGTGCAGAAGGCGGTCGCGGCGGCAGGAACGCGCAGGATCCGACGCCGGAGCTTTCGATGTCAGCGTCAAAGCAGGGAAACCAGATGGTGGTGACGCTGGTGAATCCGCGACACGATTTAGCGATGGATGTGGAGTGCGCCCTCCACGATGTGACGGCGAAAAGCGGCACGGCGCAGATTCTACACGACAGCGATTTGAACGCTTACAACAGCTTCGACAATCCTGACCGCGTGACGATCAAACCGCACCACGTAGCCGTCAACGGCGGGAGCTTCCGCATCGCACTGCCCGCGATGTCAGTCGCGACTGTGACGCTGAACCTCTAGAGACCGGGGAGCACGCGAAGTGACCGAGATTGATGCGGCCGTTCCGCGATGCCCGAGGCGTTCTTGCCTCTCTTTGCGAGCTTTGCGTCTTGGCGAGATTCAAAAAGCATTAATCACGCAAAGCCGCAAAGCCCCAAAGCTCGCAAAGAAGCATAGGGCCATCTCGTCAACCTCTCCTCGGCATTTCTAAAGGCCTGCACGCTTTCCTATTTATAGACGCATCTAAGATCCGCCCAACATCTTGAGCGCTCGATCTAGACTGCGGCGCATGCGGTTGAACGAATCCGCAAGCACGGAGATTTCGTCTTTGCCGCGCACGGGAAGTTCCGGCATGTCCATCTGACCCGAAGGCGGTCGCGGCGGCAGGAACGC
>DATAUH010000541.1:0-17864 GCA_036268375.1 Bryobacteraceae bacterium | reverse complement strand
TCCGCCGCGAGCGGGTGGAGAACTGCCTCCCAATAGCCAGTTTTGAAGCGCGAGCGGCAACCATCGTCGCCTGTCGTGCTGATTCTGCTGCGAGTTACGCGGTGGAACCTCCTGAATTCTCTTCTGTACCCCGATTTTTGCCGGAACCGTTCGAAAGTTCTCACCCACACTAAAACAGGCCCTTGCGTATCGGCGAACAAAAGGCGAAAATACTCCCCATGGCACTTGTAGGAATCGCCAAACTTGCGGCTTCGGGCGAACTGATCGAAGCCAAGCAAACCGTCCAATATTTCGAAATTCCAACGCGGAGCGTACTCAACCGGGTCAAAGACGGTATGCCGTTCCGCTGGAGCATTAATCCTTATAGAGGTTGCGAATTCGGCTGCAAATATTGCTACGCGCGGTACGCCCACGAATTCATGGAGCTGGACGTCAGCGCGTTTGAAAATCGGATTTACGCTAAGACCGCCGCTGCGCATTTGCTGCGGCAGGAACTCCGGCGTGTCCCACGCGAGGATGGAATCGCAATAGGGACGGCGACCGACCCCTATCAGCCGGCTGAGCGCCGTTACGAGCGAACGCGATCGATCCTCGAGGCGCTATCAGCCGAACGAGGACGGCACATCGGTTTGATTACGAAATCGGACTTGATCGTGCGCGATGTGGGCCTTCTAAAAGAGGTCGCACGCGGAAATACCCTGAACCTTACGCTAACCATCACCACTCTGGATGCCAAGCTGGCGCGACTGCTAGAGCCACGGGCTCCGCGTCCGGATTTGCGTCTGAAGGCGGTACAGAAACTCAGCGAGGCGGGGCTGCACGTGGGTGTGAATCCGAATCCGGTGATGCCGGCGATCACCGATAGCGAGCGCCAGTTGGACCGGCTGGCGAAGGCAGCGCGAGATGCGGGCGCGCGCTATTTCGGAGGCGGGGCGCTGTTTCTGATGCCTTGCGCGCAGAAGGTGTTCTTTCCGTTTCTTGAACAGCATTTTCCCCAGCTTGCGCCGCGCTACCGGCAGCAATACGAAAAGAGCGCCTACCTGGGGAACGGTTATAAAGACATGTTGCGGGAGCGGATTCAGCAGATCCGCGATCGATACGGACTCGATTCGCGGCATGCGAACTACAAGCCGGAGTTGTTTCAAGGCGAAGAGCAGGGTTCGCTGTTTTCGGTACAGTGAAAGTTCCCTCATGGATCTGGACGCGTTCGATTTTCACCTGCCGGAGGAGTTGATCGCGCAGGAGCCATTGGAGGACCGCGCGGCTTCGCGCATGCTGGTGATCGATCGTGCGCAGGGCCGATGGGAGGATCGCGCGTTTCGCGACTTCCCTTCCTATTTAGGCCCAAGCGACTGCGTGGTTCTGAACGATTCGCGAGTATTTCCCGCCCGGTTGATGGGACGCCGCGCGGGCGTGAATGCGTTAGCGATCGGGCGCAACAACCCGAAGCGCGCCGAGCACCTCAGCGGAGCGGTGGAGGTGTTCCTGCTACGGCCTACGGGACGAAATCGCGAGTGGCAGGCGCTGGTGAGACCCGGAAGGAAGATCGGAATTGGCGAGCGGATCCAGTTCGGCGAGGAACTGGAGTGCGAGGTCGTTGCGAGAGGCGAGTTCGGAGAACGCACGGTGCGATTCGAGGGTGACGGCGATCTTTACGCGGCGTTTGAGCGTGTCGGACACGTGCCGCTGCCTCCTTATATCAGGCGTGAAGACCGGGCGGAAGATCGCGAGCGGTATCAGACGGTGTTTGCGCGGGAACGAGGCTCGGTGGCGGCGCCAACGGCCGGACTGCACTTTACACAGGAGGTTCTGGAGGCATGCCGTGAACGTGGCGCAGATATTGCGAAAGTCACGCTGCACGTGGGCTTGGGAACGTTTCAGCCGTTACACGACGAACAGATGGCGACCGGGAGGCTGCACGCGGAGAGTTACGCAATTGATGATGCGAACGCGGCGCGGATGAGCGCAGCCAAACGCCTGGTGTGCGTCGGGACCACGAGCGTACGAACCGTGGAGACGGCGTGCGCGGGCGGCGGCGTGACGGCGCAATCGGGCGAGACGGAGATTTTCATTCGCCCCGCATATCAGTTCGGCTGCGTGGGAGCAATGCTGACCAACTTTCATCTGCCGAAGACTAGCCTGTTGATGCTTGTGTGCGCGTTTGCCGGAACGGAACTCGCGCTGGCGGCTTACCGGCACGCGGTGGAAGCGCGCTACCGGTTCTATTCCTACGGCGATTGCATGCTGGTGATCTAGTGCTTAATTGCAGTAATACACTTCTGCAATAAAATATTTGGGAGATGCCCAGACATGCACCTGAACTGAAATGCTCCAGTGAAGACAGGGCGAGTTTGGCGGCTCTGACGAAGAACCGCACGGCGGAGGCGCGCATGGTGGAGCGTGCACGGATCATTCTGGCCTGCCTTGAAGGCAAACAGATTCAGCAAGTGGCTCGGGACCTGAAGGTCTCCGTCCCTTCTGTTTCCAAATGGCGCCGACGCTTCTCGCTGTTCGGGCTGAGAGGACTCCGCGACCTGCCGCGGTCGGGTAAGCCGGCGCAATACGATAAGGCATTTCGAAACCGAGTCTTGGCCTTGCTGGAGGAGCCACCGCCGCCAGGCATGTCCCACTGGGATGGACCTGCGGTTGCGGAAAGGCTCGACGCCAGTGTGCATGCGGTGTGGCGAGTCCTGCGTCGCGATGGGATCTATCTCCAACGGCGGCGCAGTTGGTGTGTAAGTACCGACGAGGAGTTCGCCCCAAAAGCCGCGGATGTAGTCGGGTTATATCTGAACCCGCCATTAAACGCCGTGGTGTTGAGCGTGGATGAGAAGCCGGGCATCCAGGCGATGGAACGGCCCTCCGGTTATGTGGAGACCGACAGCGGTAAAGTAGTGCGCGCCCTGAAGAGCACTTATAAGCGCCACGGCGCGCTGAATTTGTTCGCCGCTCTTGAAGTCGAGACTGGCCAGGTTCACATGAAATTCACCGCATACAAGAAGCGGGAGGACTTCCTTGGGTTCCTGGATCGTGTGCTGGCGGATCAGCCGCAGGACCGAGAAATCCACGTTATCCTCGACAACTATTCACCGCATAAACGAAACGAGCAATGGCTGGAGAAGTTCGAAGGACGAGTCCAGTTTCACTGCACTCCGACGTCGGCCAGTTGGCTGAACCAGATTGAAATCGTCTTCAGTCTGCTGCAACGCAAGACCCTGAACGGAGGAAGGTTCAAGACCAAAGATCAGCTGCGCGAGGCAATTGAAGCCTTCTTCAAGAGGCACAACGATCATGCCAAACCGTTCCGATGGCGAAAGCGCGAGGTTAACGGCAGCCAACTTCAGAATGTAATTGTCAATTTACGCAATAAAGACTAGTTATTGCAGATTGGCGCGCGGCCCACGTCCACGGCAGTGGAGGGCATCCACAAAACAGTTGTGGCTCCGTTAGCGCAAATGGCTTCGGCCTTTCCGTTGGTGATCCGTAGAACGGAGCCGTGGCTGTCGCCGACGCCCTGGCTCATTCCAACATCGATGAGAAAGAGCAGCCCCCAGCGTTGGAACATTTCACCGGCCCGGCGCGTAACGCCATCGGCAAAGCGCACCTCTCCGTGCTGGTGGCCCTGCACGATGTGCTGAGCGCCCACGGCATGCGCGTAAGCAGCGAGCAATTGACGTTCATACCCGACGGTGACGCGCTCGCCGGGAGGCGCAGAGTCGAACCAGGTGTTGCCATCGCCCAAGCGCGCCTCAAGCAGAGAATCGGGAGCGACAAGCTGTTTCGAGGCAAATCCGCTATGCGAAACGCCAGAGTGCAGATCGGAATTGAGCTGCGCTAAGGTGCGGCCGTCGGTGTTGCCGGCGTGAGAAAAGAACCAGTCGCCCACTTTGGCAGCGAATGGCAGGCGGCAGAGAAACTCGCCCAGATCGCTATGACAGGCGGCGACTTGATTCGGCTTGTAGTCATTTTTTACCAGATCGGCGATGAAATCGGCGGCTTTTCCGGGATCGGGACCCGCCAGAAACTCCGCTTCGTGATTGCCGGCGAGCAGGATCACCTCGCCACCCTCATGATGCGCGAGAACGCGCAGCGCCATCAACAGATGAAGCACGTCTACCGGGCGCGGCCCCTTGTCGATCATGTCGCCGGTGACGACGAGCATGGCCGAACCGGCGCTCCACTCGATCTGGCCTGGCTGAGAGGGAGCGTTGGCTACGATGCGCGCCGCAGCCAGCAGGCGGAGCAGACGCAAGTAGTCGCCGTGGATGTCTCCGAGAGCGTAGAGCGTCGTTGGAGCGGGCCGCTGAATGACCGCCGGGAACTTTTCCCAGTCGCGGGTGGTGGCGGCGAGCGCGCAAATGTTGGCTGCGAACAGTAATACGACTGAAACCGTGGATGTACGAAGACGCATCGATTGGCCTCAGTGTAGCAACGCGCGAAATGGCGGCGAGGAGGCGCGACCGGTTCTGAAGGGCCACGCATATTGCTCAATTTTTCCTTGCCACCCCCGGCATTTCGAAGGAAACTGAAAGTTCAGCGGAATTCTCGGTCAAAAGAGGATTTCGCGTCTCTACGGAGGAATGAAGCTGTTGGAACGAAACGGGCGCAAAGGGTCGATCGTAATCGAGCCGACGGAACGATGGACAACGCAACTGGCAAGCGATCTCTATGACGTGGCCAGTTGGGGGAAAGGCTACTTTTCGGTCGGAGACAACGGGCACGTCCGCGTGCACCCGGAAAAGGACCCGTCGCGTTTCATCGATTTGAAGGAACTGATCGACACGCTGCTGCTACGCGGCATCGATCTGCCGATTCTGATTCGCTTCGCGGACATTCTCAAGCATCGTCTGGGCGAGATTCACAGCGCATTTCAGACTGCGATTATCGAGCACCGTTATCAGGGCAACTACTGCTGCGTCTACCCTATCAAAGTGAATCAGCAGCGCCAGGTGATCGAAGAGGTACTGGAGTTCGGCAAGCCGTACAAGTTCGGCCTGGAAGCGGGATCGAAGCCTGAGCTGATGGCTGTAATGGCGCTGGCCGACAACGAAACCCCGATCATCTGCAACGGCTTTAAGGACGACGAGTACATCGAGATGGCGATGCTGGCGCAAAAGGCGGGCCGCATTATCATTCCGGTGGTTGAGAAGTACACCGAGCTGCATTTGATCATCAAGTACAGCGCCAAGGTGGGTGTCCGGCCGGCGATTGGGCTGCGCGTAAAGCTTGCCAGCCGCGGCTCGGGACGCTGGAAATCTTCCGGCGGATACCGCTCCAAGTTCGGGCTTTCGGCAACAGAAGCAATGCGCGCGCTGCAGGAACTGAAGGACCTGGGAATGGCGGATTGCCTGAACCTTCTGCACTTCCATCTAGGCAGCCAGATCACGAACATCCGGCAAATCAAAGGCGCGGTGAACGAAGCGGTGCGCGTCTACGTGGATCTGGCGCGCGCGGGCGCAGGGCTGCGGTATCTGGACGTCGGCGGCGGCTTGGGAATCGATTACGACGGCTCGCAGACCGACTTTGAATCGAGTGTGAACTACACGCTGCAGGAATACGCCAACGACATCATCTATCACGTGCAGAACGTGTGCGATGAGGTAAATGTCGCGCACCCGACGATCGTGACCGAGAGCGGACGAGCGATCGCGGCTTATCACAGCGCGCTGGTGTTCAACGTTCTGGGCGTTTCGGGCATGGGCGATTCCGACGTGCCGCCGGAGCCTCCACCCGATGCGGAGCAGCCGCTGATCGATCTGCAGGAAACGTTCCGCGGGCTGACGGCGAAGAATCTGCTGGAAAGTTATCACGACGCGCAGCAAGCGCTCGACCAGGCTTTGAACCTGTTCAGCTTGGGCTACCTATCGCTTGAGCAGCGGTGCGTCGCGGAGAATCTGTATTGGGCCATCACGCGCAAGGTTCAGCGTCAGGCGCGCGAGTTGGATTACTTTCCGGAAGAGCTGGAAGGCATCGACGCGATGCTTTCCGACACCTACTTCTGCAACTTCTCACTGTTCCAGAGCATGCCGGATAGTTGGGCGATCAAGCAACTGTTTCCCATCATGCCGATCCATCGCCTGGAGCAGGAACCCACGCGGCCCGCGGTTTTGGGCGATATCACTTGCGATTCGGACGGCAAAGTAGACGCGTTCATCGACCGTCGCGATGTGAAGCGCACGCTGCAATTGCATCCGTTTGACGGTGGCGATTATTATCTGGGCGCGTTCCTGCTGGGCGCCTATCAGGAAATTCTGGGCGACTTGCACAACCTCTTCGGCGATACCAACGCGGTGCACGTGCGCCTCGGACCATCGGGCGAGACGATTCTCGATTCGGTGATCAAAGGCGATACGGTTCGCGAAGTTTTGAACTACGTGCAATTCACGCATGACTCGCTGGTGACGCTGATGCGCCGCGATGTGGAATCGGCTCTGCGCGAAGGTCGGCTCACGTATGAAGAGAGCGGCGCATTCCTGAAATTCTACGAAGAGGGTCTGCACGGCTACACGTATCTCGAGGACGTTCACGACCAGTAGCGCCGTGCGATGATGGGGCCGATGCGCAAGTGCTCCTCATGCGGAACGGAAATTCCGAATGGCGCGCGCTTCTGCCCAGGGTGCTCGGCGGCAGTTTCAACGAGTGAAGCGTTTCTCACACAGACCGTAGCGACCTCCACGCCCGCGGCGGTAACGCCTCAAGCCGCCACGCGCAGTTCTTCTACAAGGACATCTTCGACGCGCAGCTCCCGCGATGGGCGGTTCGCGCCCGGAACTGTACTTGCCGGCCGCTACCGCATTATCGCGATGCTGGGCAAGGGCGGTATGGGCGAGGTTTACCGCGCGGACGACCTGACGCTCGACCAAGCCGTGGCATTGAAGTTCCTGCCGGAATCGCTCGCGGCCCATCCAGACGCGATCGATCGTTTCCGCAACGAGGTGAGAATCGCGCGACAGGTGTCGCATGCCAACGTCTGCCGGGTTTATGACCTGGGCGAAATCGAGGGGCAATATTTTCTCTCGATGGAGTACGTGGATGGCGAGGATTTAGGCTCGCTGCTGCGCCGCATTGGGCGGCTCCCGACGGACAAGGCTCTCGAAATCGCGCGCAAGCTGTGCGCGGGATTGGCGGCGGCGCACGAAAAGGGAGTGCTGCATCGCGATCTCAAGCCTTCGAACGTGATGCTGGATAGCCGTGGGCAAGCGCTGTTGACGGATTTCGGGCTGGCCGGGCTCGCAGGGCAGATCGAAGGCGCGGAGGTTCGCAATGGCACGCCGGCGTATATGGCGCCGGAACAATTGGCAGGCGAAGAGGTCACGGTCCGGAGCGACATTTATTCGCTGGGGTTGGTGCTGTACGAAATTTTCACCGGCAAGCTGCCGTTTGAATCCGACACGCTTGCAGGCCTGATGCGAGCGCGAACGACCACCGTACCGGAGAGCCCCGCAACGCTGGTGAAAGATCTCGACCCGGCCGTGGAGCGCGTCATTTTGCGCTGCCTGGAAGCGAGACCCGCGAACCGGCCCTCCTCGGCGCTGGCGGTCGCGGCCGCGCTGCCGGGCGGGAACCCATTAGCGGAAGCGCTCGCCGCCGGTGAAACGCCGTCGCCCGAAATGGTGGCGGCGGCCGGCGAAGGCGAAGGCTTGCAGCCGAAGATCGCGGCGGCGCTGTTTGCATCGGTGCTGCTCGCGCTTGGGCTGGCCACGTGGGCCGGGACACGCACCAGCGCTCTCGAATTGGCCCAGCCGGAACTGACGCCGGAGATTCTGGCGCAAAAGGCGCGCGAGATTGTGCAGAAGCTGGGTGGCAACGCGCATCCGGTGGATGCGGTTCACAGCCTCGATTGGGAGGGCGGCTACATGGACTATGTGGCGAAGCACGAAAAGCATCCCGACTGGCGGAAAGCGGCCAACGGGCGTCCCCAATTTTTGCGCTTCTGGTACCGCCAAGGCGAATCGCCGCTGACTGCGATCACATTTCACGACGACCTGTTGACCCCGGCTCTGGTGCAACTGGACGATCCGCCATTCACCGAAGCAGGAATGGTGCGCCTGGATCTCGACATGAACGGGCGGCTGCTCTACTTCGAATCGATGCCGCACGAAGAGATCGGCGATCCACCGAAATCGCCGGCGGCCGTCGATTGGACGCCTTTGTTCGCTGTAGCGGCATTGGACCCGGCGCAGTTGAAGGCTACCGAACCGCATAGGACGTTCTTGGCGGCATCGGATACGCAGGCCGCGTGGACGGGAGTCTGGCCCGGCACACAGTATCCGCTCCGAGTGGAAGCGGCGGCACTGCGTGGAAAGCCGGTGGCATTCGCGCTAATGGGGCCATGGTCGGGAACGTCGCGAGAGCCAGCTTCCGACACTGGCGAAGACTGGATCTCTTTCAGCATTTTGGCGGGACTGTTCATCGTCCTGGTGGGCGGATCGACGCTCTTGGCGCGGGCGAATCTGAAGAAGAACCGAGGCGACAAACGCGGCGCCTTTCGTCTGGCAATCTTCATCTTCTACGCGCAAATGGCGCTTTGGATCTGCCGGGGACACTTCACGTTTTCGCAGGGCCTTTTCGGAATGTTGGTCTTCGCGCTCGCAACCTCCACCTTCGTCGCAGCGGTGGTGTGGGGCGTGTACATTGCGCTCGAACCTTCCATGCGGCGCCGGTTTCCGCAGATGCTGATCGGTTGGAGCGCAGTGTTGACCGGCCGGTTTCGCGATCCGATCGTGGGACGCGATGTGCTCCTGGGCATAGCGGGCGGAGTTTGGCTGATGGCGCTGGCAAGGCTTTGGAACGATCTGCATACGGGCGCGGCCGGTTCGCCCGGCCAGGTGTCGCTGGCGCCCCTGATGGGGCTGCGGGGCGTACTCGCATCGTGCATGATTCTTCTACCTGCCGTGCGCAACGCCCTGCTGTTTCTCTTTTTGCTTTTCCTGGTGCGATTGTTGCTGCGCAGCGCGTGGTTGGCCGCCGCGGCTTTCGGCGCGATCTTCAGTTTGTTGACCATAGTCGCGAACCATTCGAGTCTCGCCGACGCCAGCGCCCTGTTTCTTGCATTCAGCATTACCGCGCTCATTCTGCTGCGGCTTGGACTTTTGACGGTGACGGCGTTGATGTTTGCAAATAACGTGGTCTCGAGCGCTACGCCGACGTTGAATGTGAACGCGTGGTATTTCGCCAATTCGGTGGCGCTTCTTTGCGTTGTGGTAGCGCTGGCGTTTTGGGCCATGCGCACCTCAACCGGGGGCCGCCGCCTGTTCCAATCCGACCTGTTCGGCTGAGCCGTGCGAATGGCCGGCGGTACTTGGACTAACATTGACAGGAAGAGGGTCTGAATGCAAAGTACGCGACGAACGTTTTTGAGCGCCGCTGGCGTGGCCGGCCTGAGCGCGGTATATCCCGACGCGGCGTCGGCAAAGATCGAACCAGAGCCGTGGGGGATCAAGCTGGGAATCGCTACCTACACGTACCGGAAGTTCGAGCGCGCCAAGGCGATCGAGTTCATTAAACAGGTAAAGACGCCCTGGCTGAGCCTGAAGGCCGACCAGCCGCCAACCGCAGGTGCACAGCAGCATATGCCTGGATTGCCCAAGGATGGTGGCGCGCCCTTTTCAAAAGACGCGATTCCGCAGATCCAAGCTGCCAAGGCCGAATACGAAGCCGCCGGGCTGAAGCTCATGAGCTCGGGTAACGTTAGCATGCAAAAAGCAAAATCGGCGAACGATCTGCGGCCGACGTTTGAATGGGCGAAAGCCGTGGGCCTGCCGATGCTGGTGTGCTCTCCGACTCACGAAGACTTACCCTTCGTGGAGCAAATGGTGAAGGAATTCGACATTAAAATCGCGATCCACAATCACGGCCCTGAAGATCACCACTTCCCCACGCCCCAATCGGTGCTGGAAGCTGTGGGAAAACTGGACGCGCGCTGCGGGTTGTGCATGGACGTCGGCCACTCGGTACGGGCCGGCGCCGACGTGCTCAAGACGATCGGCGAGGCTGGATCCCGGCTGTTCGACATGCACGTCAAGGACCTGGGCGCCTTTAACCAGGAGGCGTATAAACTACCGGCATTCGGACAGGTGGATGTAGGCGATGGCGTGATGCCGTTTTCCGCAATTTTCAAGCAGCTCAAGAAAATTAACTATCAAGGCTGCGTGAACCTGGAATACGAAATCAACGACAACGATCCGCAGTTGGGAGTGCTCCGGTCGTTCAGTTACATGCGCGGCGTGCTGGCCGGGTTGGCAGGAGCTTAGCGGCCGCGGGTTAGATCGCAAGAGACCGCCGGATTTGCATCCCGTGGGCACGCGCCCTGTCAGGCCATCTGGAGGATTTCCGCGTCCCGACCAAGACGGGTAAATCTGACAGCTCGCAGCACCTCGGGATCGGACAGGCGAAGCCGGACTTTTCCGCCGCGGATCCCGACCTGTTTAATCAGCCATACCAGAAGGTTGAGGCCCGCAGAATCGATCATCCGCGCGTGCGCCATGTTGAGTTCGAAAGCGGCGATGGACGATCCGGCTCGCGCCAGTTCACGGGTGATCCGGCCGCGAATGCCGTCGGATGTCGTGGAGAGGACATCTCCAGCGACTTCAACGTGCAGTGTTCGGCCGGCGATGGCATCGGATGACCATGTTTGCGTCATAAGGACTCTCCAGGTTGCAATCTCGCGCTTAAGCCGCGCCCTCCATCGCAAGCAGTCATGTAATTGCCTCATCGGCCCGGCGAAGCGTTTCTTTAATTACTCAAGCCTGTAAATTCAGAAACAGGCCAGCTTTTTTCGCGCCTATCTACGGGCTCCAAACCGAGGCGACGACGCGTCCCGGTTTTATAATCATCTTTTGCAAGCCACTGCCCCTTCGATTCCCGTAACATCTGCTAGCGGTATTCCGTGGTACATCTGGTGCTCCGTCGCCGCCGTGACCAGCGCCATGATCGGTGTCCACTGGGATATTTCCTGGCATCAGTCGATCGGCCGCGACACGTTTTGGACGCCCGCTCATCTCGCCATTCATCTGTGCGGAATTCTTGGCGGAATCGCAGCGGCGTATCTGATTTTATCGACCACGTTTTCGAAGTCGTCGCCGTTGCGCAAGGCTTCGGTTCAAATGTGGGGTTTTCGCGGGCCGCTAGGCGCCTTCATCATGGCGTGGGGCGGCCTTTGCATGATTACCTCCGCCCCGTTCGACAACTGGTGGCACGCCGCATATGGTCTCGACGTAAAGATTCTGAGCCCTCCGCACGCCGTTCTCGCCCTTGGTCTGTTCGGGGTAATTTTGGGCGTGCTCACGCTGCTGCAGGCGTTTCTGAATCGAGCGGCGCCGGCGGAGCGCATCTGGTATCAGGCGCTCACGTTCTACGCGGCGGGCATTTTTCTGGTCGCCCTCACCGCGTTTCAGATGGAGTTGACGACGCGCCCGTACATGCACACGGTTTCGTTCTACCGCGTGCTCGCTCTGACGGTTCCGCTGATCCTGCCGCGCGTTTCACGCTCCACCGGTTATCGATGGGCGGCTACGGCCACCGTCGCGGTGTATAGCGTGTTTCTTCTCCTGATGGGACACATTCTGCCGCTGTTTCCGGCAGAACCGAAACTGGGTCCCGTCTATCAACACGTTACTCAGTTCGTGCCTCCCGAATTTCCATTGCTGCTGATCGTTCCCGCGTTCGTGCTCGATCTCCTCTGGCAGCGCACCCCGCACTGGCCAGTCTGGCTGCAGTCCGTGATCTCCGGCGTCGTGTTTCTCGCAGCCTTTGCCGCTGTGCAGTGGCCATTCGCCGATTTCCTGATGAGCCCCGCGGCGCGCAACTGGTGGTGGGGCGCCAAATATTTCGCGTACTTTCAACACCCAGCCGGCCTCTATGCCCGGTATATATTTGTTCCGACTGAGCATGGCGGCGCGTTTTGGACGGAGGCCGCGCTGGCGATCGCGATTGCGAGCGTCACCTCCTGGATTGGCCTTGCCAGCGGCAATTGGCTGCGGCGGATTCAGCGATGATGCGCCGCCTGATGTGCCTGCTTTTTGCGCTGCCCTTAGCGGCGCACGTCGGCAGCCCCGATGTTTTCTACGAAGGGATGGCGGGGCCGTACAAACTGCTGGTCACCATCCGGCCTCCTGAAGTTGTGCCGGGCGTGGCCGAGATCGAAATTCGCAGCTTGTCGCCGCAGCTTCAGCAGATCCACATACTACCGCTGCGTCTGACGCAGCAACAGCAGTTCGCGCCGGTCGCGGATCTTGCCAAGCCTACGGCCGCCGACCCGCAGTTCTATACCGGGGCGCTCTGGCTGATGGCGACCGGATCATGGCAGGTACGCATCGATGCCGACGGCGCGCTCGGGCATGGTACGCTTTCCGCGCCAGTGCCGGCGCTCCCCAAACGCGTTCTGGCGATGCAGAAACTGCTGGCCGCGATCCTCATTCCGATTGCGCTCGCGCTGGTCTGGGGGCTCGTCAGCATCGTCGGCGCCTGCGCTCGTGAAGCAACAGTGGAAGCAGGCAAACTTCCCACGCGTAGCAGCGCAGGCCGCGCACGGCGCGCCATGGCAATCACTGCTATCGGCCTAGGCGCAGCGCTGTGGTTCGGCTGGTCCTGGTGGAATTCAGAAGACGCGTTCTATCGCCAGTACGTCTTCAAACCGCTCCGTCTGAATGCCACGGTGCAAGGCAGTCAACTGCGGCTGCATCTGGAAAATCCGCAGTGGCTCCATCGAGTCACTGACGATCTGCTGCCGGATCATGGACACTTGATGCATCTGTATGTGATTCGCATTCCTGCCATGGATCGCGTTTGGCATTTGCATCCGGACCGCGCCGCCGACGGCGATTTTGAACAGCAGTTGCCCGATATGCCGGCCGGCAACTATGCCCTATTCGGCGACATCGTGCACGAAAACGGTCTGGGTGAAACAGCGACCACTCAGTTGGCGGTACCCGATATTCACGGCTCGCCGCTTACGGGTGATGATGCCGGAGGCTCTGCCCCGCCACTCACGCAAGCCACAGCGCTCACAATCGACAGCGCCATAAGCGGCGGTTACCACATGGTCTGGAAGCGTGACGCCGCGCCGCTGCACGCGCGCCAGCCGTACATTTTCCGTTTTCAAATCGAGGATGCGCAGGGCAAACCCGCGCCGGATATGGAACTCTACATGGGCATGCTGGGACACGCGGCATTCGTACGAACCGACCTGAGCGTCTTCGCTCACATACACCCCTCGGGCTCCGTACCCATGCCCGCGCTTGCATTGACCCAGCCCGACAATCCGCACGCGGGGCACATGATGGCGCCCGAAGGCGCGCTTTCCGCCGAAGTCTCCTTTCCTTATGGATTTCCTTCACCCGGCGCCTACCGTATATTCGTTCAGGTGAAGCACGGCGGTACGATTGAGACCGGGGTTTTCGACGCAGAGGTGACGAAATAGTGTCCGAAACGCAGCAGGGGTTGCGAGTGTTGGTTACCGGCGCGGGCCGAGGCATTGGTAAACGTCTTGCGATCGGCTTCTCTCAGGCTGGCGCGCGGGTTGGCCTGTTCGCGCGCACCGAGGTCGAACTGGACCTCGCGAAACTGGAAATTGAGCAGGCAGGCGGCGCCGCGCTCAAGATTCGTGGCGACGTCCGGCAGGCTGACGAAATCACGTCCGCCGTCGAACGCATGCGCTCCTCGTTCGGAGGCTTGGACGTTCTCATCACCGCCGCCGGCGTGCCAGGTCCCATCGGACCGCTCATCACAATGAAGCCCAAAGCCTGGAACGAAGCCATCGAAACCAACGTGCTGGGCGTGGTCAACGCGTGCCGTGCCGCGCTTCCATCTATGATCGAGAAACGCTCCGGCAAGATCATCATGATTTCCGGCCCGGGCGCAGCCACCGGCCGCCCCAACCTCGCGGCATACTCAGCCTCGAAAGCCGCGGTCGTACGTTTAGCCGAATGTCTCGCAAGCGAAGTGCGGGATCACAACGTCCAGGTGAATGCCATTGATCCTGGCGGCGCCTACACCTACATGACCGACGAGATCCTGCGGGCCGGTGAGGAGCGCGCGGGAGCCAAAGAGGTCGAAGAGGCCGAGCATATTCGCGTCACCGGCGGCGTGGCGGCCGAAAAACAGATCCAATTGGCGCTTTTCCTCGCCTCCGAGCGTTCCAACCACATCAGCGGCAAGCTTATCTACGTTACGGACGATTGGAAACGTTTCGAGCAGGAAAATATGAAGCCCGAGACATACACCCTGCGCCGCGCGCAACGCGTCTAAGCCTTTCCCGGCCCTCAAATCCCTTTTCGACAGCGGATTGCGGCCGTTCCGCGCCTAATCTTGACTAGAAAGTACAGATTAGCTAACCTGGATACAGACCAATAGCTTAGAAGGATTCTGCGCAATCGAATGGCACTTCTCGAAATCAAAGATTTGCACGCTACCGTCGGCGGACGGGAGATTCTCAGGGGCATTTCGCTCACCGTCAACGCCGGTGAGGTTCACGCGATCATGGGCCCCAATGGATCAGGCAAAAGCACGCTCGCTCAAGTATTGGCAGGCCGTGATTTATACGCGATCACGCGCGGTTCGGTCACTTACGACGGCCAAGACCTGCTCGATCTCGACCCCGAAGAGCGCGCCCAGGCGGGCGTGTTTCTGGCATTTCAGTACCCGGTGGAGATCCCCGGCGTTAGCAATATGTATTTCCTCAAGGCGGCCCTAAACACGGTGCGGAAAGCCCAGGGCCTGCCGGAGTTGGACGCAATGGATTTTCTGGATCTGGTGCGCGACAAGATGACGGCCATGAAGATGGATCAGACCCTGCTCAACCGTCCCGTCAACACCGGTTTTTCGGGCGGCGAAAAGAAGCGCAACGAAATTTTTCAGATGGCCGTATTGGAGCCGCGCCTGGCGATCCTCGATGAGACCGATTCCGGTCTCGATATCGACGCGTTGAAGCTGGTTTCGGCTGGCGTCAATTCGATGCGTTCACCGCAGCGCTCGATGATCGTCGTCACCCATTATCAGCGGCTGCTGAGTGAAATCGTGCCGGACTTCGTGCACGTTCTTGCCGAAGGCCGCATCGTGAAGAGCGGCGGCAAAGAGCTCGCGCTGGAGCTCGAAGCGGGCGGATACGCCGCGCTGGGCATCAAAGACGAGGCGGAGGCAGTGGCGCGATGACCGCGGTAGCCGAACAGGCCGGCGCCTGGCTGGCGGAGTTCAGCGCTCAGGCCAAACAGGAAAAGTGGATTCAGGCTCTGCGCGAAGCGGCTTTCGATCGCTTTTCGAAGCTCGGTTTTCCCACCACGCGCGATGAAGAGTGGCGCTTCACCAATGTCGCGCCGATCGCTCGCACAAACTGGAAAACGCAGCCCGCGTCTGGCGGCCCCATTCCGGAAGCCGCTGAGCAGCATCTTGGAAAGCACGCGCCCGAAACTGCATTTAGCGCTCTGAACACAGCGTTTCTCGATCACGTCCATTACGTCGAGATTCCGCGCGGCACGGTCCGTGAGACGCCCATCGAGATTACTTACGACGCCGGACACGCCGAAGGCGCCGCGCATCATCCGCGAACATTGATCGTCGTCGGCGCGCATGCGCAGTGTACAGTTGTCGAAACCTACCGCGGCCAGGGCAAGTACCTCACTAACGCGGTGACGGAAATCGTCGCGGGCGAAGGCGCCGTCATCGATCACTACAAAGTCCAGCTCGAATCCCCGGAGGCCTATCACGTTGCGATGCTGCAGGCATCGCTGGGTCGCAACGCGAACTTCTCCTCGCATTCGATTTCACTCGGCGCCGCGCTGGCGCGCAATGACGCCGGAGCCATCCTCTCCGTCGGCACGGAGGCCACTCTGAACGGCCTCTACATTGTGAACGGCTCGCAGCACATCGACAATCACACCGTGCTCGACCACGCCAAACCGAACGGCGCCAGTCACGAAGTCTACAAGGGCATCCTCGACGGCAAATCGTCCGCCGTTTTCAACGGGCGCATCATTGTGCGCCAGGATGCGCAGAAGACGGATTCGAAACAGACCAACAAAAATCTGGTGCTTTCGGACAACGCAACCATCAACACCAAACCCGAGCTGCAGATTCATGCCGACGACGTCCGCTGCACTCACGGCGCAACCATCGGCCAGCTCGATTCCGAGTCGATGTTCTATCTGCGCTCGCGCGGCATTCCGAAACGCGAAGCGCGCAGCCTGCTGATCTACGCATTCGCGCAGGACATCGTGGATCGCATCAAGGTTCCCTCGCTCCGGGAGTCGTTGGAGCGCCAACTGTTTGAGAAATTCCATGAGCACGGTAACTAGCCCGGTATCGAGCGCGTTCGACGTCGAAAAAATTCGCGAGGACTTTCCCGTCCTCAAACAAACCATCCACGGCAAGCCGCTCGTCTATCTAGATAACGCCGCCACAGCGCAGAAACCGCGCGCCGTGATCGACGCCATCGTGAAGTTCTACGAAGTGGATTGCGCCAACATTCACCGCGGCGTGCATGAACTGAGCCAGCGTTCCACCAAGACCTACGAACAGACGCGCGCTAAAGTAAAGCGATTTCTCAGCGCCAATGCAGTGGAAGAAATCGTCTTTGTTCGCGGCACCACCGAAGGCATCAACCTGGTGACCTCAAGCTGGGGCCGCCACCACATAAAAGAAGGCGACGAAATTATCGTCGCCGGTCTCGAACACCACTCCAACATTGTTCCCTGGCAGTTACTCTGCGAAGAAAAGGGCGCGGTGTTGCGCGTGATCCCTATCAACGACCGCGGTGAGCTGATCCTCGAGGAGTACGCCAAGCTCCTGAGCTCGCGTACGAAGATGGTCGCGGTCGGCCACGTCTCGAACGCACTGGGCACCATCAATCCCGTCGGTCGCATCATCGAAATGGCGCACGATGCAGGCGCACTGGCGTTAGTCGACGGCGCGCAGGCCGTGCCGCACATGAAGGTCGATGTGCAGGCGCTCGACGCCGATTTTTACACCTTCTCCGGCCACAAGCTGTTCGGCCCGACCGGTATCGGCGTGCTCTACGGCAAGGAAAAGCTGTTCGAAGCCATGCCTCCCTATCAAGGCGGCGGCGACATGATCCGCACCGTCAGCTTCGAAAAGACCACGTATAACGACCTGCCCTACAAATTCGAGGCTGGCACGCCGGATATCGCAGGCGGCATCGGCTTAGGCGCCGCGATAGACTACGTTAACCACATCGGCATTGAGAACATAGCGGCGTACGAACATGAACTGCTCGTCTACGCCACGGAAAAGATCACGCAAATCCCCGGCTTGCATATCATCGGCACTGCGCAGCAAAAAGCCGCTGTCATCTCGTTCGTGATGGACCACATCCATCCTCATGATGTCGGCACCGTGCTCGATCGCCAGGGCATCGCCGTACGCACCGGCCATCACTGCGCCCAGCCGGTGATGGACCGTTACCAGATCCCCGCCACCACGCGCGCTTCATTCGCCTTCTACAACACCGTCGGCGAAATCGATGCGCTGATCGCGGGCTTACATAAAGTTCAGGAGGTCTTCGCCTGATGGTCGACGATCTTTATCAGGAAATCATTCTCGATCACAGCAAGCGTCCGCGCAATTTCCACGAAATGCCGGACGCCGATCGCCACGCCAACGGCTATAACCCGCTATGCGGCGACAAGCTGAAGCTGTTTCTCAAAATGGATGGCGACGTGGTGCGAGAGGCCAGCTTCACCGGCGCCGGTTGCGCCATCTCCACCGCCTCCGCATCGCTGATGACCGAGTCGCTTAAAGGCAAAACCCGCGATCAGGCTCTACATCTGCTCGACGAGTTTCACAATCTGCTCACCACCGACGCGAAGGCCACGCCGGCGCTCGGCAAACTGAAAGTATTCTGCGGCGTGCGC
>DATAUH010000540.1:0-3530 GCA_036268375.1 Bryobacteraceae bacterium | reverse complement strand
CCGAACCGCCCGGAGGAACCGTACTCGGTTTGCTATGCGGTAAGTAAGACGCCAGATCCGCTGGGAGAATTTTACCGCTACGAATTCCGCCGCAAGTTATTTCCAGATTACCCACGCCCGGCGATTTGGACCGACGGATACTATATTCCGACGTCGACCGGCGACACGGTGATACAGAAGCATGACTGCATCGTCCATCGAAACAAGATGTTGAAAGGCGAGGCGGCGACCGAGCAGTGCCTGATCATTGACGAAGTCAATTTTCTCAACAACGCCGACATTGACGGAATCGCGATGCCGCCGGCCGGAGCTCCGAACATCATGCTGGCCGATGGCGGAACGCAGTTGAAGGGCATGAGCGAACATGACGACAAATACTTTCAAGACGATGGCATCTATTACTGGAAAGTATTTGTGGATTGGGCGAATCCACAGAACACGCATGCGGAAGGTCCGGTGAAGATCCCGGTTGCGCCCTATCACTTCCTTTGCAACGGGCAGTTGAGTAACTGCGTGCCGCAACCGGGAGCCGAAACTCGCCTGGATGCGCAAGGCGACAAATTAATGCAGCGCGTGGTGTATCGCAACTTGGGCGATCATCAATCAATCATCGCGGCGCATTCCGTTAACGGTTCACCGGGTAACGCCGGAGGAGTTCGCTGCTACGAGTTCCGCATCGGAGCATCGGGCGCGCCGGCGCTTTACCAGCAGAGCACCTACGCGCCGGATGAGTTCTTCCGGTGGATGCCGAGCGGGGCGATGGACCGGTTGGGCGACATCGGATACGGCTATTCGTTTGGTGGGCCGCCGCACTATGTAGGCCAGCGTTTCGCAGTGCGGATGGCCGGCGACGCGCTTGGTCAGTTGACTGTGCAGGAAACGGTGCTGGTAGAAGGCAAGGGCGTACAGCAACGCGGAAATCGCTGGCAAGACTATACGAGCGCGGTGATTGACCCAAGCGATGATTGCACTTTTTGGTATGTGGGCGATTACTTCAAAGAGAATGCGCCCGCGCTGACGACGAAGATCGGCGCCTTCCGGCTGCCCGGATGCTTGCAGGCAAAAGTGACAGGCTCCGTGTTCTACGATTTGAATCACGACGGGCAACGGGGAGCGAATGAACCGGGCGTGGGATCGATCGCGATCAAGTACTCAGGAGAAAAATCGGGCGTGCTGCAATCGGGCGCAGATGGGACGTTCAGCGCGGCCGTGCCTGCAGACTCTGCGTACAAAACGGGCGCTTACACTGTCTCTGTGGAGCGCACCGGCCGTTCGGTGTGGACGGCAACGTCCGCGCCAGTGGCGCTTGCGCTGGGAGAAACTACGGCCCCCAAGCCGGCGGATTTGGGGGTGGCCTGTACGGTGAGCCTGAAGGGCGGAGAGGCTCCGAAGTATTGGGCAGGCAGTAAAGGAAAGGCGGCGCTGAGCCAGCACAGCCCGGATTGGCAAAACCTCCTGAATACGAAGCTGCGTCTGAATCTTCCGGCAGACGCAACGACGGCTTACGATCAGCTGAAGAAACTGATCTCGAAGCCGACGGCCCAGGCGGAACTGGCTGCGCTGGCACTTAACATTGCGTATGGCAGCGAAGATGGCGACGCGACGGTGAAAGATCCGACCAGGAACGACTGGATTTCGCTGAATGACTTAGTGGCCCGCGTGGCTTCGCTGCAGGGTAGTGAACAGGACGCGTATGCGAAGCTACTCGAAAGAGTGAACTCGAATAGCGAGCAGGTGACGCCGTCGAATCCGCAGGTATGTGGGAAGAAGTGAAGCTGATTCCCAGCTTAGGTGCTTAGTACCGACTCGAGATCGCTCCATCGACTCGCCATTATACTATTTGAGATAAGCATGGGGTTGGCAGTTGCGCTTGCTGAGTCTCGTGGCCAACTCTGCTCGGTTAGTCACTCCCCAGGGACAGTCTCGCACTCGAACGTATGAACAGGATGATCGACAGACGTCATTTGAGCGCGTTGTTTGGTCAAGAACAAATGCTTTTGAAGCGGCGGTCGCGATATTCTTGCTGCCTGCGACGGCGCATGCGCAGTTTACCGTCACCACAGTCGCTCGCAGTCTCCTGAATACCTCACCATTTGGCGGCAGCATTTCGCGTCTCAGCCCGGGCGGAACGCTTACCGCGTTCGCCGGCACGGGGCTTGTCGGATATTCTGGCGACGGCGGCCAGGCAACCGCCACCGAACTGGGAGTGATAAGCAGTTGCGTAGTGGATTCCAACGGCGGTCTGGTCATCGCGGAATCCGGCAACCATCGCATCCGTCGCATCGACAAATCAGGTGTCATCACAACGATCGTTGGGACAGGAGTAGCCGGTTCGCTGGGCGACGGAGACCCCGGTCCGATGGCACAAATCAGCGACCCAAACGGACTCGCAATCGACCAAGGCCGGCAATCTTTTCTTCTCCAACGCGGGGACTGGCACAATTCGCGAACTGACGGCGGGTGGGACTGTCGTGCACGTCGCAGGACAAGTGTCACTTGGGAGGCTTTATGGCATTTGGTCGCCAACGATCTTCGAATCCACAGAGAACTTACGATAATTACTCCACTGTATCTCTTGGTCTTCAATCAGGTGCTTTAGAAGCGCGACTCGGCCGCTACCGGTCATAAAGAGCCGTTTCGGCAGCCAGACATCGGAACTTACTTGGGTTTGTTCAAAGATAAGTTTGGCGCCGGGATTCAAGCGCGCGAGAAAAACACCCCAGGAGATCACGCCGATTGTTTCGCCTTCCACTTTGACCCACTGATAGGTTACTTTGTCGATCCACAAACGCCCGCGCACCTTGAGAAGAACGGCGGCATCGTGGCCCTTTGGTTTTGCGCCGGACTTTGGCGTTCCCGAAACGATCCACACGGGATGGCCGTCGACCGTGCCTTCACCTTCAAGGTGCAGATTGAAGAGGGCGGGGATTTCCGAAACGAACGCGAACTCTTGTTTACGCTGCTTTTCCGCGTCTTCAAGGCGATGCTGCTTTTGCTGCGGGGTTTCTTTACTGAGTTTGTCGACCTCGCGATCCAGTTTCTTCTGCTCGGCGCTGCGTTCATCGCTATTCAGGGGCTTGCCGTCGCGCTCCAGCATGCGACGGTAGGGTTGGCCCTCCAGAATCAGCGTCTCCCACACCTCCTGTTTCTTGGATTCTATCTGACCATGGGAATTGTAATGGCGTTCGAGCGAACGCGCCTGCCAGGTGTAATCTTTCATACGCACCCAGCTAAGTTGGTCTTGAGAAATTGACTTACGAACTAATTCTGCCGGATCCTGAGCCCAGGCGGTTGGAATTACTAAGGCCAGTAAGATCCTGGTAAGCGGCCTCATCTAACTATGATAACTTGCGCCGACGTAGTGAGCCGGGCCGCCGTTATTCCGCGCTTACGTCTGCGCCAGCCAACGTCTCTTGATTTTGCAACGCAGCTTTCCCGGCTTCCAGGACAGCGATGATCCTGCTTACATCGAAGACGGAGCCGGCCCAGGTTCCACCGCTTACCTCCTGTAGAGCCGCCCAGAGGCGCGT
>DATAUH010000539.1:0-8588 GCA_036268375.1 Bryobacteraceae bacterium | reverse complement strand
CAATTGCTGGCTATGATGTACGCCGAAGGAGGTCTCGTTTACCATGGTCGGGCTAAACGTGTGCGTCAGGTTGATTACGCCGCCGTCATCGGAGAAGACGTTGTCGGTTTTCAGTTCGCCCCACGGCGCGCCGCTACCCCCGCCGCCGATGTTGTAGCCCGATTGATTCAACCGGAAATTCAGGCCGCGCACATAGAGCCTGGTCTTGTCGTCGATGTTGTAGTCAACGCGGTAAACCTCGTTGTTCCGCGTTGCCGGAATCACTTCCTGGAACGTATAGTTGTACGCGCCTTTGGTGATGGCGGTATTCAATTGGTTAGGAAGCGGGAAAACGGATAGGAGCTTTTGACCGTTGGGGTCGATCCGGTTCGACGGAATGATGTTCCCTGGGAAAGGGTTGCCCGTGTTCGGGTCTTTGATGGGGGTCGCTACCGCCGAATAGTCGCCATTCCGCTGGGCTTGTGTGGGCGTGGTCACGTTCACGATGTTCTGGGGCGTGCTGGTGGGCAGGTATTCCTGGGAATAGAAGAAGAACAACTTATCTTTACGCGTAATCAGGTGAGGAATGTAAGCGGGCCCCCCCAAGTTGGCGCCCCATGTGTTGAAACGATAGCGGGGAATCGGCGTCCCGGCGCGGTTGGAAAAGAAGTTATTGGCGTTGAATTCCTCGTTGCGCTTATAGTAGTACCCATTCCCGTGATACTGGCTGGCGCCGGCGCGTGTAATTGCCAGTACTTGAACGCCGGCGGTGCGGCCATATTCCGCCTGATAGTTGTTCATTAATACTTTGACCTCGCCCACCGCGTCCATGTTGATGGGCGTCGGCGTAGTCTGAGAACTGCCCAGATCGTTGTTGCTGACGCCGTCAATCGCGACCGTGGGATAGCTGATACGCATACCTTGCGCGTTGGGGTATGCGGTTCTGGTTCCGATGGCGTCCGAATCGCTCGAAGGAACCACTCCCGGCATGACGCGCAATAGAGACAGGAAATCGCGGCCCCGGGCCATCAGTTGATCCATCTGAGCGCTGGTCAGCACGGCAGAGCGGTCTTCACTACTGGTCTGGACACGCGCGCCAGAGGCATCCACTATCACCGAATCGGTCGTGCTTCCGATTTGCAGCGCAAATTCGCCGGCGGAAAGACGTTCCGCGGCTGTAATATTCAGGTCGGTCTTTTCGACTTTCTTGAAACCCGCCATCTCTACGGAGACGGAATAGCGGCCCGGCAGAACCGCCGTAAAGGTAAACTCTCCGCTGCCGCCGGTCTTCTCAACCGCTTTGACGCCGGTATCGCTGTTCGTGAGAGTAACTGTCGCGCCCGCGACGGGAAGCGAACTAGGATCGGTGGCTGTGCCCGTGATGGCGCCGCTAACGGTTTGCGCCACCGCGAGGGGCGAAATGGCAATCGCTCCCAGAAGCAGAATGGTTGCGATCCGTAACGACGAAGGCCTTAAGCGAGACATACGAGGTCCTCCCTTTGTGCAGATTGGATTACGTTATCGCTCCCGGCGCGAATCGGGGCTTCGAAAACTGCGACACTTCTAAATTCCGCTTCGCGGAAGGGCATCGGCAATAGAAACGGGGATAAGTCATAGGGTTATAACTGCAGTCGGCCCGCTTAAATTCCGCATTGTGGAAACTGATTGATTGCTGATTTTCCCTTGGAGCGTCCCGCCCGGCTGCAATAGAATCGTTCCGATGCGGAGTCTTCTCCCAACCTCGCGGCGGCCAATTGTGATCGTCGGCGCCGGCGGGATTGTTCGGGATGCCCACCTGCCGGCGTATCGTATAGCGGGCTTCCCGGTTCACGGCATTTGCGACCTGGATCGATCGAAAGCCGTAGCTGTCGCCGGCGAATATGGAATACCGGAAGTTTACGCCAGCGCGGCAGACGCTTTTCGCCATGCGCCGCCGGACTCCGTATTCGATATAGCGACGCCGCCAGATGCCATCCTCCCCCTGTTGGATGCAATTCCCAGCGGCAGTGTAGTGCTGATCCAAAAGCCGATGGGCCGGAACATCGAAGAGGCGCGCGCAATCCGCGATGTTTGCCGGCGCAAAGGTCTGACAGCGGCGATAAACTTCCAACTTCGCTTCGCGCCTGCCATGCTTGAAGCGCGCAAACTGATCGAGCAGGGCGCCATCGGCAAGGTTCACGATATGGAGGTCCGGGTCAACGTCTTCACACCCTGGGGCCTCTGGCCGTTTCTCGAGAACCTCGATCGCATGGAGATTCCCATGCACTCGATTCACTATGTCGACCTGATCCGCTCGTTTCTCGGCGAGCCTCGCGCGGTCTGGGCGCGGACTACGAAGCACCCGGCAACGCCGCGTTTAGCCTCGGCGCGCTCACACATCATTCTCGATTACGGCGAGACGGTTCGAGCGGCCGTGGCGACGAATCATGGGCATATGTTCGGGCCGCGCCACCAGGAGTCGTTCGTGAAGTGGGAGGGCCTTCGCGGGGCCATTAAAGCACGGCTCGGATTGCTTATGGATTACCCGGCCGGCGCCCCCGACGAGTTCGAATTCTGTACGCTCGATGAGGGAAAGCCACCGGAATGGAAGTCCGTCGAGATCGCGGGATCGTGGTTTCCGCACGCCTTCATCGGCACGATGTCGAGCCTCATGCGGTTCGCGGAGGGCTCCGCGGCTGATTTACCCACGAGTGTTGAAGATGCGTACCGTACCATGAGTCTTGTGGAAGCCGCATACCGATCGAACGATACCGGAGGAATGCCGATTGCCAGCGACTGACATTGTGAAGCCGCTTGAGGGACTGCTGGTTCTGGATTTCAGCCAATTTCTGGCAGGGCCATCTGCAGCCCTTCGGTTGGCCGACTTAGGCGCGCGAGTCATCAAAATCGAGCGTCCCGATGGCGGAGACCTTTGCCGCCGTCTGTATATTTCGAACCTGGAATTGGAAGGCGACAGTACGCTCTTTCATTCCATCAATCGCAACAAAGAGAGTTTTGCGGCCGACCTGAAGAACAGCGAAGACCGCCACCGCGTTTTTGCTCTGCTGGATCGAGCCGACGTGTTGATACAGAATTTCCGCCCGGGAGTTATGGAGCGTCTCGGCCTCGACTACGCTTCGCTCCACGCTCGGTTTCCCCGTTTGGTGTATGCCGAAGTCACCGGCTACGGCGCCACGGGACCTTGGCGCGACAAACCGGGCCAGGATCTTCTGGTGCAGGCGCTCTCAGGCCTCGCTTGGCTCAACGGGAACGCCGATCAACCGCCCATGCCGTTCGGACTTGCGGTCGCGGACATGTTTGCCGGGGCGCACCTCACGCAGGGAATACTCGCCACGCTGGTGCGGCGCGGCATCACCGGCCTGGGTGCGCGCGTAGAGGTCAGCCTGCTTGAATCCGTACTAGATCTGCAGTTCGAAGTCCTGACCACGCATTGGAACGATGGCGGCAGACAACCCGAACGCAGCGCGTTCAACAACGCTCATGCCTATCTCGGCGCGCCCTATGGCATCTATGCTACGGCGGACGGTTTCATTGCGTTGGCCATGGGTTCGGTGACGCAGCTCGGCAAGCTATTGGGATGTGCGGCGCTCGAAGAGTACCGCGAGCCCGAATCGTGGTTTACCAGGCGCGACGAAATCAAACGCACGCTCGCAGGGCGCCTCGCCGAACGGGCCACGGGGCACTGGCTCGCAATCCTGGAGCCGGCCGGCTATTGGTGCTCGAATGTTCTCACCTGGTCCCAACTGATGGGCCTCGAATCTTTTCAGACGATCGAGATGATGCAGGAGGTGATTTGCCGGGGCGGTTCGGTTCTGCGCACCACGCGCTGCCCGATCCGCATTGATGGCGCGATCTTCAAGAGCTCCAAACCGGCCCCCGCGATCGGGGAACATACGGCGCGGATTCTCGAAGAGTTCGAGCCATGAGTGTATTTCGCGTCGCCGTTCGGGCCTTCCCGCCTTTCGAAGCGGCGATTCGCAAGCAGTGGGAACGCTTTGAATCGCGCGCCCGCACCGGGCTGAAACTCGAGGCCGTGCCGCTCGACCTGCACCCCCTACACGCGGCTTTGTTCGGGGAGGCCCTCGAAACATGGGACGCCGCTTTCGTCGTCACCGATTGGATTGCGGAGGCCTCGGCTTCGGATACCCTGCTTGATCTCACGCCATATCTGGCGGCGGACGCGCCTGACGGTTACCCGGACGCATGGACGCCATCAATGCTGCGTTTCCAACAGTTGGACGGGCACACGCTCGGCCTGCCCTATCACGATGGGCCCGAATGCCTGATCTATCGCAAAGACCTTTTCGAGGACGCCGGGCTCGCGCCGCCGGCGACATGGGAAGAGTTCCAAAGCATCGCGCGCCGGCTCGCACGTCCATCGGAAGATCGGTACGGAGCGGTTTTTGCTGCCTATCCGGACGGTCACAACACCGTGTACGATTTCTGCTTGCAACTCTGGAGCCGGGGCGGCGAACTAACCGACGCCGCGGGGCGCTTCCAACTTCAGACTGGCGCAGCTCGCGAAGCGCTACGCTTCTACCGCGGAATTCTGCGAGATCGATCGGCGGTCCATCCCCGTTGCGCTGATTTCGATTCCGTGAAATCGGGATATGCCTTCGCCCGAGGCGAGGTGGCTCTCATGGTGAACTGGTTTGGATTCGCAGCAATGTGTGAGACGTCGCCCGATTCGAGGGTGCGCGGCAAGGTGGCTGTGGCGGCCGTACCCGGAGGCGTTTCGCTAAACGTGTACTGGACGCTTGCCATACCATCGAACTGCACGCGGGCGGATATATCGTGGAAGTTTCTGCGCCACTGCGCCTCGCCGGCAATGGACAAGTTGCTCACGCTCGAAAGCGGAATCGGGTGCCGAAAATCGACTTGGACGGACAGTGACGTCAACCGTGCAATTCCGTTCTATCGTGAGTTGGAGCGGCTTCACGGCGGCGCTCGCGAATTGCCTCGCCTTGCGCAGTGGTCGCGGATCGCTTCTATTATCGACGCCTTGGTTCTAGAAGCCATCGGCGGCGAACGCACCGAAGACGACCTGCTCGCCAAGGCGCAGGAGCGGATCGCGAACACTCTATGATCGAATCCCTCTTCTTCGAAGATTACGCACTAGGCGCCATTCGACGCACTTTGGGCCGGACCATCACGGAAACCGACATTGTGATCCATGCAGGCCAGACGGGCGATTTCTATCCCCATCACATGGATGCAGAATGGTGCCGCACGCAATCGTTCGGCCAACGCATCGCGCACGGGACTCTCATCTTCAGCGTGGCCGTCGGCATGACAGCCGGCAACGTAAATCCCGAGGCGTTTTCCTATGGTTACGATCGGCTGCGGTTCATTCGGCCCGTCTTCATCGGCGACACGGTGCAGGTCACTGTGACAATAAAAGAAAAGAAGGACAGCCCAAAATCGCCGGACCACGGCATTGTTGTGGAACTTTGCCAGGTAAGCAATCAGCGAGGCGAAACCGTGCTGGCTTGCGAGCACCTGCTGATGGTCAAGCGGCGCGAATCTCCTGCTGTTTAGATCAGTTGGCAGCCACGGGCGAATCCGGAAACAAAAGGGACCCGAGGCGTCTCACCGCCAGTTCCGGGCTGGAGAGGACCGGCGCGCAACCATTGCCTGGCAGGTTCGCAACCACTCGAGCCATTGAAGCTTGTGCGAGCACCACCACGTCGACAGAGGTTCTCAGCCGCGCCAGCGAGTCCGAAAGGAGGCGGTCATGCGTTCGCGTATCGCCCGAAAGCACCGCGGTGAAGGCATCCTCGCACAAAGACTCGATCACGTCCACATCCCGTCCGGCATCGAGCGCCTTTGCCCGAAGCAACGCCACCGTAGGCTCGAGCGTAGTGCGGAGAGTGGCTGCCACGCCGATCCGCCGTCCCACGCGGACGGCTTCTTCCGCCATTGGCTCATCCACGCGGACCACGGGAAAATCGAACAGCGCGCGCGCCATGGTTGCCGCCGGACCGATGGAAGAACAAGTCACAACCACGCCGTCGGCCCCACCCTCGCGCGCCGATTGCACCATATTGATGACCCTCCGGATGGTTGCCTTCGTCAATTCTTTCGCGCTGATGGTGTTTTGGATCAGGCTTTCATCCACCATGTGAAACTGCTCGATTCCAGGCAACTGACGCCTGGAAAGGTCCGTGAACATGGGGATCAACACATGGCTCGTGTGTAGATAGGCAATCTTTATCGGCATGCCGCGTAACTCAACCTTAGCCCCATCGCCCGCCGTTCAGGCGTTGAAATCCTTTTGATCCCTTGATTCTGCATCGTGGAATCAGCATACTATGCTTGCGCGATTTTGTTCCGGATTGCTAGTCCGGGGCTTCGCCCGGAAAGACCGCGATGCGGAATTCAAAGAGCAATCGATCCAGCACTGTTCAGGCCGTTGTCCGCGCTTGCGGAATCGTCAAAGCCTTTCGTCATGAGGGCGAGGAATTGCTTCTCTCGGACGTCATGGACCGCACATCGTTGCGTCGCACGACTGCTTTCCGGCTTCTCCAAAGTCTGGTTAGCGGAGGCATGCTGGAGCGCACAGCGCGCGGCGTTTACCGATGTCCGTATCCTCCTTCACCCGGAAGCCGCTTTCGGCTTGGCTTTGCCGCGCAGACGGATTCTGAATTTTCGCGCGGCGTCAATGAGAGCCTGCAACGCGCCGCCGCGCGGGAGCGGGTCGATCTGGTGATGGTCAACAACCGGTATAGCGTGAAGGAGGCTCTGCGCAACGCAGATCTCCTGGTTCAAGAGCGCGTAGATTTAGTCCTTGAGTTTCAGACCTACGAACGCGTTGCCGCGGTCATCTCGTCCAAGTTTCTCGAAGCCCGAATACCCGTTATCGCCATCGAAATCCCACATCCGGGCGCTGTTTATTTCGGAGCCAACAATTATCAGGCGGGCCTTATCGGCGGACGCGCCCTGGGCCGTTGGGCGAAGGAGCACTGGGATGGAAAAGTGGAGCAGGTGCTTCTGATTGGCCTTCCTATTGCAGGCCCACTGCCTGCGTTACGCATTACCGGAATACAGGACGGCCTGCGCGCCGAGATGCCGCGCATTGGCGACGCTCCGGCTTCTCATCTCGACGGCAAAGGCGACTTCGAGCAGATTCTGGGAGTCGTCCGGCGCTGGCTGCGCCGGAGTTCACCCCGGCGCACACTTGTTGGCACCGTGAACGATATGTGCGCGCTAGCGGCACTGCGCGCCTTCGAAGAGGCCGGAGCCGGACGTCTCTGCGCCGTGGTGGGTCAGAACGCAATTCGCGAGGCACGCAATGAACTGCGCCGCCCGGGCACCCGTCTGGTCGGCACCGTCGCTTATTTTCCCGAGCGATATGGTGACGAGTTGATCCCCTTGGCGCTCAATATTCTGGAGCATAAGGCTGCGCCCCCCGCTACTTTCGTCAAGCATCAACTACTCACGCCCAAGAACGTCGACCTTGTGTATCCGTTGGACGCCCCGGGCCCGGCAGGCTCCGCCAGGTCTTGAGGAATTCCTCGCGGCGCTGCGCTTTCGCGTGCGATGATCGTAGCTCTTATGATCCCTCCGAGTCTTCCGCTCGGCATCGGCTTTCATGCGACGGGCGCATTCCTTGCCGCAATTTGTTATGCGCCGCAGAAGTATATCAAGGGATGGGCTTGGGAAATCTTTTGGATGACTCAGGCGGCGTGGTGTTGGTTGCTTTGGCCCATCATCGGCGCCCTTCTGACGGTTCCACATCTGATTCATGTGCTTGCGCAATCGCCCCCTGACCGTATGCTATTTGCGTTCCTGATGGGAATTGCTTACGGCATTGGAGGTACGGCTTTCAATATATCCATCCGGTATATCGGCTTCGCTCTGACTTATTCCATCGCCGTCGGGCTATCGAGTGTAATCGGAACCCTTGTTCCGCCCTTGGTCCGCGGCGAAGTCGGAGCGATTCTTCATCGCCCCGGTGCGGCGTGGGTATTGTTGGGAGTCACTGCCGGTGCGGCCGGCATCGCATTCTGCGGTGCGGCAGGACATCTCAAAGAGCGCAGCCTGGAAGCCGCAGCCGGTAAGCGCGGCGAATTCTCTCTCTCAAAGGGACTGACTCTCTCCTTGTTGGCCGGTATCTTTTCCGCAGTATATGGCTTGGCCTTGGAAGTAGCCGCCCCGATCGCGGACGTCGCAGAGCAGAATGGCGCCGGAATCTGGAAGGGCAACGTTTCCTACCTGTTTGCCAACACGGGCGCTTTTGTCACCGCTCTGGCCTACAGCATATACCTGGCCCGGCGGAATGGCACCTTCACGCAACTCGAGCGTCTGCCCAAGTCGAACGGCACGTCTCGAATTGCCTACAACTACCTCTTCGCGATGCTGACCGGCACGCTCTGGTACGGTCAGTTTTTCTTCTACAATCTCGGACACGTACGACTGGGAACACAGTATGCCTTCTCCAGTTGGGCGATTCATATGATCCTCCTTGTTCTGCTGAGCAATCTGATCGCGGTGGGATTTCAGGAGTGGAAAGGTTGCAACAGTAGAACGCGCCTCATCATGAGCATGGGTATCGTGGTGCTGTGCGCCGCGGTGCTTATGCTTACTTATGGCAATAGTCTGGGTGAAGG
>DATAUH010000538.1:0-19278 GCA_036268375.1 Bryobacteraceae bacterium | reverse complement strand
CGCAGCCAGAAAGCCGGCCACGAAGCAATCGCCCGCCCCTGTTGTATCTTTCGCCTCTACGTCGAAGGCGGGGCAGAGGATCTCATCGGCGCCAGTGTAGATTGCGCAGCCGCGCGCTCCCAACTTAAGTACCGCCGTGCGCACGCCGCGCTCGAGGAGGAACTTGGCCGCTTTGCGCGGATCGGCTGTGCCGGTCGTCATGCGCGCTTCGTCTTCGTTGAAGAAGGCAATATCCAGGTGCGGCAAACAAGGCGCCAGATCCTGCATCCAGCGGCCTTCGGGATCCCAATTTGTGTCGAGTGATGTGATCAGACCCGCGGCGCGAGAGCGGCCGAGAGTTTCGGGGGCGTGCTTGCGCAGATTTGGAAGAATGAAAAGGCTGGCAAGGTGGTAGTAGGCCATGCCGGCGGTAAGTTCCGGCGTGAACTGCACCGGCGCGGTAAAGGCTGTCGCGCTCGCGCCAACGCGGTGAAGAAATTTGCGGTCACCGGCCCCGTTGACCATGACGATGCTGGCGGCGGTGGCTTCGACCCCGAGCGTTACGGCATGAATGTCCACACCCGCGCGTTGCAGCGATTCGAGCAAAAACTGTCCCTGCTCGTCACGCCCCACGGCGCCCAGCAAACGCACGCTGGCGCCGAGAGTTGATAGCGCAAGCGAGGTGTTTGCGCCGTTGCCGCCGACGTGCGATTCAATCGCATCTACGAAAGTCGTCGTGCCCCACTGCGGATCTTCGACCGGGCGTACCAGGGTGTCGAACACGATACTGCCGGAGCAGAGGACGCCTTGCTTCATCGCGCGCCCTCCCATTTCACCTGTTCCACGGGTCCCACCACCATACCCCACATCGCCGCGCCTGTAAGAGTTACTACTGCGGCGACGACGAACGCCGGCACAAAGGAGTGGACTCGGTCGACTACAACGCCAGTAATCCATGCGGCCGCGATGCCTGAGAGATTTCCAATGCCATTTTGCAGGCTGGTCCATCGGCCCGCCGCCAACGGTCCGGCGAGCGTCTGCGTGATGGCCCAGTGATTCGACGTGTAGGTCCCGAAACCGATACAGGCGAGGAACAGCAGCGCCAATGACGCGCCGGCGTTTTCCACCACGGCTACAGGCAGAATCACCGCGGAAAATGAGAGGCCGAAGACGACCATGCGTTTGCGAACACGCGTGACTGAGTCGCCGCGGGTAATGTGGCGGTCGGAAATCCATCCGGCAGCCAGGGTAGCGCCTGCAATCGCAAAATATGCGACGGCGGTGATGCTGACCATTTCATGCATGGCGAAACCGCGGGCCTTCACCAGGTAATCGGGAAGCCATGTAAGCAGGAAAAACCAGAAGTAGTTCCCGCAGAAGTGGCCGAGAAAGGCGCCCCACGCGGAACGCTCTCCGAGGATCTGCAGCGCCGTCGGCCCGGTTATCAAACCGGCAGATCCGGCAGCCGCGTCGCGCGGCATCCAGCGGAACCAGGGAACAAGCCAAAGCAGGCTGGCCGCTCCGAGCAGAACGAAAAACATGCGCCACCCGCTGCGTACCAGCAGTACGCCGCCGGCAAGCGTACCCAGCGCTGGGCCGAGTTTCGAGGCCGCGTCGAGCAATGCGTTGGCTCTTCCGCGACTGTGCGACGGGATATGCGTGGCGAACAGACGGCTGTAGCATGGATAAGCGAGCGATTCGCCCGCGCCCACGAGGAGGCGCATTGCAAACAGCGCGGCGAATCCGGTGAAAACGCCGGTTAAGATCGTAGCCGCCGACCACAGAAAAAGGCCTCCAGCGAGCACCGGGCCGACTGGAAAGCGATCGGCGAGCCACCCCGCGATGCCGAAGAGCTGCAGAAGCGCGTATGTCCAGAAGAACGCCGACAAAAGCTTCCCCATCGCGGTGGCATTCAGGGAGAACTCGCGCTCAATCAGCGGCGCGGCTAGCGAAATGTTGCTGCGGTCGATGTAGTTCAGAAAGATCGACGCCACCAACAGGATCAGCAGCGTCCATTGCGCGCGGCTCACGGACGGTCTCCTGCGCGCTCATACCACGGCGCGGCAGCTCTCAGGCACTCGGCAATGCGCGTCACGTTTCGGGCTCCGTCCGCTGCCAGCCATTGGCTGAACGCAGAAGCTCCCGCGCGGACAAACTCGGGGATGCCATCCTGCCATGCAGCCCTTCCGCAAAGCACGCCGGAGAATCGCGCACCGGCTTGCGCCGCGAGTTCTAGCGATCCGGTGAATTCCGCGATGCTGACGCCGGCGCTCAGATAGATGTAGGGAATGCGTGCGGCGGCGTCTGCAGCACGATACCAGTCGTACGCCTCGCTTTGGGAAAAGACCGGTCCAACTGACGACGCCAGGACAGGGAATTCGATTTTCAGCACGTCCACCTTATATATGGGCTTGGAAAACTCTTCGACGGTGCGGAGGACGAGTTCCGGCTTTGTGCGGACGATGTCGGGCGTATTCGGGTCGTAGACCACTGGTTCGAGCAGAAAGGGCAGTTCCTGCGCGGCGCATTCATTACCTATTCGTTCGACCAGGGCGCGCTTCTCATCATTGGCCGCGTCATCATCGCCGGGCGCCCAGGACAGCAGGATTTTGACAGCGGCGCCGCCGAGCGCTGCAAGCCGCGCGACCGACATGCGAGGCATCAGGGCCAGCATGCGATGCGGGCGCGGGTTGTCGTAGCCGTCCGCCTCGTACGTCAGAAGCAGGCCGCAGTTGTCCGCGCGGTGCGATGCGGCGGGCAATCCATATTCGGGGTCGAGGAGAATGGCGCTGGCATGTGGCGAGAGCGTCCCGGCGACCGCGTTTTTGAAGTCGACGAGTTGCGCATCGGAGATCGCATCCTCCGCCACTCCAGCAGCGCTCGCGATCATTCGGCGCAAGCTCCGGCGTTGATCCATTGCGATTGCGGCGATCACTCCAGCCGGCGTGGAAATTGCATCGAGGCGCTTGCGCTTGGTTTCAGAGATCATGCCCGCGGCTCCTGAATATCGACCACCGCTTCGGCGATCTGTCCCAGATACTTGCCGTCGGCCATGACGTCCACCGCGATGGCTACGCGCGCCAGCGGATTCTTCCATGAGGCCGGAACGGTCACGTCAAATCCAGTCTTCGCGGTTTCGCCCGGAGCCGCCTTCACGCGCAGACGAGCGGGGTTACTGCGCCAGCCCTTCGGCAGAATGGGAATGGCTTGAAGATCGACCGCACTCCTGCGCAAATTGCGCACGCGCAGTTCGAACCGCGAGGTCCGGCCCGGCGCGGCGACGGCCTGGTAGGGATAGATGTGCACCCATGAGGGATCGAGCCCGAGGTCGGTGTCCGGGTCGGCGATCAGGTCGCTGAAGAAACGGTCCTGCTGCTTCATTTTTTCGGCGAACGCTTCTGCCATTTGGCGGCTGACGTCGAATGGCTGACCGTGCCCCGGCGCGATCAGGTGCGGTTCAAAGTCGAGAACGTTGCGGATAGACAGCAGGTGGTCGCCGCTCTTCACTTCGTTGCGATAGATCAGATTGTGCCGCAATTCCTTCGGGTCGCCGGTGAGGAAGGCATCGCCGGTGAAAGCGATGCGTTTGCCGTCGATGGTAGCGAAAAGGGCCATCTGGTATTTGGTGTGACCGGGCGAATACATTGCGGTGAACTCGAACTCTTCCCAACGAAACGTTTCGCGATTGCGCAGGGGACGATCGACGCGAATTTGCTCGCCCAGAATACAGCCCAGGTTATGTCCTCGGGGATTCTGCAAAATGTCCACCATGTTCTCGTAGCACCAGATCTTGGCGCCGTAGCGGCGCACCAGATGCGGGAAGCCATTGAGATGATCGTCGTGCATGTGGGTCGGCATGGCAACGTCAATGCTCTTCATGCCATGACGCGCGCGCAGGCCGTCGAGCGAGTGCTCGACAAAACGCATTCGGTCGAAGGTACTGGCCGCATCGCGGAAGACCTGAAAGAAGGTCCAACTGGCCGAACCGTAATCGATCAGCAGGGCTTTACCGCTGTCGCTGATCAGAGCGTAGAACGTCGAAGTGGCGAAGGGATGCGCCACCAGATGCGGCGTCACGTTGATCGGGACCGCTTCGCTGGTCGGGGGACTCTCGTGCCAGAAATGCCACCAGTCGTGGAGCTTCGACTTCAGTTCTTCCATGCCCGCGATCGGCTTCGGAACCTCGGCGCCGTGCGAAGGGCACAGCAGGTCCGGAGCTTGCTTCACCAACTCGGTCAGCGAGTAGATCGAGAGGTCCACTCCTTCGTGTTCGGCGTAGTAATACTGCAGATCGTATAGCGTCTGCACTTTGCCGGGAGAGTGCATCAGATCGCCGGTAAAGGCGGTCTTGCGGCCGTCCAGTTCTGTGAGCAGCGCTATCGATCCTGGCGTGTGGCCCGGCGAGGGCTGGATCAAGAACTCGTGTCCGCGCCAGTGGAAGGTATCGTAGTCGCGCAGGCCCTGCGCTACGGGTACATTCTGCGTCAGCGAAAAGAAGTCGTTCTTGACGTCATAGAGTTCGAAGACCCGGCGATTGCGCCAGAAGTTCTCCACGTTCTCGAATAAGTGCCGTTCGTGCGCGGGAACTGCAATGGGAATGCGAAGTTGTACCGCGAGATGATCGCCCTGCGCCTGATCGCGATGAAAGTGCGTGTGAAGAATCCAATCGAGGCCCGCGATGCCGAGATCGCCCAGGTGCCGCAGGATGGCGCCCGATCCGAAGTCGATGGCTACTGCGCGGCCGCCATCTTTGATGACGTACACGTTGCAGGTGTCTTCAAGGACAAACAGATTGTCCGAGATGCGGCGCGGTTTGCTGTCGAGCTGAAATCCCACCGATTCGGGATGCGCGGCATCGACCTGTGTAGACAGCGCGGCGGCTTGCATAAAGCCGCGGCGCGATACGGGGCCATGATGGTGTGACCCAGACACGCTATCCCCGTTCCCGCAACCAGGCCTCGATTTCGTCCATGAGGCTGTGCATAAGAAATTGGTGGCCTTCCTGGGCGCGGGCCGTTTCGGTGTGACGTACGATAAGGCTGCAATCGGCCAGTTCATTTGCGCTGCCTCCGTTTCGTCCTAGAAACGCGACGGACGCGACGCCGATCTCACGCGCTGTTTGAAGAGCCATGAGGATGTTGGGCGAGTTGCCGCTGGTGGTGAATACGATCAAAACGTCGCCGGGCTGTCCGAGAGCGCGCAATTGACGCGAAAAGATCTCCTCGAAACAGTAGTCGTTGCCAACACACGTGACGAGGGCGGAATCGGCAGTGAGCGCTACGGCGGGCAGGGGCCTCCGGTTGCCCTTATAGCGGCCCATCAACTCGCCTGCCAGATGCTGCGCCTCGGCGGCGCTGCCGCCATTGCCGCAGATCAGCAGTTTTCGTCCGGCGGCCAACGCATCCGTGCAGATGCGCCCCGCGGTGCGCACCTGAGGCTCGAGCTCGCCTAGCGACTCGTAAACTGCGACGGCATCCTGCAGCGATTCTTGATAACTGTTAGAGCCCATCAGATACCCGCGGCCACGCAGAGCGCCGCCAGATCCCCAATCTGTTCGTTGAGTTTTGCCGGAACTACCTCGCAAGCGGCAGCCGACGCGGGAAGCGCTTCCCGCCGCAGCATCGCGCGCGCAGGCGCAAGCAGATCGTCGCCCATCCGCATCGCCAGACCGCCGATCACGATACGTTCGGGATTGAGGATATCGACCAGAATGGCAAGTGTTTCGCCCAGACGCTTACCCGTGGCGCGTATCAGACGCTTCGCCAACCGGTCGCCGGCGCGCGCTGCTTCGGCAACGTCTTTCGCGCTCACCGATTCGCCACCGAGCAGCGTTGTCTCTCCTCGCTTGTCCGCCCGCGCAACTACTGCGGACGCCGCTTGAGCCAGGCCCCCGCCACTCGCCCAGCCCTCCACAGATCCCGATTTATGATAGCCCACAGGTCCCGTGCGGGTAAGACGAACGTGTCCGATTTCGCCTGCCGCGTCGCACGCGCCGCGATACAAAATGCCGTTCGCGATAATGCCCGCGCCGAGCCCCGTCCCCATCGTAAGAAACACCATATTGCGCGTTCCGATGCCCGCTCCGAAACGATGCTCCGCAACCGCGCCGGCATTGGCGTCGTTTTCCAGAGCGCAGGGGACGCCGAATGCGCCGCCGAGAATACGGTTGATGGGAACGTCCACCCAAGTCGAAAGGTTCGGCGGGGCCTGAATGACGCCGGTTGTGGAGTTGAGCGGACCGCCGCAACTGACGCCGATGCGCTCGATGGGACGTCCGGCGAGCAACTCGCGCGCCGTCGCAATGATCTGCTCGATCGTCTGCTGTGGGCCCAGTTCGGGCCGGGTCAGGAACTCGCGGCGCGCGATCACTTCTGGTGGCTGGTCCGACACGACAACCGCCGTTTTGGTGCCACCGATATCGATGCCGAGCAGTAAGCCGGCGCTCATAGCCGCTCCTCCAGGAGATTCACTTCCTGGAACTGGCCGGTCGCACGGTTGTAGCGCAGAGTCTTGATCTCTGCCGCGCGAAAATTGCCCGTCCACTTGTGCCCGGAGAACAAAAGGTCGAGCGTTGCCGCCCCCGCTTTGCCCGCAGTTTCGTACATGCGGAAAATGAGGCTGTCGCCATCCTCGGCCTGCTTGATCGCGGAGACGATCACGTTGGGCGCATCTAGGGAAACGAATGACGCGGATTGTGGACGCCTGCCGCCGTGAATTCCCTGGTATATGACTGGCATCGGGGCGGTGAATTCATCGGCGAGACGCGGCAGGTTCGCGGATTGCCATGTTCCCCGGTGCGGAATCAGCAGCATGCGGAATGTCTGGATGCCCTGGTCCTGCCACAGCACGTCGTGATCCGGTTTGACTACGTGCGGGATGTGGTGCGCGTAAGGCGCGCCGCGCGCGATCGAGATACGGAGATCGCTTCCCAGCACGCTATAGCCGTACTTGGCATCATTGATGACGGCGAACCCCGACGCCGGGCCGCTGACGTCCACCCATCGCTGTCCCGGGTCTTCGTTTCCGTTCGGCTGCCGCGTGATGTGCCCGTATGCGGCTTCGTAGGTGGGAACTGGCGATGAGGTCTGCACCGGGAACGAGAACTTCAGGATCTTCTGGTGCTCGTGCCAGTCGAGCGACACCCGCGCTTCTACGGTGCGGGCGCCGCTGTACAGAAGCCAATCAATCGTCAGAGTGGAAGCGCCGTACGTGGAACGAACGCGCAGACGGGCGCGCAGCGGTCCGCTTTCCATCACGTCCGATGTCGCGTTTGAGAACGCGCCGATCTGTTTATCGTAGGCGATCACATCGTGACTCCAGGTGTCGCTCGGATCGTCCATGATGAGAGCGCGCCCGCCGGTGAAACTCGCAGCGTTCGCGTCCTTGTCGAACAGAGAGACGGCTCCATCGGCAGAGACGGTCAGACGCACGTGCTCGTTCTCCAGCGTATTTGCGTCAATCTTAATGCTGCTTGCGGCCGGGGCCAACTCACCCTTGCGGAAGCGCACCTGCCGGTATCCAAATGCGGGAAGCGGGACTTCGAGTGCGACCCGTTGCCTTCCATTTACCTCCGCCGACGGGGGCAACGCCTGATGGGCCACAGCTTTGCCCGCTTCGTCTTCGACGATCAGCGGCGTTTCGGGTGTGTAGCCGATGTCGTACTCCACATGTCCGGTGACCGGCCACGCATGCGGGTTGAAAACGACCAGGTACTTCGAATCGGGATCGGTGGCCGGAACGTCCCAGGCGAGTTTCTGCGCCGCCAGGTACATCGTCTGATTGGCGATGTCACCGGCGAATCCATAGCCTTGCGGAACCGTAGTCTGATAATGCTCCGGCAGAGCCGTACCGGCCAGGCTGTCGTGGAATTGCAGGAAGAGGAGGCGCTTCCACGCAGCCGTGAATGACTCCTTGGGATACGCCGCGCCCCAGGCTGCGGAGCCGATGGAGGCGATCTTCTCGGCGGTCACCAACTCCAGTTCGGTGGTACGGTTCAGCTTCTTGACGGCCGCCTCAGCGGTGTAACATCCAACGGAATGGTGCTGCAAGTCGTCCTGCACCGTAGGAAGCGTCGGCAGGTTTTTGCGAATCTCGCTGAAGTACTTCTCAGGCGTGCTGTAAACAAGGATCGGCGCGCCGGGCTGCGATTGGATTTCCTGAATCGACCGGATGTTCTCCTTGGTGGCGCCGCCGCCGTGATCGCCAGCGCCGTAGAACGCCATCATCGTGTGCACCGGCTCTTTGAGGTCGAGGATCCGGTTGATGCGGTCTCGCACCGAACCCTCGTCGTTATAGCTGTACGGGATACGGTAAGTCAGCACGCGCGTGCCGTCGGGCGACTCCCACCAGAACAGATCGGCCGGCAGCGATTTTTCGCGCGGCATAGGGCGCATGAACACGTACTCCTGCATGCCTTGCAGTTTCAGGATCTGCGGCAGCGTGACGGGATGCCCGAACGAATCGGGATTGTAGGCGACCTTCGCCGCGCGTCCGAACAGCCGCTCGAATAGCTTCTGCGCGTACAATCCCTGCCGTACCAAAGCTTCGCCGCTTGGCATATTGACGTCGGGTTCCACCCACCATCCGCCAACCAGTCCCCAGCGGCCTTCCTCGATGCGCTTCCGGATTTGCGCGATCATCTCCGGATCATTTTGCGCCACCCACTCGTAGAATTGGCCGGAACTCGCGGTGAAATCGAAGTCCGGCGATTCGTTCATGCGGTCCAACGCCGAGCGAAACGTGCTGTGAATGACGGACAATCCCTCCGTCCAAGGCCACAGCCAGACAGGATCGATGTGAGCCTGCCCGATCATGTGGATTCGGAAGTCGCGGGCGTTAGCGGGCCAGGAGGCCGGCTGCGCCATCGCGCTCAAGACGAAGCACAACGACGCCAGCCAGCCGGCAAACCGGCGATTCATTCGCATAGGCCAACCTTAACTCCAACTCCGATCACCGGAGTTCAGCCTCCTAAAAGTTGAACTTAAACCCGAGTTGGACCTGACGCGGAAAGTTCGATTGACCCAGCGAAACCAGACCGAAGTTGGTGCTGGTCGGGTCGGTGTTCGGAGCGTTACGGATCACAGTGTTCAACGCGTTGAAGGCTTCTAAGCGGAAATCGGCGCTCATCGTTTCGCGAATGATGAACTTCTTCACCAGCGACATGTCGAAGATCGGTTCCCACGGATTGCGCAGGTTGGGCGAGCGTAGCGGTGTGGTGCGCAGTGTGATGCTGGTATTCGCGATCTGCGACCAGACCGGGTTGCTGCATCCGGCTACGAAGCCGCTGTTTGCGGCGTTCGGCTGCCGGGTCGTACCGTTGCTCAGCAGTTCGCAGGTGTTGAACCACGCGCCGAAGCTCTGCTGGTTCGAGCGGGGATCGCCGATCAGGTTGTAATTGCCGGGAAGATTCAACGGCGTACCCGACTGAATCACGCCCGACCAGTTATATTCCCATCCGCCGATCAACTGATTCAGCCCGTGACCCACGTTTCCGCCGAACTTGCGGCCGCGGCCGAACGGCAGTTGATACACCCCGCTTAGCGACAGGCGGCTGGGACGATCTGTGGCCGCCAGGGTCTTCGCCGGAACGGGATCCTGCGGATTCAAGAAGGACAGCGCTTCGATCTGCTTAGACAACGTGTAAGCAAGTTCGAGGACGAGTCCACCGCTGAGGCGTTTTTCGATGTTCAACTGGAACGAGTCATACCACAAGCGCCCCACCGATTCTGAACCCTCGAACACGGAGGTGAACTGGGGATAGGGCAGCAACAATTGGCTGCGCGGCACGGTAGCGCCGTTTAACGAGGTACCCGGCAGCAATCCGGCGAAGGGGTTAGGGACGGCCTGCGAGAAGTAAGTGGCGTCCTGCTGCGCACGCTGCAATTGCGCAATCGTCGGCACGTTAAGGTTGCGCGCGCCGCCCGCCTGGTTGTCGTTGGTATTGATGGCGTGGCTGCGGCTACCCACGTACGAAAGATCGGCCACGATCTTGCCTGGCAGTTGCCGCTGGATTCCGATCGAATAGCTCCAAACATAGGGGATCTGGCGATTCGGATTGTTGAACGTGATGCTCTGGCCGAGGAAGGTGTTGAGGCCTGCGGAGGCGCCCGTTGGAGCGATCAGCCCATTCGGGTAGGGATTGTTCAATGTGTTGATCGGCAGGAAAGCGTTAATGCCGCCGCCCGACGTGGCAACGAATGGGGTATTCGAAGCGAATCCGGCGGAGCCGCCATACGCAGCCTCGGGAAAGAAGAACCGGCCTACCCCGCCCCGAAGCACCGTCTTATCGTTGATCTTGAACGCCGCCCCGAAGCGCGGTTGGATATCGGTGTACTTGGTGTTGAAAGCGCCGCGCGGCTGGCTGCCCTGATTCGCGAACTGGAGTCCGCCAACCAGGTTGGCGCACGCGGGGCAGTCTGCCGTATTCGCGTTCTTCACCGCCGAGGCGAGTGGACTCGGCGCAGAGTACGCGAATCCGCGATTCATCTGGTTGTAGCGTTCCACGGGCGAGCCTTCCACATCCCAACGGAGACCGAGATTTAGAGTCAGGCGATTATTGACTCGGAAGTCGTCTTGGAAGTACAGCGCGTAATAGTCCCAGTGAAAGGCGAGCTGCGGCGTGTACTGGATCAAATCCTGCGTGGCGCCGGAGTTCATGTTGTTTGGCGTGCCGAGGAGTAGCGCCGCCATGCCAAGTCCGGTTCCATTCGAGAATTCCGGAAGCTGCTGCGTGAAGGTGGAGTCAAAGGCGAAATCGCCCGAGCCCCATAGGAACGAACCGCCCTTGGCGTCCGGGCGGAAATCCTGGACCTCGACACCTGCCTTCATCGAATGGCGGCCGCGGACCATCGACACGCTGGGCTGAAGACTGATGTCATTGGTGGTGTTCTGGCTCGGGTTGCGGGCGCCCCATGCGGGGTAGCCGTTGACTTCAATGCGCGGCGGCTGCTGGACTACTTGTTCGCCGATAAACTGCTGCGAGAAACCAAGCTGCGTCAAATCGAATCCGGTCACCTGCGTACGATACGCCGCCTGGATGAAGCGCGTATAACCGAGGCGAATGTCGAGGATCGTGGACGGATTGAGAATGGTTACCGAGTCCACCACAGCATTGTCGTTGAGGCGGATCAACGGATCCTGCGCGTCCATTCCTGGAATGGTGAAGCCGTTGGCGGTGTTGTCGAACTGATCGCGGCGGTTGTGTGCGTAACGGAAGAAGAGGCGCTCCCGTTCGCTGACCGCGTGATCCACTCGAGCGATGTAGTTCTTGAAGTGGTCCTGGCTGAGGTTCGGACTGACTAGAAAGTTATTCGTCACAGCGCCCGCGGCCCCATAATTGGGCTGCGGATACGACTTCAGGATCGCCAATCCCGCCGGGTTCCAAAGGTTCTGCGGGATCTGGTTGCCCGGGAACGGCGAACGGATGTACTGAGGATTGGTGGCGCTGTTGGCCTGGTTGGCGTTGAAGTTCGGGTTGATCTGCGTCGAGAAGGGATTGTAGATATTCACCCCGGCGCCCGAGAAATCGCCCTGCCGCTCAGCTACAGACGGCACACTGGTCAGCGTCACCTGAGGCGCCAGCTCCCGGTAATTTTCAAACCCGAACATCCAGAAGGTCTTGTCTTTGCCGTTGTACAGCTTCGGCAGGATCACCGGACCGTTCACGACTCCGCCGTACTGATCGAGCACGTGACCGCCGAGGTTCTTACCGGTCGCGGGATCGACGGCGTTGCGGGGAATGTTCGCCGCGTTGGCGCTGATATTGTTGGCATCCAACTGATAGCGCCGGAGGAATTCGTACGCTGTGCCGTGGAACTTGTTGGCGCCTGACTTGGTGGCGACGTTAATCACGCCGCCCCCGGTGCGGCCGTATTGCGAGTCGTAGAAATTCGTCATCACGCGGAATTCCTGCACTGCGTCGTTGGTGGGGATATAGGCGATGTTGTTCACCCCGCGGGTACGGTCCGTCGTGGTGTCGGTGATGGCATTGTCCGGCTGGCCATCCAGCAGGAAGTTGTTCGTCTGCTGCAGGCCGCCATTGATCGAAAAGTTGATATTGTCGCCGTTGTCAAACGGGCGTTGAAACTGAGGGTTTCCATTAAACACCACACCCGGGACAAGGTTTATAAAGTTGATCGGATTGCGGCCGATCACCGGGAGTTGAGTAATGCGCGTGTTATCCAGCATCCCACCGCGGTCGGCGGTGGTCTCATCAATCAACGGGGCTGCATCGGTAACAGTCACCGTCTCACTCACCGCGCCAACCTCCAACTGGAAGCTGGAGGTGACCTGCTCATTGACGCGAACTTGAACGTTCTCGCGTGTCGCGGCCTTAAAGCCTTTTGCCTCGACGGTGATGTTGTACATGCCCGGCATCAGAAAAGGGGCCGTGTAATCACCGGCATCGCTGGTAGTAACCACCGATTGCTCATTCGTAGCCGTATTTCTTGCCGTCACTTTCGCGGCGGGAACGCCGGTTCCCGATGGGTCGGTGACGCGACCGTTGATCGTACCTCTGAATTCCTGAGCGAGGGCTGCCCCTATCGCAAGAGCGCAAATGAAGATGGCCAACACAACACGACGTAGTGCCATTCGCAAAGACTCCCTTTCTGGATGGAATATTATCACCGATGTATACAGCTTGCAATGATAAAAGACGCATCTGTATACCTACTCGCTCATTTTCGGCTAAACATGTATACGATCGCTGCCGCTTTATGCCATCTCCAGTGCGCATCGGGCAAGCCTATACAACCTGTACAGAACCTGTATATAATCTCCTTGTGGCGAACGAGTTGAAGTCCGCGCTCAACGGCGGACGGCGGTTACGCTATCAGGACATTCGTGAACAGATCCGCCGTGAAATCGAAGAACGGCGGTACGCGCCAGGCGAACGTCTGCCTTCCGATACCGAACTGGCTGGCCGATTCTCCGTTTCACGGCTGACTGTCATCCGCGCATTGCGTGAGCTCGAGTCGCAGGCGCTTGTGCAGCGGAAGGCCGGATCGGGCACATTCGTCCGCGTCGATTCACCTGTCGTGGCCGAGTCGAGTTATGTCTTTGGTCTGTTGATGCCCGATTTAGGCGACGGCGAAATCTTTGAACCGGTAGCTCGCGGGATAGCGCGCGCCGGCGAGTCCTTGCATCATCGCTTGCTCTGGGGCAACGATCCGGCGGCCGCGCACGACAAGGAGCAGCAGGCCGATGAACTGTGCCGTTACCTGGTCGCGCGCGAAGTATCGGGCGTCTTTTTCTCGCCCGTCGAGCATACGTCTCATCAGGAGTCTGTCAATCAACGGATTGCGGAGGCGCTGACGGCGGCGGGAATCCCGATCGTCTTGATCGACCGCTGCATCTGCCGTTATCCCGACCGGAGCCCGCACGACCTGATCGGCATCGACAACCCGCGTGCCGGCTCCCGCATGACGCGCCATCTGATCCAAGCAGGATGCCGCCGTGTCGTCTTCGCGTCGCGTCCCGGAGCCGCGCCTACGGTGGATGCGCGCGAGTCCGGTTATCGCGAGGCGCTGCATCACGCGCGTCTCGAGGCGCTGCCGGGATTGAGTCTGGAATTGGAAAACGACCAGTCGCGAGAACTGCGGGCGTTCCTCGCGAAGGTCCGGCCGGACGGCCTGGTGTGCGCCAACGACTTCACCGCAGCCAAACTGATGCAGGCGCTGCTACGTCTCGGCGTGCGGATTCCGGAAGACATCAAGATGGTAGGAATCAATGACGTGAAATACGCGGGTTTTCTGCCGGTTCCGCTTACGACGCTGCGGCAGCCGTGTCAGGAGTTAGGCGCTACCGCGATGGCTGTGATGCTGGACCGGCTGGAACGTCCCGCTTCGCCGGTGCGCGACGTGTTGCTCGATTGCGAACTGATCGTGCGCCAATCCTGCGGGGCCAAATGAAACGCCGGCATTTTCTTTCCGCCGCAGGTGTGGCCGCGCTGCCGGCCTCCGCGCAGCAGGGAGCATCGGCGCCTCAGCAATTGCACCCCGGCGTGTGGCGGTTCCGTGTCGGCGCTCCCGAGAAGATCACGCCTACCGCAACGCGTCACTACGCGCCGGCTTCGATGTCGTCGTTGCCGGTCGTAAACGCTTGCCCGGTCGGTGTAACGGGTAAGGTCACAGGGCGTGGATGCCTGGTAAGAATTCCGCTGGCGCAATACGAGATGGTCTACGGGCTCGGCTTGCAACTTCAGTCGTTCCTGCAGCGTGGGCTCAAGAAGAAATTGCGGGTGAACGCGGACCCGCAGATGGATTCCGGCGACTCCCACGCCCCCGTGCCATTTTATGTGACCACGGCTGGATACGGCGTGCTGGTCGACACGGCGCGCTATGCGACGTTCTATTGCGGCAACAAATACCGCAAAGGCGAGGCGCAGCCTGCCGCATCCGCTGCTAGCGCCGCCGCGATTGGCGCCGATGCTCTACCGGCCGCTTACCAGCGGTTCGCTTTCGACCGGCCCAGCGAAGTTTATGTAGAGATTCCCGAAGCGCGCGGCATCGATGTGTACGTGTTCGGCGGACCGGACATGCGATCGGCGGTTCAGCGGTACAACCTGTTCTCCGGAGGCGGCGCCCTGCCGCCGCGTTGGGGCCTAGGAATTTGGTATCGCGCCAAAAGCGATTACCGCCAGGATCAGGTGATCGCGCTGGCCGACGAGTTTCGCAAACAAGGCATCCCGCTCGACGTTATCGGGCTTGAGCCGGGCTGGCAGACTCACGCGTATTCGTGCACCTATTTATGGAGCAAAAACTATCCGGATCCCGCGGCTATGCTGCGCGAACTCGCGGCCCGGCATCTCGAGGTGAATCTCTGGGAGCACGCCTTCACGCACCCGGATTCGCCAATCCATCAGGCGCTGCTTCCCTATTCCGGCGATTTCGAGGTGTGGGGCGGGCTGGTCCCCGATTTTCTAATGCCCGCAGCACGCCGCATCTTCGCCGGATTCCACGAAAAGACGCACGTCGCGATCGGAGTGTCGGGGTACAAACTCGACGAGTGTGACAACTCGGATTTCACGCGCAACTGGTCATTTCCCGAGTTCAGCCAATTCCCTTCGGGAGCCGATGGCGAACAGATGCATTGCCTCTTCGGTCTGCGCTACCAGGACACGATCCAGAGCATCTTCGACACGCGCAAACAACGCACATATGGGTTGGTGCGGTCGTCGCAGGCGCTCGCGGCGCCGTACCCCTACGTGCTGTACAGCGATTTATACGACCATCGCGAGTTCATTCGCGGACTCGTCAACGCAGGATTCTCAGGCTTACTGTGGACGCCGGAACTGCGCGACGCCCGCAGTACGGAGGATCTGATTCGGCGTCTTCAATCGGTAGCTCTCTCACCGATGGCGCTGATCAACGCCTGGTACATTCAGCATCCGCCATGGAAACAGGTGGACCGGGAGCAAAACAACGCCGGGCAATTCTCTCCGGATTGGGAGAGCGTCGAAGCGAAGTGCCGCGCCATTATGGAACTGCGGATGCGACTGGTACCTTACCTGCACGCCGCGTTCGTTCGCTACCACCGCGAAGGGCTTCCGCCGTTCCGCGCACTGGTGCTCGACTATCCCAAGGATGCGAAGACCTGGACAGTCGAAGATCAGTACCTGATTGGCGATAGCCTGATGGCTGCGCCCGTAGTCGCCGGGCAGACGAGCCGCAACATTTACCTGCCTGAGGGCGAGTGGGTGAACTTCTGGACAGGCGAACGTCATCCAGGCAAACAGCAGATCTCCGTCGAGGCGCCGCTCGAGCGAATTCCGCTATTCGTAAAAGGCAACGCGCTGCTGCCTCTGGCCGACCCCGCGCCGCACACCGCCGATCCAGCGAGTTTCCGGCTGACTGTGCACGTGTACGCTATGCAAAATGCCTCGGCGACGCTGTATCACGATAGCGGCGAGGCCTCACCGGTGCTCACGCCCGTGATGCTGCAGTGGGATGCTGCGCGTCAAGCTGGAAGCATCGAAGGTCCCGCATACAGCGTCGTGAATTGGAAAATCGTCGGCTGACCTTAACCCGGATTTCTCACACCGTTTCTACTGCGGCGCGTGATAATGCCGCGTCTACTTGGTTGGGCTTCGTCACCGTGCTCGAGCCGTTACGGCCCTCCGCGCGCTGACCCGTGCGTGCCTCGTACCCGCAGCCTTCTTACGCGCCTCGCTACGAAACAGCGTGAGAAATCCGGGTCAAGAGATCCCCAGCCGCTTCTGCATCTGCTCGAGCGAGACGCCTCGGGTCTCCGGAAACCACGCAAGCACGGCGAAGAACTGCAACACCGCCATGCTCGCAAACACGGCGAACGGGATCGTGCGGGAGTGGGCAGCAACTACGGGAAACAGGAGAGAGACCACCGCGTTCATAAACCAGTGAGTGAAACAGCCGAGACTCTGCCCCTTGGCACGGACGCGATTGGGAAAGATCTCGCTGATATACACCCAAATCACCGCGCCTTGCGAGAATGCAAACGATCCGATAAACAGCACCAGCAGCCAGACCAGTAGCCATTCATTGCTCGATGTGGCGAAGATCCACGCCACGCCGCCAAGACTGATAGCGCATCCCACGGATCCAATGAGCAGCAGAGTGCGCCGGCCGACAACGTCTATAAGCGACATCGCGATGATGGTGGCCAACAGGTTCGTCAATCCAATGGCGACTGCTTGCAGGTCGCTCGACACTTTGTTGAATCCGGCGCGCGCAAAGATGTCGTTCAAATAATAAAGAATCGCGTTTACCCCAAGCGTCTGATTGAAAAAGGCGAGCAGGACGGCAAGCAGGATCGGCGCGCGATATTTGCGGGAAAACAATGGCTCATTACCATGCCCGTGCTCCACATCTATGGAAGCGACAATTTCGGCCAACTCCCGCTCGGCATCGGGCTCGCCAATCTTCTGCAGGACGTCGCGCGCTTCGGCTATGCGCTGCTTGCCGGCCAGCCAGCGCGGACTGCGTGGAATAAAGAATAGCGCCAGCAGGAAAAACAATGCAGGCACAGCCGCCACGCCGAACTTCCAGCGCCACTCGGCCGCTCCATACCCGCCCCGTCCGATCAGGTAATTCGAAAGGTATGCTGCCAGGATCCCAACCACAATGTTGAATTGGAAAATGCCCACCAGGCGGCCGCGCCATTTCGCGGGAGAGACCTCCGCGATGTACATCGGGCCGAGTACCGATGATGCGCCGATCGCCAGTCCCCCGATGACCCGCGCGAACAGTACCGAATACCAGTCCCACGCCACCACACACCCGATCGCCGATACGGCATAAAGAATCGCCAGAATGCGGAGACTGTCGCGCCGCCCAAAGCGGTCGCCGGGAATACCGGCGAACATCGCGCCGATAACGGTGCCGAGCAGCGCGCTGGCGACGGTCACGCCCAGCATCAACGGAGTGAGGTGATACACATCCGTGAGCGCTTGCGTCGTACCGGAGATTACTACAGTGTCGAAGCCAAAGAGCAGACCGCCCAATGCCGCCGCGAAGGTGCTCCTCAAGAGATATGAGTTCAATTCCATGAACGCGACGAATTTTAGCACGCCTGCAAGATGAGGGAATCGCAGGCGCGGCGGTAAGCGTCAGGAGTTGCAAAACGGAACGGGCCAGGTCAGGCTTTTCGGTATGCCATTTACCCGTCAGTTGTCCTGTCGCCGTGTCGCCGATTGACGCGTTGCTGATTGCCTGTCAGATAGACTGCCGGCGAACGCCCGGTCACCGTCAAATCTCTTGGGAACGCCTAATCGACGTTCTGGGCGCCCTGAACATCAATGCGCAAGCGCGTCTTCCACCGTCGCCGCAAGCAGAACCCGTCCCAGGGCCGATGGATGTATGTCACAGGGGAACGAATTGTAGGGTGAAGCAGGAAGCTTAATCAGCAGCCCTGCCTGGCAGGCGCTGTCGCCATATGCCGCCGACGCCGCGTGAAAGGCTGCGTAACCGTCAGCGATGACGGCCTGAGGAAATTGCGAACCAACCTGAACCATCACCTTGTTCAGCGCTTGCGCGATGCCGTCCAGCGACGGATCAGGAGAATAATACGTCAGCAGCACGACTGTTCCTTGATAGTTCTCGTGGATCTTAGTCAAGATCGCGCGGAGATTCACCGCGTACAGAGTTAGCACCGGAGTTAGCACGGTATTGACGCAGAGGGAGACCCCGCCACAGAGTTCGATCGCCGGCAATACCAGCAGAACATCGTTAGCGCCAATACTTAAGCTCACCAGGTTGATCTTCTTATTAGTCTTAAATTGGTCTAGCGCGAACTGCATCTGGGCGCCGTTGTACCTGGTATGCAATCCATAAGTCGTCTTAAACGGCGGATCAATTACGGGAAGCAGAATCTTTCCAAGCGGAGGCAGCACCACATGCACACTGTTGCACCCGTTGTCCGGCAGTAAAGAATTGAGGAAACTTCCGCTCGTTTCACCTGGACAGGATGCGTCCACTAACTGACTTGCGTCCCAACCTTCCACGGTCGCGAGCGCCTCCGGGTATCCGATGAACTGCGATGGCGTCGGCTGTGGGTTCGGCTTAGCGTACGGCGGCACAAGTGTGACATTCATACCAAAAGCCACCGAATCTCCCAAGGCCAAATACGCGTGATTGTCCGCGTTTTGAGCGGAAGCCATTGCTGCAAATGCAGCGATCAGAACACCGGCAGCTTTCATACAGGACCGATTATGCCATCCCCTTCCAGGGCCCCGCAATAAATTGAAGGTGGCCGACGGAAGGAAGCGTACGAGTAGTTGAACTGTGGGCGCTGCATCGCTGAGAGAAGCGCGGCATCCCCAAAAACTGCGGGCAACGCTGTTGTGGAAGCCGCAGGTTCGGTGCAGTAAAATGGGCCGGGCCGAAAGCCGGACTCCACTATAAGCAAACATCCTGCGGCGCGCCGCATCTGAACGAGGCCCGGTTCGGCGGAATGGGCCCCGAGCCTCTCGCTTGAAAAAGGTTCGCCGGTGTCAGTAGCGCCTCAGCGAAAAGCTTCCGATATCGTTTACCCAATCGGCCCAGGTCCCGACAACCAGGAGCGATCCGGGCCTTGGGAATTCCTTGAAGTAAAACGTGCGTTGCCGGTCGTCCATAAGGTCGCGGCTTTGCAACGGCGCAAGGCCCATCTGATTTCCCGTGTTGATGTTGACTGTATTCGGCGCTGGAGTGATGGTGACTTGGCACGCATATTTTCTCGCGGCGGGCCCAGACGTCGCGCTGACCGCGAACGTACCCGCGTGCGTAACCCACAAGAAATTGCCTTGGCCGGCCGCGTACTCGTAGGTCCAGTTGGGATTGAAGT
>DATAUH010000537.1:0-12621 GCA_036268375.1 Bryobacteraceae bacterium | reverse complement strand
GGCGCCGGCGCTGTCGTCGTCCCGTTTGCCCCTTGACAGCATTCTGCGCGGGGCGCGGGCCTCACGCAGTAACGGACCGCGAAGTGCGCTGGTGGTGTTTCAAGTCGCCCTGTGCACGCTACTACTGGCGGGCGCGGGACTGCTGGTGCGCAGTTTTCGCGAACTGCGTGGCATGGACGCCGGCTTCGACACGGAGCACGTGATCACGTTTTCCGCTTACCCCGGCCTTTCCGGATACAGCCCAGAACAGACCGAGCGATTGACCACGACCCTTGCGGCGCGTGTACGCCAGCTGCCGGGTGTAACGGCGGTAGGAATCGCGTCGCGCGCGGTGATGCGCGGCAGCGGTTTCAAAATGACCCTGCGGCCTGAAGGCGAGCCTATACGACCGTCGGATTTTCTCGATACGAGCGAAAATAATGTTTCCCCCGAATATTTCGATGCGATGGGAATGCGGATGTTGGAGGGCCGGACACTGCGCGCTGGGGATCGCGATATGAAACCCGTGCGGATCGTTGTCAATCAGGCGTTTGCGCGCTTCTTTTTTCCCGATATCGATCCGATTGGGAGGCGCATTTGGAATGGTCAGCGAGGCTCGGAATCGGAGATTGTGGGCATCGTCAACGATGCACGGTACCGCTCGCTGCGAGAGCCAACGACGCCGATCCTTTATTCGCTAGAGGCTGACGACGACGTGTTCACGCTGTGCGTTCGGACGCGTGTGGCGCCCGAGTCGATTGTGCAGCCAGTACGGCGGGAACTGACGGCGCTCGACCCGGCGCTGCCGTTCACCGAAATTCATACGCTCTCGGAAGAAGTAGACGCGAGCGCGGCGACCGAACGTCTCACCGCAACGCTTTCATCGCTATTCGGTCTCCTGGCCGCAGTGCTGGCTGCGCTTGGAATTTACGGACTGCTGGCGTATGGCGTGGCGCAGCGGCGGCGCGAGATCGGGATTCGTATGGCGGTCGGCGCGCGTCCGGCCGATATCGCAAGCGCCCTTGGCAAACGGTCGCTGCTGTTGGTTGTTCTCGGCGTAGCAGCGGGGTTGGGCGCGGCATGGGAAGCGGCTCCGGCGATGCAGGCGCTGCTTTATGGCGTCGCGCCTTCCGACGTCAGGTCAATGGCGATGGCCGTAGCGTTGGTGCTGGCGATTTCGGCGCTCGCGACGGCAATTCCGGCAGCGCGGGCGGCGCATATCCAACCGGCTTCGGCGCTGCGCGATCAGCGTGAGTAGCTCAATTCCAGCGGCGTTCCCACCCGCGCCACCATTCGGTGTTTTCAAGTTTGAGCGCATCCCAGCAGAGGTCTATTGCGTGGGCGTCGAGGTTCTCTACTTTCTCGGCTGTGACTTCCTTAGGCAGCGAGACCAGCGCGGCAAAGCGAGCGAACACCGCCGCCCGGTCTTTCGGCTGCGTACGCGAAAGCAGGTGCCACAACGTCAGGCCGTCTTCCGCGCGCGCTGTTTCCAGAATGCGTGGCAGAGCAGATAAATCGCCTCGCTCGAATTGCGTGAGGGCGCTTTGCAATGCTTGAGGCGCATCTTCGAAAACCGGAATGCCCGGGCCCGTCGCTTTGCGCGTGGCGCACCGGGCGCCCGCGGGGATGAACGACTCGCGATCGTGAAATTGGAAAGCTACCCAGCCGAGACTCACGCGCACTGTGCCATTGCCGGCGTTGTCCACATCGAGCGTATATTCGCAGCCCAGGTCAACGGTGGTGGAAGAGGGAGTCTCCACAACGAACTCGCGTGGGGGCGCCCAGATGAATGCGTGTAGCTTGCCGCGGGTGAGCGAAAGGCCTTTGCCGGAGGACGCGCGCAGTTCCGATTGCGGTCCGAGTTCAACCCGGCCCACGTCATCCGCAAGCAATTCTAACTGGGCGCCTATACCCGTGCGCAGTACGTCACCGCGATCCACCCGCATCGAAATTGCCGCGTCCTTTCGACCCACTCGCGCAGGACCGGCAGCGCGGTCCACCTGCCACGCCGTGGGCTGCGGTGGCGGCATCAACGCGCGCACGCCGATGACGCCCGTGACAAGAACAGCAGCGGCAGCGGCGGCCCAACGCCATCGGACGGCCCGGCGCGGCCGCCATTCTTGCGGCATGCGTGGGCGATGACGAAACGCAGCCAATGTCTCTTCGAGATGGACAATTTCGGGGTCTGGCTCGCCGCCGCCATTCCACAAATACTCTTCGTTCATTTGCCTTTCCCGCCTTCCAGAGCGGCGCGCAGCAGCTTCATGCCGCGACAGAGATTCACACGCACGGAATCGGGCGTCAGCCCGGTTTGTTGCGCAATTTCAGGACCCGTCATGCCTTCTACCAGGCGCATCAACAAGGTTTCGCGATACGCCTCCGGCAGCGCGTTAATGGCCTCGAGCGCGGCATGCGATTCCGCCCCGGCGCTTTGTGTAGGCTCGCGCCTGCAGGCAGCACGGCTGTCGTGAATCTCATCGAGCGGCGTCTCCGCCCGGGCGCCCCGAAAATAATCGATGGCTCGGTTGCGCGCGATAGCGCCCAGCCATCCACGAAAGGCCGCGGCGGTACGCAATCCGCTGAGCTGTTTCATGGCGGAGAGAAACACGTCATGCACCAGATCGTCCGCTTCGGCCGGCGGCACGCGCGAGAGCAGAATGGCGTGCACCATGCGGGAGTAACGCAAGTAGATTTCGCCGAACGCATCACGGTTGCCCGCAGCCGCGGCGCGGATCAGACGGTCTTCATCCGGAAATTCAACCGGCGCCAGCATGGCTGGAATCATGATTATGACAACTGCAAGACGTTTGGAGGGCGCAGACCGTTAACCGGCTATTCCCAGCCGGCGGGTGATATTTCTTGACACCAGCGGCGCCATCGCTCAACCTGAACCTTTATGCCGATCTACCAGATTGTGGTCCTGGGCATCGTCCAGGGCCTCACGGAATTTCTTCCGGTCAGCAGCAGCGGACACCTTTACCTCACCTCCTGGCTACTTGGCTGGAAAACGGAAGGTCTGGATTTCGACATTATGCTTCACCTGGGCACGCTCGTCGCGGTGCTGCTCTATTTCGGACGCGATTGGGTGCAGATCATCGCGCACGGCTTTGGCGTACGCATGGGCGGTGACGAAGCGCTGACCCACAATTCGAACCTGCTATGGATGCTGGCGCTGGGCACGATTCCGGGCGCGATTGCGGGCGCGCTGTTTGAAAAACAGGCGGACTCGACGTTGCGTAATCCATTTGTCATCGGATCGATGCTGATTGTGGTCGGCCTGTTGATGTGGGCCGCCGAAAGCGGCAGCCTCCTGGCACGCGATTTGAGCATGGTGACGTTTCTGGATGCGCTTTCGATCGGCATCGCACAGGCGCTCGCGATTGTACCGGGGACTTCCCGCAGCGGGGTCACCATCACGATGGGTCTGTTTCGCAATTTAGATCGGGAAGCGGCGGCAAAGTTTTCGTTTCTGCTCTCGACGCCCATCATCGCCGGCGCGGCCGGAAAGGCGCTTTATAACATTCACAAAGAGCACGGCCTTCACGATCTGTTCAGTTCGCAGTTCCTGATCGGCGTGGGCGTCAGCGCGCTGACGGGGTGCATCGTCATCGGCTGGTTCCTGCGTTATCTGCACCGCAGCACGCTGCGTCCGTTCGTTTATTACCGGCTGGCATTTGGCATAATAGTGCTTGCTCTGGCTTTCATCCGCCGGCCAGCGTGATGAAGCTTTTATCTCCGACGCCATATAAAAGGCTCAATGAGGCAGCTGGTTTCCTGCTTTTGGCAGCGGGACTGGTGATGCTTCTGAGTCTGATCTCGTACCATACCCAAGACCCGTCGCTCGATACGGCCGCCGTTGTGCGGCCTTTGAACCTGGTCGGGTACCCCGGCGCTTACCTTTCGGACATTTACTTCCAGTTGTTCGGCGCAGCGGCGTTTCTGCTTCCACTGCTTACGTTTCTGCTGGCGTGGCGATGGATCCGCTCCGAGGATGTGGAAGCCGGCGCGATCAAACTTGCGGGAACCGTGACGCTGACGCTGTCGGCATGCGCGGCACTTTCGTTTCTGCCCTGGCGGATGTTCAGTGGCAATATACGCATCGGCGGCACGATTGGATACGCGATCGCGAATTATTTGGTCGACACGCTGAACATGGCGGGCGCGGTGCTGTTTACCGTGACCGGCGTCATCATTTCGCTTTACCTGGTTTCAAAGTTCACGATTGCGCAATTAGGCGAATGGCTCGCCGGGCCAATCGGATGGGTGGAACGCCGCCGCCTGGCGTTTTACGAGTGGCGGGAACGCGTGCAGGAACGTGCGCTGCAGAAGGCGCAGGCTAAGGAATCGGAACGCAAAACGAAGGCGGACGCCGCGAAAACGGCCGAACTGGAAGCAATTGCGCTGGCGAAAGCCGAGGCGCGCGCCGTCAAAGCCGACACGCGCCGCACACGCAACAAACCACTCACGCCCGAAGCGGCTGTGCGGATCGTGGACACTCCGCCATGGGAGACCGCGCACGAAGCCCCTCCTGTCGAAAACGCGCAGCCCGAAGAGCTGGAGTACGCTTCCATTCACGAAATTCCGATCTGCCCGATCGAGGACATGGCGCCCACCCCCGCTCCCGCGCTGGTTCCTGATAACCGCCCGGCGCCCGCACCGGTGGAGCGCAAGCCGATGATGTTCGAGATGCCATCGAGCGATCTGTTGAACGAGGTGCCGGGGCGCAGCGCTTACGATGAGCAGGAATTGAAAGAGATCGCCGTCAGGATCAAGTCGAAGTTCGAAGAGTTTAACGTTCTGGGTAACGTGACACAGATCAACCCTGGACCAGTGGTGACAACGTTCGAATTCAAGCCGGAAGCCGGTATCAAGTACAGCAAGATCACGAACCTGACCGAGGACCTCTGCCTGGGCCTGCAAGCGGAATCGATCTTGATTGAGCGTATTCCCGGTAAGCCGACTGTGGGCATCGAGGTGCCGAACACGAAGCGCGAATTAATCGCTCTGCGGCAGATGCTCGAATCCGACGAGTTTCAGCAGAACCCCTCGCATTTGACGATTGCGCTCGGCAAAGACATCAACGGGCGCATTCGCGTGGCCGCGCTGGATGCGATGCCGCACCTGCTGATCGCGGGTTCGACCGGCTCCGGCAAGAGCGTCATGATCAACTCGATGATCATGTCGATTCTGTACAAGGCGACGCCCGACGACGTTCGGTTCATCATGGTGGACCCGAAGCGCGTGGAGTTGGGAATCTACGAAAACATTCCGCACCTGCTGACGCCCGTGATCGTCGACCCCAAAAAGGCCACCAACGCCCTGAAGAACGCGGTGCTGGAGATGGAGCGTCGGCTGCGTCTGCTGGCGGAAGTGGGCGTGCGCAACATTGAACAGTACAACAAGAAGGTACGCAAGCTGCAGGAACAGCCGCGCAGCCTTTTCACGGAAGGCGAAGAGCCGCAGGAAGACCCGAAGCCGCTGCCGTACATTCTGATCCTGATCGACGAGTTGGCCGATCTGATGATGCTAGAAGGCAAGAACGTGGAAGAAAGCGTCACGCGGCTCGCGCAGATGGCGCGCGCGGTGGGCATGCACCTGGTGCTGGCGACGCAGCGTCCCAGCGTGGACGTGATCACCGGATTGATCAAAGCAAATTTCCCGGCGCGCATCAGTTTCCGCGTGGCGACGCGCGTGGACTCGCGCACGATTCTGGACGTGATGGGCGCCGAACACCTGCTGGGCAAGGGTGACATGTTATTCCTGCCGCCTGGATCGTCGCGGCTGACGCGCGTGCACGGCGCGTTTGTGACGGAGAACGAGATTGGCCGCGTGGTGGACTTCTGGAAGGAGCAGGCGAAGCCGGAATTCGACCAGTCCTATCTGATTGCGCCTCCGAGCGACGAGAACGGCGAGGCGTCCGACGAAGTCGGCAACGACGAGCAGGATGCGCTGTACGAAGACGCCGTGAAGCTGGTGTTGCAGATGGGCAAGGCATCTACTTCGACGCTGCAGCGGCATCTGCGCCTAGGCTACGGCCGCGCTGCGCGCATTCTCGACATGATGCAACGCGATGGCATCATCGGGCCACCCGACGGCAGCAAGCCGCGCGATGTGTTGAAGCGGCCGGACTGGCTGCACCAAGTCGAAGGACAGCTTCGATAGAGGCGCGGCGGTGAGGGCCGCGCCAGTGGTTTACGATTTCGGCTTGTACGCGATGGCGTCGATTTCGACTTTGATTCCCGGCAGCGCGAAGGCCACAGCCACCGTGGTGCGCGCGGGCTTGGCATTGCCGAAGAACTCGGCGTAGACCTCGTTCATAGCGGCAAAGTCCTTGCCGTCGGCCAGGTAGACGTGGCATTTCACCACATCGGCGAGCGTGGCCCCGCAGCCTTCCAGCACGCCTTTGACATTGTTCAACACCTGGCGGGTTTCTGTGGCGACATCGCCGGACACCATGTGCTGGGTTGCCGGATCCACGGGGACCTGGCCGGAGACATAAATGAAATCGCCGGCGCGAACGGCTGGTGAATAAGGACCTCGCGGTGTGGGTACGCCTGAAGGGGTGATGCGCTCGATCATGGTGCGCTCCTGTGTGAGTTTTAGTGACCTTCCGCTTCCAGAAATCTTTCAGCTTCGATGGCGGCCATGCAGCCCGCGCCCGAAGCCGTGATGGCCTGGCGGTAGAGGCGATCCTGCACATCGCCCGCGTGAAATACGCCGGGGATGTTGGTGCGCGCGCCGCCGCGTGAAAGAATATAGCCGTCGGGATCGGTATCGATCTGACCTTTGAAAACGCGCGTGTTGGGAATGTGCCCGATAGCGACGAAGAAGCCATCCACCGGTTCATCCCAGGCATCGCCGGTAAGCAGGTTGCGCAGACGCGCGGCCTTCACGAGCTTCTCTGAGGGATCGTAGATGTGATCGACCACGGTGTTGGTCATGAAGCGGACTTTGGAGTTGTGACGCGCGCGGTCCAGCATGATTTTCGATGCGCGGAAATCATCGCGCCGATGCACCAGCGTCACCTGGCGGCCGAAGCGCGTCAGGAAGTTGGCCTCCTCCATGGCGGAATCGCCGCCGCCGATCACCATGATGTCCTTGTCGCGATAAAAGAAGCCGTCACAGGTGGCGCAGGAGCTGACGCCGTGGCCGATGAGCTGCTGTTCCGATTCCAGGCCGAGCCAGCGCGCCGAGGCGCCGGTCGCGATGATCACGGTACGCGTTTCAATCCATTCGCCATCGATCGCGAGGCGGAAGGGCCGCTGCGAAAAGTCCGTGTCGGTGACATCCGCATGCACAAACTCGGCGCCGAAATTCTGCGCCTGCAGCTTCATATTCTCGACTAGATCGGGGCCGTTGATGCCTTCGGGAAAGCCCGGAAAATTCTCTACCAGCGTGGTAAGCGAAAGCTGTCCGCCGGCGTGCAGGCCACTCACCACCAGTGGCTTGAGATTCGCGCGGGCAGCGTAAATTGCCGCCGTATTTCCGGCGCATCCGGAGCCGATGATTACCACATTTCGCATGGGAACGTTCAATGTAGCATAGCGATATGCGCCAACAGTCGGAGGCTTCATGGGTGACGCGAAACGTTGCCGGAATGACGCTGACCAGTTTCTTCGCCGACGTCGGCTACGAAATGGTGGGCGCGGTTTTGCCGGGTTTTCTGGCGGCGATCGGCGTTTCACCGGCGGCGCTGGGATGGATCGAAGGCACTGCCGACGCGGCATCGAGCTTTCTGAAACTCGGCTCCGGATGGTACGGCGACCGCATTGGGCGGAGGAAGCCGATCGTCGCGCTGGGATACTTTCTTTCGGGCACGATGCTGGCGATCTTCGCCGCGGCCACTTCATGGCCGCTGATTCTGGCGGGACGCGTGGCAGCCTGGTTTGGAAAGGGAATCCGCGGGCCATTACGCGACGCGATGCTGGCGGAATCGACGCCGCCCGAAGCGCGCGGCCGTGTATTCGGGATGCACCGTGCGGGCGACACGGCTGGCGCGGTCGCAGGACCGCTGCTGGGGGTGTACTTGCTGTCCCATCTGCCGCGCCCGGATGCCGCCTCGCCGTTTCGCACGATTTTTCTGATCTCGCTTGTCCCCGGCTTGCTGTCCTTCGCTTCGATGGTGTTTCTGGTGAAGGAAAAAGCGGCGCCCGCGAATCGAGCCCGCAAATTCTGGGCAGCGCTGCGCGAATTGCCGCGCCCATACTTCCGATTCTTGACCGGCGTGGCGCTGTTTGGTGCGGGCGATTTTGCGCCGACGCTCTTGGTGATGGCGGCCGCGCAATTGTTGGCGCCGCAGTACGGGATTGTGCGCGCGGGAGAGATCGGCGCGCTGTTTTACGTGCTGCGCAACGCCGTCCAGGCGGCGGTGTCCTATCCGGCGGGCGCGCTCGGGGATCGCATGAACAAAGTGGCGCTACTGGCAGTGGGATACGCGCTTGGCGGCTGCACGGCGCTGTGGGCGGCCGCGCTCTTTGCTTATGGCGAGCGCAGCCTCGCAGCCATCGGCGGAATGTTTGCGCTGGCAGGGATCTACGCTGGTATACAGGATGCGCTCGAAGGCGCAGTGCCGTCCGACATGGTGACGCAACGCGAGCGCGGGACGGCTTACGGAATGATGGGCGCGGTCAATGGAGTCGGCGATCTGTTCGCCAGCGCGATGGTGGGCACCATTTGGACGCTGATTTCACCCTCGGCCGCGTTCCTCGCGGCGGGCGCGCTGATGATCGCGGGAGCAATCGTGGTCTACTTGCGAACCAAGGCTGAGCCCAGCCAAATCGCCTCGTAGCGAAGACTGACGCTACCAACCGTTACAGCGCCAGCAAAAACGTAGCTACTGGGCCGCCTGTGTGGCCCGAAGCGCCGGTACGAATACCACGCGCGGGCCGGCCGCGCCCGCATCTAGCAGCCAGAGCGGATCGCTCGAAAGCTCCGTCAAGCGGAAGGAGCTACCCATGCTGGTCAACTCCGCGGGAGCGCAGTTGCACGCGATGGAGGACTGATTTCCCGAAAGATCGAACGAGATCACGGCTTGCTGCGAAGCGCTGGCGAGAAAGACATGCGATGCATCGGCTGAAAACGCAATCCCGGCCGTCGCGTTGAATGCGGGGCCATCGCTCGCGAGCGGTTGCTGCGCTGCCGTCCCCGCGACGTCGCGAATCAGTACCGCGCCCGTGCCGCGCGCCGCAATAGCCGCATCGTGCGAATTGGGCGCGAAGGCGAGTACCGCGTCGGCGCCGGCCTTCATCACCGGCCGCACCACGCCGTCTTTCCCTGCCAGTTGCACTATTCCAGTGGCCGTGCTGAGCAGGTATGCGCCGTCGTCGCTCACCGCCATCGCAGGCGGAAGCTTGCGCGCACCGCGCTGATTGATCTCGCCGAGCGAAACGCTCGCGACTATCGCCGGCGCGCCGGGCAGCCCGGTAATGATCTGCGCCTGACCGTTGGCATAAAGCGCCGCAGAGGTCCCATTGGGGCTGAACGTGACGCGGGTGGCCGACGCCATTAAGCCGTCAACAGCATTTTCCTTCAGACCCGCGGCAGTGATGGAGAAAAGGTGCGTGGCGCCATCCGTCGACACTCCGGCAAATGAATCCTGACGCGGCGCGACATAAGCGGCGTTGAACGTGTAACCCGCATCCATCGGAGAGCCGACGCTGGCCGATCCGGGAATTCCTACGATGGGGCGCAGGGCGTGCGCGCCGCGATCGAAAACGTATCCGGCGACCGGTCCGGTGAACGTGCCGGCGCCGGTTTGCGCCGCCGCTAAGCCGGCGAAAAGTAGAAGTGCATGAGGTAGATATCGCATCGTGGTCATCCTTGCCTATGGGCCTACTTGGGCGGCCCGACCGTCCCGTTTCCGGGAGTAATCGTGATTACGCTGGGGTTGGCGGCGCCGTTGCCACCGCCTCCGGAATGGGTGGCGGCGTACGCGCCCCCTGCCGCAGCGGCGGCTGCAACCACCACAATTGCCGCAATCAATTTTGCCGAGATGCCCGCGGCCGCGACAGTGCCCGCGGCGCCTGCCGCCAGGACGTTACTTTCGGCAATATTGGCAGTCGCGGTCACGCCGTTCTGCGACGCCGTTACATGAATCTGATACTGACCTTGTACATTGTTGGGGCGGAATCCGCGCGCAATTGCGCGGCCCTGGTTATCGGTTACGGCAGTCAGCGTGTGCGAGCCGCCCGCGAAACTTCCTCCGGCGCCCTGATCGGCAAGTGCGAAGACCACCGCCGCGCCCGCTACCGGCCGGTGATTTTCATCTTCCACGCGGACGATGGGTTCACGCGCGGTACGCTGGCGGATATTGTTGATGGCGCCTTCTCCTTCAACGATAACGATATTTAATTTCGGCGCAGCATCCTGGGCTTCCATTGCGGGGGCAAGGGGTAATGATAAGAGCGTTGCGAGTACCGGCGATAGCCAGCGCATTCATCCTCCGAGGTCCTTATTATGACAAATCCACGGAACGTCATTTTTTCTTCGCTTTGGGGGCCGAGCCTCTGCCGGTGATTTGCCGTATAAAATCGATCTCTTCTTGCGAGTACGGCGAACCGTTGTCGCGGAAGATATCGTGATGCCAGATGGCCGGCGCGCGGTCGACGTACGGGTGCTGCCATGAGTCCCACGGCAGGTACGTCTGCGTCTTGCCTGCCACGAGTCCCCAACTGATCGCCGCAACGTTATACTTCTTCGCCAACGGAAGAATCCCCTGGAAAGTACTGTCACGCTCGCGGGCCATGTATTCGGTGCACAGAATCGGACGGTGGTATTGCTGCAGCCACTGTATGCGCTTTTCGAAATCGGCCGGCGGGCCGTAGTTGTGGAAGGTGATGATGTCCGATTCTTCGAGCTGAATTTTCTCGATCGGCGTCAGCTTGTCCGGGCTCGACCAGTCGCCATGCCACAGCCCGCTGGTTAGGGGCTGCGATGGCAGCGCCGCGCGCGCATATTTGAAGACCTGCGGCAACATGCGCGTCACCAGGTCGACTTTATTCTTGGGTTCCGCCGAATTGTAGCTGCCTTCGTTCATGCTGTCGGGCTCGTTCCATAGATCCCAGGCCAGCACGCGCTTGTCGGTGATGAACTCGTGGATCACGTCTTCGACGTACTGCAGGTAGCGGGTCCAATGCGCCTCGTCCACCAGCGCGGCGGCTCCGGGATCTTGCACCCAGCCTGAGTTGTGGACGCCCTGGCGCACATCGCGCTGAATGCCGGGCTCCGGGAAGGGGCTCCAGACGGAATCGAAAAGCACGAAGATTACTTTGATCTTGTGCTTATCGGCGATGTGCAGGAAAGTGTTCATGCGCTTGGCGCAGCCGGTGGGATCCTTCAGCCAGGGAATCTCGTGCAGGAATACGCGCACGGAGTTCATGCCGATTGCCTCCGCCCAGCCAAGCTCGGTGTCGATGACAACCGGATCGAAGGACTCGGCATTCCACATTTCGATCTGGTTGATGGCGCTGGCGGGAATGTAGTCGACGCCAACGTACCAGGGCTGTTTGGAATACCAGAGGTTGGCTGCTTCGGGCGTCCATTTTACCGGCTCGACCGCGGGGGCGGCAAAAGCGACAAGCAGGCAAAGCGCAATAATACGAATAGGCTTCATGCGGGTTTCAACTGATTTTACAACGTAGAAACCTGCCGAAACCCCGTGCCGCCTAGACCACCGCGTTCAGCAATTTCACACTCAGGCGGCGCACGGCCTCGAGCGTCAGGCCATAAACCAGATGAGAGGCCAGTGCTTCGGCATGCGAAGACACCGGGTAATCGAGCGGGTTGCCGCTCAAGCCGAGGGCGGGCAACGCAACCTCATCGCCCAGCACGAAGGCCGCGGTTCCGTACGCAGCCCCGAAGCCGGCCGTGGTTCCCCGGTCCTCCGCGGCCGCGCCGCCATATAGACCGCCGATAGCCGCGCCATAGGCGTAGTGCACCACGGGCCCAGCCTTCTGCTTTTCTTCTTTGGTGAGATCCCGCTGCAGGAACGGCTTCGCTACTGCTTGCGCCACTTTCATGGTGGCGTCTTCGCTCTCGCGCTTCTCCTCCTGCTCCGCCAGCGGTTTGGTCGCCATTACGATGCGCTGGAACTGGTTCATGGTCCAGGCGCCGGCCAGCCCTCCGAGAATTCCTGCGATGATCCCTTTCGACACTGAGTGGTTCGGCTTTCGCATGAACCTATCGTGGCACGGTTAGGGCCACGGTAAGATAGCCGTCATGATCAAAACGACGGTGGGCGCTTTCGCCATCGCGCTCTCGCTGGCCGCGGCCTGTTATGCGCAAAGCGGACCCTACGTGCTGAAGGCCGCGCGCATGTTTGATGGCAAGAGCGACCACGTCGTTTCGCCAGGCATGGTGGTAGTGGATGGCGGGAAAATTACCGGCGTTGGGCCGCAAGCCGCGATCCCCGCCGGCGCGCAGACGATTGATTTGGGAGACGCCACGCTCCTGCCCGGCTTCATGGACGCTCACACTCACCTTTCCGACCCGTATTACGCCGATTACCGCCAGGGTGAAATGGACGCGCTGAAGAAATCCGTGGCTGAGCGCGCGCTGATCGCTTCGGTAAATGCGCGCGTCACGCTGATGGCCGGATTTACTACCGTGCGCGACGTCGGCTCGGAGGATCTGATCGACGTCGGA
>DATAUH010000536.1:0-6706 GCA_036268375.1 Bryobacteraceae bacterium | reverse complement strand
CTAGAGGGGCGAGAATTACATCCTAAAGTTTGCTCGGGCGATAGGGCTTGCTACGTTCGGGGAAGTGCAAATTGCCGAACCGGTGACGGAGCCGCATAGCACTGCGATTGTTCGCGATCACCTGGTGGGAACCTGGCGGAGCACCTGATCAACAGCATCGATGACAGGCCGCACAGAATGTCCTTCGACAGTATTTGGCGAAAGAGGCAACGGCGGGTTTGGCCAGTAGGCGATGTCACACTCGTCGACCACGCCAAATATCTCTTTAAGGCCAGTTCCGGTCTCCCAAGCGCCCCGAGGAATGACGCGATACACCATTCCAACTTCCCTGGCCCTGTAGGGTCCGTGATCTGTTTCGCCCGCCCTAGTGGACATGAGGAGGATGTCTACGTCCGCTGCCGACCGGGACGGCCGACTCACCGTGGATTCCAGAAGATCTACCTGCACATTAGCGCCCCGCTTTTCAAGTCGAGCAATAATAGCTTGGGTGACGCCTATTAGCCAAGGAGCATAATCTGGAAACGCACACACAGTGACCGTGCGGCCATGAACCAGATCGGACTGGCGCTCCGCGATCACTTCCGGATTGGCGGCATTCAACTCCTTTTGCCCAAGGCGATGATACTTTCTCTGCTCGTTCGGAAGCTTACTGCTGTGTTCAACTACATATTTACAAAGGAGACGACTGGCACCGCGACTAGCATTCAGTCCACCAGACCACAACGAATATTGAGCCGTCGGCGCGCCGCCATTTTGTCCCCCCTGAGAGATAAGGAGGACCGGTTGATTTTCTACCAAGTGAACCCTGGCCTTTATCGCATCTTCATCAGAACTCCAGCCAAGTATTCCGTCGGACCACTGCACGACTTCTGCTAACATGCCGCCGGCTGCACCACAGGGATTCGCGCGCAGCGCCGCTACGTACACGCTCCGACCTTCCAAAACTGGGTTGCCTATGAAATCTTTGGGCTCTGTCTTCGTTACTTCTCCATCGCACCTCCCGCAACGGTAAATCCTATCCAGAAAATTCTGATAGAAGGCTATCGCAAGATCGTAACGAGCGGAGAGGCGCTCGGATTCCCCCACGAAGGCCAGCTCTTGTCCTTCATGCTGACAAGAGCGATTTTCTTCTATGGAACAGCGGGTACACGCATGCCTTTCCAGTCGAGACGCAGGATCCCACGTCCACTCTTGCCAAACGTGGCCGAGAGCAAAACATTGCAGCTTCTCCAACATACGACCGCTATATTATTACGAGCGGCGCTTGCTTAATCGGCCGTTCGATCACAGGCGACACCTCAGAGTGGGTTTCGGTCGCCGCGTTTCCCTGTTTGGCGACCTTTTGTTTACTCTTTCAGGCGCGGTTCCTGCCCCAATTCCTCGCCACCGCCGCTGCTGCATTATCGACCGTGATCCGGGCGTAGTCTTCGTCGCCGCGCGCCGCGCGTTGCTGGGCGTTCTCGCTGACCTCCATCAGCTTTGCGATGGTGTCTTCGATTGATTTCTGGCCCGTAAGCGCCGTGAGGGCCCACGAAAAGTCTGCCACGCTCCGATCTGGGCCGCTGCCGTCCTTTTTGGGCCGCGTGCGCGACAGGGTGATCTGGTAGGACGGCCACGGGCGGTCATAATCGCGAGAAACGCGCGCCGGGGCAGGCAGCATTTTCATCGGCTCGGGCTCTGCAATCAACCCAATCTCCTGAAGCCGCTCCTCCGTCATCACCCGGCCCGGCACGCCCTGTACGATGCTGACTACTGGCGGCTCGGGCAGATATTTCTGTTTCCAATTAAACGTGGCCGCGAGGCGAGTCGCCCCAGAGGCAGATTTATCCGCATCGCCCAGCGCCGCGCGCACACGCCGGATGAGTTCCTTGCTCTGCGTCTTCACCACGGCCTCGACCGCGATCCACGCCTGATGATTGCCGGGGCTGGTTGCATGCATAAGAAACGCTGCAGGCCGGACGCGGTCAAGCTGCTCGGCGCTCAGATCGTCGAGCTGGACGAAAGTCACCTCTCCGACGGGGCGCACGATAAGGTTTTCGCCCGCCATCACGGTTTCCCCGCTGGCGAGGCGGTGGGGCCTGCGTATTTCGGCGGTACGGACCATCGGCGGGAGCTTGTCGCGGAGTTCGAGGGCGGAATATGTTTTGCCCCATATCAGCTTCTTTTCGATGTCCATCTTGGTGACGACGAACGATCGCGCGCCAACGCTGGTGAATAGATGAAGCATCCGCTCGGCTTGTGTAATGTCTGACGGCATAAACATTCATTCTGCAATGGCCTTTCGCCCCGCGTTGAAGGGCGTTGCAGAAGGAATACCGGGCATTCCGCCCTCTTTCAAGCTCGACGTGGAGGATTCCGGGCGGTTGCGCAGGAGCGCTGCGCGCACACTGGAGCCATACCAGACTGCGCCCTGTGGCGTGCGATTGTTGATGTCATTCAGTCGCTCAGCGATGTTCCGCAGCGTATCGCCTTCCCGGCGCCATCGCACCATCAGGTTCAGGACCTCCGGTGCTGGTGGCCTGTAGTCGAGCGCCGCCCGCGCGCAGGCAAGGGCATGCTGATAGTTCGGATTGCCCAGCTTCTTGCCGCGCGCCTTTGCAGCGGCAAGCGCGGCTTTCGTGCGCTGCGAAATCATCTCGCGCTCATGTTCCGCGACAGCCGCCAGTATATGGATGGTGAGCCGGTTGGCCTGCGGCATGTCTACGGCGACGAACTCCACGTCGCTATTCATGAGGTTGGCGATGAACGCGACGTTGCGCGCGAGGCGATCAAGGCGGGCAATCACCAACACTGCGCGGCGCTTCCGGCATTCCGCAAGCGCGGCCAGGAGCTGGGGCCGGTTCGTGTGCTTCTTGCCGCTCTCGACCTCGATGAACTCGCCGATGATCTGTCCACGGGTATGGATATATCGCGCGACGGCTTCGCGCTGCGCGTTCATGCCGAGGCCGGTGATGCCCTGCTTGTCGGTGCTCACGCGCAGGTAAGAAACGAAAGAAATGTCAACCAAAGGTTTCGATCATCGAGATGGAGGGAACGACAAAGACGTGCGTTTGCGAGTAGTATGCCGGAAGAAAGTTTCAACGCAACATTGAAATCGGAAAATATGGCCGTATAGTCCGGCACCCGGTGAAAGGCCCAAGAAGCATATTGCCTTCACGTAAACTTGTGAGCGATGCCACTTCATCTCTTGGCTACGATGCACGTAGATGTGATTGATGGGCCGAGGAAACTAACGGAACACTATGGCCGAATCTCTCCAGATCTGATAATCGGCGAAGGTAGTTTCGCGGGTGAGTTAGCGCGCGCACAGTTGACCAAACGCCTATTCGGCGAATTGTCTACTTTAGTTGGCGATTACGCGCGCCTCAGAGAAGTGGTCGCGTATGGTGTAGGGCAGAGTTGGGAGTTTATAGCAAGCCATGCCTATGCCGTCCAACACGGAATCGATCATCTAATGCTAGCAGCCCGTGTCTAAACCGCCTGATTTTCGGCGATGCGGCAGCGCGAAAAACGGTTCGTTGATATTCTGCGCGGTCGGATCAGATAGCCGGAGTGGACGCAGGGTGGCTGATAGAAGGTTTCTACAGCTCTTATAAAGCCCAGAATCGCAAAAACAGCCTTGTGCAAGCCATCGTGGGCGGCTTTGGGCTTACCAGTTCCATAGATCGAACGCATCAGCAGCGCGAGATTGCATGCCGCGGCCTGGATCAGCAGTTTCTTATGGACATTTTCCCGACCGCGCACCCAGAGCCGGTCCATGCCGCCCGTATCGAACTGGTGTGCAAAGTTGCGTTCGACCTTTTCTCCGCGCCGGCGCTGCAGCCCTTTGCCGTGCTCGCCCCGCAGCCGCCGCCGGTTGGCATATACCGCTTCCTTCTCCGCTGCTTTGCCATTCCAGTTACGTACACCGCGCTCCGGTTCTGCGATGTACGTTCTGACTTCAAGATCCCTGAGCGCCACGGCCACATCGTTACTGTGGTATCCCTTGTCCGCCACCACTTCCTCTACCCCATCGGGATGCACGTTGTATTTTCCTGCGGGCGTCGTTTCCGCAACCAGACCGGCCACGGCCACCCCGGCTTCGATAACCGTCTCTTCCACGGTTGCCGTGTCGGCGGTGGCTCCGCCGTGCGTGGTGACCGCAACGATGGCGCCGGTCTCCATATCCACCGCGTTCTCCGCCTTGTAAGCCAGCGCCGTGCGCCCGTCTTTCAGTTTCGTGATTTCGGCTTCGGCATCGCTCGGACTGGCCCAGTCTTCATTGGAGGTTTTCTTTTTGCGCTTCCGGTCCATGCGTCTCAGCGATGCGGCGTCGGTGGTTTCCACACCCGCGGCGGTGGCCACCCGCTTCAGATATTCGTTGTAGCTCTCCCCGCTGTCGCGCCGCACGATCGACTTCATCGCCGCGTTCGCTTCCAGCGTCGTCGAATCCACGCCGATCGTTTTGCCCTTGATCAGTCCACTCTGCGCCAGCCGTCCCAGAACCCACGTAAAGATTCGATGGTGCGTTTCGGCGCCGATCAGCCGCCGCGTCCGCGATATCGTCACATGATCCGGCGTCTGTTCGTCCAGCCCAATCGAAAGAAACTGCCGCAGCGTGAGCGAATCGGCCAGCCGCCACGCAATGCCACGCTCGCTGTCGATGCCTTCGAAGAAACCAATCATCATGATCCGGAAGTACAGTCCCGGAGCCAGCGACGGACGGCCCAGTTTCGTGTGATAGAACCCGGCACAGCTCTTCTCGCAGAAACAGTCGAAGTCCGCCTTCTCCAAAACGGCGTTCAGCCGGCTGTAAAACGGATGTCCCGGCGCCGTCGGCAACTCGCTTCCATACCAAAGCGATTCCTGCCGCTCTCTCTTCTTGCGCGTCCCCATCGCCATATCCCGATCTTAAAGTCAAAACATTTTAAGAGCCAGGCGTTTTTTGACTTTAGACACAGCCTGTTTAGCGGCAATCGTTGAGTATCGAGCTCTTCAATCGCGACCCCTGCGCGGCTCGAGGTCAGCCTGGAACGACACCTTCGAGTTCCTCGGTAACACCTGCGCGGTCGCGTCGGATGGCAGCGGATATTGGGGAGAGTCTGGCCCGTATGAACAGGTGCCGAATTTATTAGACGCGCTGAAATCTTTTCTCGCAGAGACTGTTGAACGGGACGCAGTTGAATGTAGAAACGCAGTCAGGCAATTGAGCTCAACAAAGTGGGCAGTGGTCTGGAATGCACTTCTTCAAGCTGGAGGCGCAAGTCGTTCTCTGGGCAATCTGCTCGTCGAACTGGCCTGGGCGCGACCGATTCTCTACGCCACGGATACCATGTATTCCGCCGGTGAATTCCTCAAATCTGTGTTCGCTTCCTTATCGATCATCGAACGCGAGCGCATCGAAGATGCGATTCTGCTCGGCCCTGCCCAGACGTATGATGACCCGGAATACGCGGAAGCGCATGTGGGCCGGCTCCTCGGATGTTTAAACCGGGATTCGCTCGTCACGACTGCGGCGAGGGAAGCTCTGGATGTTCTAGAAGCGCGCGGGCGCGTGTCTCCGAACACGCCGCTATTCACCGCGCAATTTACAGGGCACGCCTTGACCTCTCGCGATGTTCTTGCCGCCGCAGGTGTACCCGTCGATTCGGCTCCCAATCGCCGGGTTCAGGAGCTTGATGATGAACTCCGAGCGTTCAATACCAAACATCTGAATTCCGTACCTGATACGGGACCAGCGAACGGAGCATTTCCGCGACATTGCCGTTGCCGCTCTGCATCACCTCATCGAATGCACGTTCGGCTGAATCATTCCAGTGCCATGTATCCTCGAAGGCCTCGATTTGCGCCTGCGACTGCGTTCCAGTCGGCGACTTGAAGAGCACGTTGTAATTCGCCTGGCTGTTGAAGGGCGGATCGAGGTAAACGAGATCGACGCTTTCGTCCTTGACCTGGCTGCGCAGGATGTCGAGGTTGTCGCCATAGTAAAGGGTATTCACGTAGGAGGTGGTTGAACGGTAATTTTAACAGCCGATCAGGCGGAGCGCTCAGTCTTTGCCTGCGGATGAACTTGCGACGCTGGCCCTTTTGAATCGCCTTCCAAACCCAACTCAAGCTGGCGCATCGTTTCCAGCGGCAGCAGCGTATTGCGATAGGCTCTGGACATTTGTGTGGGCGCCTGAGGGTGATCTGTGGCGTGAATCATGTAATACATGACCTTGCCGCGAGTCTCCCGCTCATAGATCGGCCACGCTTTGACAGAGGCATATTTCAATTCTGTCCGGAATCGGCTTACGAGCGCATCCCGCCGCTTCTGTGGTGTCATGTTCCGAAGAACGCTCCAGTCGTCGCGGCCCCACCACCTCGCAAGCCTATCGAGATCTTTCTGGCCCGACAGCGCGCGATCAATCCAGCTATTCGCGAGGAAATAAAAAAGCTCGATCTTGTGGCCGGTCTTTTTGAAGGCGGCGAGTTTCTCGACGGTGGCCCAGTCGCACTCGAAGGTCCGCTGGTCGAGCAGGCAGAAAGTTGCTTCTTTCTCGGTGATCTGGCTACCGGCCAACATCTCGTCTACTTTTTCATTGAAGTCGCCTTTGTAGATGCTGATATCGCGGGGGATTTTCTTTCCGTCGGCATCGCGCGCGGGCTGAACCGTGTTGAGGTTTTCGAGGAGGACCACCTGCGATTTTTTCAGATCGCACAAATGAAAGTGCCGCATCCAGCGCGG
>DATAUH010000535.1:0-10756 GCA_036268375.1 Bryobacteraceae bacterium | reverse complement strand
TTGCATCGGTATCGCCTGAATCACCTGCTGGCAATGGAGCGGGTCCGCACACGTTTGGCGACCGATCTACATGACGATTTGGGCGCGGGTCTCGCGGAGATTGCGATTCTGAGCGAAGTAGCCAAACGCCAGGAGCGTCCCCGGACCATCGAACTACTGGATGGTATTGCCGGCCGGGCGCGCTCCCTGCGCGAATCCATGACTGACATCGTTTGGACGGTGGACCCGCACGCGATCGTGTGGCCGACCCGGTTCTGCGGTTGCGCCAAATCGCGTTCACGATGCTCGAAAGCGAAGAGCGGAGCGTAGAATTTCTGGCCCCGTGCGGCGAACAACTCCAGATGGAACTTGCTCCTGTGGTGCGCCGCCATGTGCTGCTGTTTTTCAAGGAAGCGATCACGAATGTGGCGCGCCACGCCGAGGCTACCACGGTCCGTGTGGAGATCGAAGCGGTGAAGGGACGTTTTCGGCTGTCGATTCGAGATAACGGTTGCGGCTTCGATCCACTGCAACCCTGCGCCGGCCGCGGCCTCAAGAGCCTGCGCTATCGCGCGGGAGAACTGCGTGGTTGCCTCCAACTTCAATCTTCGCCTGAAAGTGGAACTGAGATCGGGCTGAGTCTCACATTGTGAGAGATCTGCCGGCAAGGCGAGAGTTGGCTGCGACCGCCTGTAATGAGATTGGCGGTGGAAATATTAATCGCAGCGGACTGCGATCACGGGATGTTTTGCTCCGTCGGTCGATGCCGAATGCGTCTTGCTGACGGTCGCCGATCCCCAAACGCAAGATGCAGGATGCGAAACTTCCAGACGACCAACCGGCTCGACGAGAGAGATGCGCCGAGGTTATGCGACGCCCGAACAGCATTCGCGATGATCCCGAACAGCGTTCGCCTTCCCCGAAAAGGCTTTCACAAAGCCAAGCCGCGCTGGACAATACAATGGGCCATCGAGGGACGAATGACCTCGAATCACCCGGGATGTTGCGACTACAACGCGATCAGTTCGAACTCCTGGAGCGGCAGACCAGGTTCCAACCATAGTTCGTTGGGGAACGAACGCCACATGAGTTTCGCGCTTAGCGGGACGAATCTCTTCCTCCGTCTGGGTGTTAGAAAGAAAGCACCGGCGGCTCCAAATCCACCATCAACGGAGGCGAGAGCGCCGAATCAACCTTTGGATCGTTGATTGAAGCCTTGAGCACAAATGCATTCTTATCCGCGGAGACCGTTTTGTCCTTCCACTGTATCGTGTAATCGTGATCCACTTTCGATCCCGAAACGCTCAGATCGCTAACCGTGTCAACCTCGGTGTTGCCGTCTTTGGTCAAGATCTTCACTGTGACAGCCGAACCATCGGGTACTTGAGATGTCCGCACGGCGATCGTCACCGTATCCCCGTGCCAGGCGCGCAAGCGCGACCACTCCACAATTACCACGGGAGTGACTCGCCCCTGGATCGTCGAATCTTGTAGCGCCTCGTAGTCTGGCATCGTATTAGGTTTGGACGAACTTTTGCACGCCTGAGTCGGTTTGCAACTCCACACGGCTATTTCTTTGGTCTGGCACCTGAATGCGGGTGAGCGTTTGATTCCACGGAACCAGAACTTGGGCCTTCCCCCCGGCAGCGTCGGCGTCCACCTGGTCGCCTCCCGAAAAATGGAAAAGCAGCCTGCCGTCGAGATTGTTGCCGGCTTTATCCACTAAGTCATATTCAGTTTTGGTAACTACTTTCAGTTCGGGGCTGAACGCCTGCGCGCTTGAAACCTTCGCCTGCGCCACGATCCAACCGCTCTTCAGACTGCCTAGCTGAGATTGATCCGGAGTCCAGCTTGCCTTTAGCGCGTTGGCGGCGGTATTGGCGGAAATCGAGTACATCGATTTTGCCAAATTGCGCGCGTCGAAGATCTCGAAGGATCCCGCCGTGCCGTCGTCGAACCCCGTAGCTTCCGCGCTCAAGTCGACGGCCTCGCCAATAGTAACTTGCGGCTTGGATAGTTGAACATCCGAAACGGCCTTCAGGCGAAGCTGATAACGCCCCTTTGGGACATAATCTTCCGAGTAATCCTCGGCGGTGGTGCTCCCGGTTTTGTAGGACGACCAATCCTTATCCAGGGTCTGTTGCGCGCCGGTGATCTTTTTCAACCTGAGTTCGTAATCCACCTTTTGCGCCAGTTTTCCGTCGGGATAAGTTACTGAGAATGCGATTCTGTAGTAACGCAGTTCAAAGGCATAAGCAGTGGTCTTGTTTCCAACTACGCTTTTCGTCTGCGCCGGCGGCGGCGGGTCGACGTCATAAAGCCGCGCCAAGGAGGGCCCGATCTTCAGGCCAACCGAGTAACTACCAGGATCGAGACCCGAGAAAGTCACTCTCCCTTTGCTATCCGTGCTGCCCTTGCCCGCGTTAGCGTCGTCTTTTTTTAACTCGACGTTGATACCGGTTACAGGTTTACGCTTGGGATCCGCCGTGCAGTAGATGCGAACTTCGACCAGGATATCGCCGGTCTGTTTCTGCTGCTCAGACTTTTTACCGCAGCCGACTACCGGGTCACTGCTTTTCGTTTTCGGATACATGTCAATCGATCGACTTGGTAGTCCGGTTCGCGGCCGCCGTTTCCAGCCGGGCGGCGATCAGGCTAAGCCTCACATCGGCAGCCAGATCGGGATCTTCGAGAGCGTCGAACGCGCCTTCTGCATCCTGTCGAGTATCGAACTCCGGGCCAAACTGGAACCACAGGTCGAGGAAACCGCGAATCTCCTCCACACTCTGCATCCCATAAGATTCCGCTCTGACAATCGCTCTGCGAACTGTATTCCATGCTTCAGTTGGGCCCAGCGCCTTCACCTTCACCGGAAATCTCTCCTCCACGTACTCGACAAAGAGGCCGATGGACCATTCCCTCATCGCGCCGCCGAGTGTATCCATTTGTGCGTGACGAATAATCAACATGAGCGAACTCCAGGCACGGGATGTTCCCCTGTCAACGCCGGCGTTCGAATTGGAAGCGTCGCATCCGCGATAGGCGCCATGGCCCGCAATTATAACCTACTCAATGACACTCGCGCGCAACTACCCGGAGCCTGGTCGGACCCGCCTCATGCTATATACTCAATCTCCAGAAATCCATGCCGAAGCTGACCGTCCAAAGCCTCGAATTGAAAAACCCGAAATGGCCAGCCGCCTCCGCCGCCACTGGTCAGGAGTTGGATTTGAGCGTCGATTACCCGTCCATTCAATCGGACCAGTTCATCCAATTCCGTGTCCGCAATGGCGATAACTTCGTCGGGTCGGCGAGTTCGACTAAAGGCGCAACCACCGCGAAATGGGTTCTCCCTAATCTACCGGACCAACCGTCGCTGAAATTCGACGCGCTGTTGCGCGAAGCCCCTTCGCCGGCTAACGGCTTCGAGACTATCCTGGGCAAAGTCGAATCCCCGGCGCTCACCGTGAACAGCTTCGTGGTGAAAGTGACTAAGATCGACGAATGCTTCATCCCCAAGGCCGAGAAGCTTGAAATCAAGTACAACATAGTCGACCCTGGAACTGCCGCCAAAAAGGGGAAAATCATCATTTGGGGCGAGCGTCACCCGGAAGACAAATACCTGTACTCGCTCGATTTCAACCCCGTGGCTGGCGACACTACCTGGGCGGATTGGGACGGCAAGGCCAATAACGGCTACCTAAGCGGCAAGTACATCACCCCCGAATTCTCCCCGTATCGCGTGCAAATCGTTATCGGCGTCGATGACGGCTCCGTAGCCGATCCCCAAGGCGCGGGACTGGAAAAGGTCTGCGTCGCCGAAACGCAGTTTGAGATTAAAGTGCAAAACGTCCGCGTTCGGCTGCAAGCCAACCGGGATCCGGCCGTAGATCCCGTGCTCAAGCCGGACCAGCAGTTCGTGATCGAGCCCCGAACGGACTATGGAGCTTTCGCCGTGAAGGGGCGCCTTGCACTGAATACCGAGCCGAAGGTGGACGCCGGCTGGGGCTCTGCGGAGGCCGAAGTTGCCGAGCGCGACGGAGTTGGCAGGATTCGTATCGAGGGCAAGCGGCACAGCAGAATCGGCGAGTCGTTGAACCAAGCCTCGTCAGATGTCGGCGATCCCGTAACTGATCCCGGCGGCACGGCCAGAGTCCATCGCGTCGCCAACGCCTACATGTCAAATAACGACGCCCCTTTGGTAGGTGGGGGAAGCACCAAATACGATCTGGAAAAAACCCTGTATAAACGGCCGGAAATCCCAATCGAGATCGAGGCGTGGCTGCGCAGCCGCGAACCTTCCGTCGAAGCTAAGAAGAACGGAGTCTTCGAGAAGGAAGCCGTAGGCCCAGCCATCTACGACGTGCTGGTGGAAGACCTTTACCTCGAATGCCTGTACAGAAATGTCGCTGGACCGGTTGCGCTATACGACGAAGCGCGAACTTACAACAAGAAGGCCGCCTTCATGATCAAGCGCGGCAAACACGACGGGCCTTACAATGACGGAACCAATCCTGTGTTCACTTACTGGCAGGAGCGCATTGCGGCTACGGCCGATAACCAGGAGGAATTCGGAGACACCGATCAGGAATTCAACAAGGGCGACAAAGAACTTACGGTATATCTGAACGGCACGCTTTTGCGTCTGGACGAAGCCGCCACAGCCGATAACGGAAAGCCGATCAAACTCGACTACGCCGAAGTGAGTTCGAAGAAGATCAAGCTGCGAAAAGGACTGGTGCGCGATAAGGACGTGGTCTGGATTATCCGCCAGCCGAAATCTTCCCTCAGTCATCCTGTCGTGGCGAATTGGGTCTCTTACCCGCCCGGCGATAACTGCCATAAGGTTTACGGCGGCGTTCGCGGAGAACCAGCGTCCGATGCGATGCTCTTTACCGTGGCCAAGGATTTCACCGGAACTCTCGCTGGCAAATTTCCTTACACAGCGCTCAATTCGATCGACCTCGACCCGCACAAAGTCGACGCCGCGAAACGAGAGCGCGTCGAATCGCAAGCAATTCTCGCCGACGGCAACCAAAAGGGCCTCGCCGGAATTATCTTCTCGCCTTCCTTCATGGCGGGCGATAGCTATGCTGTCGAAGGCCGCCTGCGGGAGAATTCCTACGCGCGCGAAATGGGTTGCGTCGCGGCGCGCCCGGCCGCTTGGGACGTAAGAGGCCGGACGGGCACGTTGGCAATCTGGCGGTTGTTGACTATCACTGCATCCTGGAGAATGCCCAGCCCACCGGCTTCGTCGGGCTTGTCCGGAGGCGTCGGCGAGGACGATCCCGCTGCGGCCGGCCGCGCACATCCTGGCAATGGCCGGAGAATGAACTTCACCGGTTTGAACAATCAGGCGGCGAAGGCGTTTCATGAGTGGCAGATCTTCAAGTCGGACGGGAATATCGCCGGAAAGACGGAGGAGTCGCACCAGAATATCAATCTGGATACTTATCGGACGTTCTTCAACAACAAGGCCGCGGTCCCCGAACCGGGCTTCTATAATATCGCCAATACGGCAGCCATTACGAATAAATTCGTACGCTGGGATCCGTATCGTGAAGAAATGCCGAAAGGAATTCCAGCCAATCGTCAGAACCTTGCGTCCTGGACCATGCATAACATCGTCGCCAAAGGCGCCGATCCGGTTGACGCGTACCAGCAGGTGAATGCGCAGATCACGAGTTGGGAGACAACCAACGGCTTAGGGGCGGCCGATTGCGCTCTCGGCGGCGCGCCGTCCGTGCCGCCTTCCGGCCGCGCGCCCGCCGCCTACAAGGCATGGGCATTCACCAAAATAATGTCGCTCGCCAATGAGTTCATGGATTCTCTCATCGCACAATTGAATCCTCCGGCGGTGATGCGGGTTATGCGATGGCCGGATATCTACTACACCTGGATTTGGGCCGACGGCAATCCTGCCACGCCTATCAACAACGCCTTTATCGCACTAGGAGTGGCGGGCTATTGCCGCGGCAGCGGCCAGGCGTTCTTCTTTTCCGAAAGCGGCAACGCCGATACTTTTGAACACGAAATGGGTCACTCCCTCCTACTAGCTCATTTCGCCGCTGGAGGTAAGACGAACTTCGCATGGAAACACCACGACATGGATTATCCGCACTGCTTAATGGGTTATGACGTCGGGAATTTTCCGGTAGCCCTGCCCGCCGCAAAAGTCGGCGCAGGCATCACAATCGCAACCACCCCCCGCAACTGGATGTGCCCCAAGTGTCTGCTGAAAGTGCGCGGCTGGGACGAGATCAAGTTGCCGTGCAACTGGACCCATCCCGATGTATTTTGAGGGCATCAAACGCAAGTCCAACCGGGGGAGCTCCATCCGTTGGATTCTACTCTTGACTTCCGCGGCCGCGGCAGTGTGCGCTCTTGCGGCGCAAAAGGCGTCCGCGCCTCAATCGAAAGGGCAACACATGACAACCACGGAAAGCCTGGAAATGACTCTATCCCTCAGGGAAAAGAATGGCGCCCGCCTGGTTCCCGAAGAGTGCGCATATTTCAATATCGCAATGCGGAATGGCGGGGCGCGCGAGGCGCAATTCTTCGACTTAGAGAACAATTCGGAAACGCCCGTTTACAGCCTGTACGACCGCTCCGGCAAGAAAATCGTGTCGGTCACCCATCAGACAATGATGAATCGCATGTCGGGAGGCGGCATGGGAGAGCCAATGCCGGAGCCGCCGTCAATACGAACCTTAGGGGCGGGCAAAACCGTCGAAACGTTTCTTGACCTCTGGAACTACATGGCGCCGCCGCCGAAGGGAGCCTATGAACTCGGCGCCACGGATCGCCTTCCGTCCGGCCAACCTGACTCAGTCGAATCCAACCGGCTCCGCTTCGAAATCGTCGACGCGCAGGTGCGCGATGTGGCCTTTGGTTACGAAGATATCCAGCGTACCTCCTCGCTGCTGCTCTGGGTGGCCGTTCCCGAAGGAAACGGCCAACCGCTGTTACTGGCGCGCTTGTCCACGCTCGACATGCACCGCGTAGCGCAGTGGTCCGGCAATCCGCTCGGACCAATCGACCCCAACGCGCGCCTCGCCATCGCCGGCAAGCCTATAGAAGGAACCCCCAACGCAATCGGCTGGCTTGCCGCCGTCGAAGGCCAACACGTCCAGTTGATCCAACACTTCCGCACCAATCCCAACTGGCGTAGCGGCAAAATCGCGCTGCCTGTTTCCGATCCCCATCCCGTGCCCGGCTTTCCGGATCGAGAGTATGCGGTTTTCCTAGCCACCGGAACCAGCCCACACGGCGCCGCTCTGGCCGGGGCGCAAGTTCATCCTGAAGGCTCTGACGCGCCGCCGTGGACCGTTCCGCTCGACGCGGCGCCCACGTATTCGGCGTGCGCCTTCGGAAAGTCCGGTCCTATCGCTTTGCTCTTCGTCTCCACGCAGAATGGACAGGAGCGTTTGTCGCGCATGGATGTGGAAGCCGATGGAAAAGTGGTAGCGCCGCAAAAAACCGTGCGTACAACTTCCAACCAGACGTTGGCGATAGCCGTCGATCAGCGGCCCGGGAATCCGCAACAATTCGTCATTCTGGAGTCCGACCCCGCCCATCCCGAACGGCTCCTCCTCGTTCACGTGCCATTAAGCGGCGAGCCGCGCGTCCAAGAGATTCCGCATCAAGCCGGATGGCCCGCCGGCCCTCAGGGCCCTGCCCATGCGCGCTCTGTCGCCATGCAGATCGCGTGGGACGGACGACCGGTGATCGCGCTTACCACCGATTCCGGGCGAAACTTCGCTGGCGTTCCGGGTGACGGTTCGTTATTGGAAATCGGCAGCCTTTCAAATGGCTCTCGCGCCATCGCTTTGCATGTGGCCGCGCTGCGGCGCAGCATCGAGTTCGGCGCCTTTACGGATCGCGGCAAGCTCCAATTTCTCGGAGGACTCCACTAGGCCATGCCCCGCGATCGCCCCGTTGCTACTCCCGATACAAAGTACGGCTCGCGCCCCTTGCAGTTGCTTCCCAAGAGTGAAGGCCTGGATGTATGGGAACTGCAGATCAAGTTGATCGGCTGGGGTTCTGGAACCGACAACGATTCCATCGGAAATCTCATGGATCCCGTCCGCGTTACCGGCAAGTTCGACTCCACCACCCGCGACGCCCTGATGAGATTTCAAAACGCGCATAAGCTGCCCCTTACCGGCGTGGCCGACGACGCCACCTTTCGCGCCATCGATCTCGAAGCGGCGCTCCACCCCGTCATGGTGTGGGATATGCGGTGTCCCTGCGTGAGAAGGACGGACGATCCCGATCCGGATAAAAACTGCCGGTGCGAAAAACACACCAGCAAAGGGAAATGTACAACCGGCTTCGGCAAGAGCCTCTTCAAAGACAAGACCATTCTCGAAGGCAAGACTCTGGCCGGATCGGCCCCGACCGACATTTCCGGCCAAGGCGTCGATCTTCACGACGCCCGCGAATACGATGGCGTCGACAAAGCTTTGCTGTGGGCGGTGCGCGCTCTTATGCACCGCGCCCAAATCGACCGCCTCGCCGTCGTCAGCGGCTACCGCTGCTGGCACGACAATTATCTTCATACCGACGAGCGCCGCTGGCGCCATCGCCGCCTCACGCTGCATTTCGGTAAGTCCATCGAATTCATGCACGCGGACAGGTGCGCCGATCCGGGCAACGGAATCGAATATCGCGAGGTCGAGAACGGTGAGTGGACGAGTGTCGGGTGGGATTATAAGGATAAGCCCGAGTGCGGCCGATGTAGCGCCATACGCGCAATCGCACTCGCCAAGTGCGGTTTCCAATCGCGCTGGCAGCTTGCCGACCGCATCAGCGTCGCCGAAGGCATGAAGACCGCGCAGCCTCCCAGCGCGCCATTTACCGTTCATCTCAGCTCCGTTCGCCGCCTCGGGCGGCAGGACGACGACTTCGTCAAGACGCACTTCGACGGCGTGCAGCCCCTGTATGACCGCAAACTGGGTTTTTCCATGCCGCTCGACCTCGGCGCGGGAATCGACCCGGCCGTTGCCGCGAGCGAGACTTACTTCCGCAACACCGAAGATACAATGGCGGGCACCTACCCGTTAGGCGCCGGCCGCGTCTGGCACACCGGCGTTCATCTTTACGCCAGCGCCGGAAAGGAGGTTTACTCGCTCGCGAGCGGAGAAGTGGTGGCATGCCGCGTAGGCGAATCGGAAACTGCCAAGGCGTACGGATCGCGCAATTTCGTTCTCCTCCGCCACGAGTGGAAAACGAAAAAATGGTACAGCCTCTATATGCACCTCGATGCGGGCAAGCCTGTCGCGGATTCTCCCACCGGCTGGCGCAAGGCGCTCTATCTGCGGTCCAAAGATCATGTCGACCTGCTGGTCGCTTCGCCTCTGTTTGTACTGAAAGAGCTGGATGAAAAAAAGGTTGATCCAACCGCTACGGTTAAAAAGAAGCGTTTGGTTGCTGCGCCGGGCCTAGGCGCGGGCGATTCGGTCGAGGCAGACGGCGCCGAACTCGATCCCCTCACGCTGGACGATCAGGCCCCCAAGAATTCAAAGGTGGTCAAAGTGGCGGGCCAGACGGATACCTACGTCTATACCCAACTGGAGACGAAAGCGGTAGGAAAGCTCGTCGCTAAGGACACGAGCGTCGCAGCTCATTTCGATGGCAGCGCCGTCATCTCACTGTCGACGCCCATCCCAGTCGGCGCGGGCGTCAAATTGGGAACGGTTGGCGCCCTCCCCACGGATCCCACATTGGGGAAGGCGGGGACGTTCGTTCATGTCGAAGCTTTCGCCGGCGAAACTCTGGATTTGGGTCCAGGTTGGCAGACGGTGGAAGCCACAGACGCCTCAAAAGCTGCCGACCGTGCGGCTGCAACCGCCGCCGTGGTCGCGAAAGGCCTCCTCGCCCAAGCGCCGGACAAGGTAATGCTTCAAGAAGACGCTCTAGCGACGGGGAAAAATCCCAATAGCTGGGCCTGGAGAAGCGTGATTTTGAAGGCTCCCAACGCTTGGTCTGTCGATTGGAAAGCCGCCATCGCCGCCGCGCCAAGCCTGACCTTTCTCAAAACACCCGATCAACTCGGCGATGCGTTCAACGAATACCGCTGGTGGTCGGGCGCGTCCGCCGGCGGCGCGCTGCCGGGTTCTGAAGTGGTCTATCATTACCACCCCATCGCGCTGCTGATTCAGTTCGTCAATACGCCGTAGCACTGGGCGGCAGCATCCATGCCTGCGTCGTGTACGCGTCCGATCGCACAGAACCGCACGAGCGCTTGGAGTGTAACGCGAGCGGAAGAGCTATTGTTCACGGTCCGGCAGGTCCGCTCCTCACCTCCAGGCTTGAGGGACTCGACCGTGCGTTCCGCTCTCTTCGCCAAGGGTTACAAGATCGTTTTCGAGTGCGTCGCCAAGCGCGCTTCATCGGTGACCCCTTCGGCCTCGCTGCCACCTTACCGAAAGTGACCAGCCCACCGGTATTAGTCCGGCCGCCTCTTCCTGAACTTCGCAAACGAAACCCTCGCGGGTAGTATATCGAGCAGCGTCAGACACAACGGCACATCGCGATCCTTGCCGCCTTTGCCTTTGCGAATGTGAATGACCATGCGTTCACTGCCGATGTCTTCGAGGCGCAAGCGGACCAACTCACTTGGTCGCATGCCGGATGAATACGGCGCCATTAGGATGACACGTGCGTGGCGATTGCCTGCGGCATTGATGAAACGAGTCACTTCCTCCGGGCTGAGCGCGGGCGAGCTTGTTTTTATTGAATATCAGGTCAATTCCGCGAGCCGCGGGTTTCCGCT
>DATAUH010000534.1:0-7612 GCA_036268375.1 Bryobacteraceae bacterium | reverse complement strand
CTCGAGAAGCGCAGCGCCCCAATTGAGACCGGCGCCGAACGCAGCCATCACGACTGGCGCATCGAAAGCGCCGCCGTCGCGCAGCCATTCGGCGGCCGCGATCAGCATGGACGCCGAAGACGTGTTGCCGTAGCGCGCGATGTTCGAATAAAACTTCGATGCGGAAACGCGCAGGCCTTGCGCAACCTTGGTGATCAAGTTTAGGTTGGCCTGATGACAGAGGAACACGCCGACTTCGTCGGCAGTGCGGTGATTACGCTCCAGTACTTCGAGAATCACGCGCGGCAATTTGCGCGTGGCGTGCAGGATGATGGAGCGCCCATCCATGTGGAGAGGGGCGTCCAACTGAAGTTGCAGCGCTTCGGCGAATTCGCCATCGGTGTGAAGCACCGAATCCACGATGCGCGCGAGTCCGGGCTGGTTGCTTACGACGCATGCGCCGGCGCCGTCACCGAAGAGAATCGCCGTATCGCGCTGGAGCGGACTCGCCTTGACCGCGCGTGACATAATCTCCGCTGCGACGATCAGAACGTTGCCGTAGGTTGCGGCAAGTTGCGATGCCAGCGAAATGCCAACGAGAGAGCCCGCGCTCGCGATGGGCAGGTCGATGGCGGGAACACCAGAGATTCCGAGAGCGGCGCCGATGGTTGAAGCTGGCCCGGGAAAACGCCGCTCCGACGAACCGCTGGCGGCGAGGATAAGGCCGATGTCCTGTGGCGCGATGCCGGCGCGGTCGAGACAATCGCGCGCCGCGAGCGTGCCAAGTTCGGCGACGTTCTCTTCGGGAGCCGCGAAGCGCCGCTCGCAGATGCCCGTTACTTGCAGGACCCATGCTTCATCCGCGCCGACCAGCGGCGCGATTTCGGCGTTGGTGACAACGCGGGAAGGTAAGTAAGTGCCGAACGCGCGTAAGTACGCGGCGCTCACTTCTTCTCCAGATACGCCTGGATCTTAACGATGGAATCGAATTTACGCGGGTTCAGGTCTGAATCCGGCACTCGGATTTTGAATTCGCCTTCGAGGGCGGAGACGAGGTCGGTTAAAGAGAAGGAATCCAGAAGTCCCGATTCGAAGAGAGATTCATCCGGAGCCGGATCGACGCGCTTTCCGGCGGTCTGACGTACGATATTCAAGATTCGTTCTTGCTGGTCCATGATTTACTTGTCTTGTTCCGTTCTTGCCTTTTCGTAAATGGCGTATTGACGCATCAGGTCTTCGTACAAGGCGGTTGCAAGCCGATGATAGCCGAGCCCCGTGAAGTGAACGTGATCGGCTTGCGCCAGACCGGAGGTAACCCATTCGCGCATCGAACCGGCGCCGCCCATGCGAGTGCGCGTGTCCCAGTATGCGACGCCATGGGCTTTGCAGGCTGCGCGTTCGGCCGCGATCACCCAGTCCACGCCGGGCACCAATTTCCATCCGGCGCGCGTGCGCATCCAACGGTCGCCGGGACCGATGGCGAGGATCGACGCGGTGGGAACGGCGGCGCGCAGACGGGAGAGAAGCTCCGCATACATCGCCTGATAGCTTTGGGGATCCCACGCAGAGTCGCTCGCTTCATTGGTTCCGTAGGCGAGCACGATGATGCCAGGATTGCGGCGCTGCAGGTAAGTAGCCAGCATCTCCTGGTTCCACTTGAGTATGACGGAGGCTTCGGCGCCGTTGATGCCCAGAGCTTCGTAAGTAACGCCGGCATCGCGGTCGGCCACCCATCCGAATAATCGGACCGGCTTGGGATCGAGCGTGCGCAGAACAAAGTGGTGGGCGCCGCCGGCCGTTTCCACAGTCATGAAGCCGGGGCCAAGTTCGCCCTCGGTAGTGAACTGCTGGAGAGGCGCGTCGCCATCGTAGAGAGCCACGCGGCCGCCATCGGGCTGCTGCAGGTAGTCGATTTCGATGCGTTCACACTCGGCATCGACAGAAACCCAGTCGCCCGTGCGCGAGGTTTCGATGCTGATGCCGCCGAGGCCGAAGAAGCCGTCGCCGCGCGCGGTACGCATGCCATCGCTGCTCCAACCGGCAGAGGCGCCGCTGTGCGCATCGAAACGGCGATAGCCTTTGAACGGATGACCGGCCACCGAGAACCCGGAGCCGCCATCGCCAAAGCGCTGCTGGAACATTTCACGCAAAGCGCCGGTCCACTCATCGGCGGCGGTGTGTGAGTCTCCGAAATGCACCATGTGCACGGGGTCGCGCGATTGTCCGGACGCCAGTCGCATCAGCTGTTCGAAGACCGGCGCGAGCGCGCCTGGTTGATGAAGCGCGACGTTGGTGGACGCCAGCAGGTACGCCTCGACTTTACGCTGCGCGGCGGCGCGTTGCGCGGGAGATGCGGGCGCCGTAGCCGCCGTTTTCTTCCTCTTTTTGGCAGCGGCGGGGCTGGGCTCAGCGAAGGCAAATGCAGCCAAGAGCGTGACAATGCCGATCATCGCAACACAGATTTGCCGCAGCGGCGCCGGGGGCATCCCTCCAGCGTATCGCGTCCTCAATTCTGCATCCGCCTTAATTTATAGCGGGAGAGGCCCATCTCCATTTGCTTCACCAATGCGGCGGCGACAATCTTTCCGCCGGCCGGATTGGGATGGATGAAATCTGCCGAAACCAGCCGCGGTTGCGCGTTGTACCAGCGGGCCATGGTGCCGGCGCCGCCCATGGCATCGAACGTATCGAAGAAGCCGCAACCGGTCGCGGCGGCCACGCGGCGTTGGATTTCGACGATGCGCGGGATGGTCTCCATAGTCTCGATGTCGCCGGGGCCGGTGCGATAACCGCGATCCATAGGGCTCATCACCAGGATCGACGATTCGGGCAGCGCGGCGCGCACGCGGCGTATGGCTTCACGCAGTTCCTTTTCATATTGCTTGTCGATGAAGGAGGTGAAATCGGCTTCGTTGGTGCCGTAGTTGATCGTGACCAGGTCGGGATGGCGATGCTGCAGTTCGGCGCTCCAGTGCGCGGCGTTGAACATGCGCGAGAGCACGGTGATCGAGGCGCCGTTCAGGCCGATGGAATCGTACACGACGCCGGGACCGGACTTCTCCGCCGTGATGCCGAAGAGACGCACTGGCCCGTCAGCCTTCAACTCGATGCTCGAAGCGCCGTGGGGGACCTCGAAGGACGCGAAGTCCGCGGCCGCGCGATCGCTTGCAGTGGAGATGCGATCCAGCGGCTCGGCGGTTTCGCCGTTGGCGAAGATCTCGACGGTTCCCCCGTTCGGCTGGCTTTCAAAATAGAGATCGAAGTTGGACTGGCCCGAATCGTCGAGTTCGATTTCTGTTTTAGCTCCGGCGTTGCCCATGAAGTTGACGCCGCCCAGGCCGAAGATTCCGTCTTTGATCTCAAAACGAGTGGCGGGAAAGATCTGCCATCCCGAACTACTCAGCGACGCGCCGCGGTGCTGATACCACGCCCAGGGCTTCGCTAGCAGGATAAAGCCGTGACCGGCATCGCCATAACGGGCCTGCAGCATGGCGCGTAGGTCGCCAGTGATGAGGTCGGCCGTAGTGGGCGAATCGCCGTAATGAGACACGCGCGTGATGGCCCCGGGTTCGCGGCGTTCGGTGCGCGCCAGAGCTGCGTAGAAATGATCGAGGCCGCCGTTCGAATCTTCCAGCAGTGGCGCGGCGCCGTTCGCGCGCAGATGAAACACCGGCGCGGGCGCCGCCTCCACATGGCGCTCCAGCGGACTCATGGGCGTTCGCTCCGGTGAGAAATCGGCAAGGCTGGCCAGTTCCTGTATGCGCGGCGCCTTGAGAGCAGGCGCAAGTTTCGGTGAGAGCGTCAGCAGTGCGCCCGCAATGAGGATGGTGAGACCGGTCGAGATCGGAAATCGCATCGTCAGAATCTCGAGTACACGAAGGGCGCGGAGCCCTGTCCGCCCAGAAGTTCCAAAGCGACGGTGATCAGCGCCAGCGCGGCTGCATGGGCGTAGAAAGGCTGCTGCGCGAAGGTCTCGCACACCGCGTTGTAGACGCTCTTGCGGACGAACATGGCGGCGGCGCCCAGCAGCAGGACGGCGACGAGCGTCCAGGTGACGTTTTCGAAACTGAAGGTAAGAGACCCGATGCGATTGAGTAGAGCCAACGCGTCAGCCAGAGACCCGGCGCGAAAGAAGATCCACGTCAGGCAGACGAATTGATAAGTGAGGAACACGCGAATGCCGTGGCCCACCGCAGACGCCGGTTGCCGGTTACGTCCGCGCTTCGATTGCCACAGGCGCGTAACCGCGAGTGCCAGGCCGTGCAGAAGGCCCCAGATCGCAAAGGTCCAGGTAACGCCGTGCCAGAGGCCGCCCAGAACCATGGTGATGACCAGGTTCAGATACGGCATGACTTTGGTGCGCTTGCCGGGCAACGAAAAATAGAGATAATCGCGCAGCCAGTTGGAAAACGAAATGTGCCAGCGGCGCCAAAACTCGTTCATGTTGGCGGAAAGGTAAGGGCGGTCGAAATTGATCGGCAGCCGGATGTTCAGCAGCAGCGCGACGCCGCGCGCAATGTCGGTATAGCCGGAGAAATCGAAATAGAGCTGCAGCGAATAAGCGTAGACCGCAAGCAGCGCTTCCCCGCCGCTATATAAGTTGGGCGTATCGAAGACGCGGTTCACGAAATTAGCGCCGAGATAATCCGCGATCAGCGCCTTCTTCGTCAAACCGAGCCCGATTAGAAAAAATGCGCGGCCGCCATCGACGCGCGTAAGCGCAGGCGCGGCCGCGAACTGCTTGGCCAGATCGCTAACGCGCGTAATCGGCCCGGCGAGGATCGTCGGGAAGAACGAAACAGCAGTGAAATGTTCCAGCAGCGTGCAGGGAGTCTCGACATCGCGCCGATACAGATCGAGCGTGTAAGTGAGCGCCTGAAAAGTGTAGAAGCTGAGCCCCAGCGGAAAAACCCAGTCCCAACCGGACACGTGTGCGTGTGTCAGGAACCACGGCATGTGACGCGAACCGGCAAGCAAAGACAGATTCAGGACGACGCTGACGCCGACTAGCGCGCGGCGCCCAAAGCGATTCGAAAAGCGAACCAGGCCCAGCCCGACAACGTAATCCACCAGCGAGCAGGCAGGCAGAAGAAACGCGTAAAACACGCCAAATTGCGCGCAAAATACGTAATTGGCAAGCAGCAGCACGCTCAAACGCACGCGCCGCGACCCGGCGGCTATCCAATAAAGAAAAAAGATGAGTGCGGCGAAGAGGTAGAAGCCGCCGCTAGCGACCTGCATCTGCATATTGTAACGACTGTCCGAATGCAATTTAGCACCCGAATTGAAAGATAGAGGGTTGCAAAAGTTATGATGGAGTTTCCCCATGCTGATTGACCGCGGCATTCTCACTTTCGACAGCCTTTCTCTCGATAACGGTTCCACTCTGTCGCCCGTGGAGGCCGCCTACGAAACTTACGGGGAGTTGAATGCCGCAAAATCGAACGCGATCTTGATTGAACACGCGTTTTCTGGAGATGCGCAGGCCGCGGGCATTAGCCCCGAAACCGGCAAGCCGGGGTGGTGGGACAACATGATCGGTCCCGGCAAGGCGTTCGACACGAATCGCTACTTCGTGATCTGCACGAATGTGTTGGGCGGGTGCAGAGGCTCCACCGGTCCGGGGTCGGTCAACTTCGCGACTGGATGCCCGTACGGTCTGAAGTTTCCCGTGATCACAATTGCAGACATGGTCCGGCTGCAGACGATGGTGATCGACCGTTTTGAGATTCCGCGCTTGCTGACCGTGACCGGCGGATCCATGGGTGGCATGCAGGCGCTGGAGTGGGCGGTGGCGCATGCAGACCGCGTGGTTTCGGCGATTCCGATCGCATCCACGGCGCGGCACAGCGCGCAGCAGATTGCGTTCAACGAAGTGGGGCGCCAGGCCATTATGGCCGACCCGAACTGGAATAATGGCGACTACTACAGCGCGACGCCGCCCGGGGCCGGATTGGCCGTGGCGCGCATGGTAGGCCACATCACCTACATGAGCGACGAATCGATGAAGACCAAGTTCGGGCGCCGGCTCCGCGCCCGAGAGAACGTTGGCTTCAGCTTCGATGTGGACTTTGAAGTGGAAAGTTATCTGCGCTACCGTGGGTCGCAATTCGTCAGCCGGTTCGACGCCAATTCGTATCTCTACATCACGAAGGCGATGGACTACTTCGATTTAACCGGCGGCTCCGCAGAGTTAGAGGACGCGCTCGCGCCCGCGAAGTGCGCGTTTCAGGTGATCAGCTTCAGCTCAGACTGGCTCTACCCCAGCTATCAGTCGCAGGAGATGGTGCGTGCGCTGCAGGCGCTCGGGCGCGACGTTTCGTACACGGAGATTCAAGCCAACTACGGGCACGATTCGTTTCTAATGGACGTGGCGGAGCAGACGGAAATCGTGCGTGCATTCCTCAATCGCATGCCAGGCGCCTAAATCACTCCGCGCGTAACGCAAGCAAAGGATCGATGCGCGTGGCCCGGCGCGCCGGCAGATAGCACGCGAGCGCGGCGAACATCAGCAGCACCAGCGATGCGCCTGCGAAGGCTGCGGGGTCGAGCGGCTGCACTTCGAACAACAACGTGCGCAGCACTCGTGCCAGCGCGGCGGCGATGGCGATCCCGAATGCGACCCCGATTACCGCGAAGCGCATGCCGTCGCGGAAGACCAGGCGGACGGCTTCGGCGGGAGTGGAGCCCAGCGCCATGCGCAGCCCGATTTCGCGCGTACGTTGCGCGACGGCTTGCGACACCGCGCCGAACACCCCCAGCGCAGCCAGCAGCAGAGCGGCAGCGGCGAACGCGGTCAGCAGCGACATGACGAACCGGCGCTGCGCCGTGGAGCGATCGATCAGCTCCTGCATGGAATAAAGATTGTAGGCGGGCAGATTCGGATCGAGCGCGCGGATTTTCGCCGCCAGGATCGGCAGCAGGCGGTCCGCATCGTAGCGAGTCCGAATCACCAGAATCGGCGCGTAGAGAGGGCTCACCGCATACGGGGTATAGACAGTAGCAGGCGCATCCGCGTCCAACGCATAATGCCGCACGTCTCCTACGACGCCCACGACCGTGGTCCAGGGCGTGTGCTGCGGGTCGGGGCCAAGTTTGATGCGGCGGCCAACTGCGCTTTCCCCGGGCCAAAATTTGCGCTGCATCGTCTCACTGATCACGGCGATTTCGCTTGCGCCATCGTGCTCATCGAAGATGCGGCCGGCCCGCAAAGGAATGCGCATGGTGGCGAAGTACCCGGGCGTGGTGCGGCGGAACTGAACGCCCAGGCCTTCGCCGGGCGGCTGTACGCGACCTTCAACCAGGACTGCGGCGCCCAGATCCGAACCCGCCAGCGGCAGACGGCTGGTCGCGTCTACCGATTCGATCTCGGGCATAGCGGTGAGCGCGTCGTGCATGCGCCGGTAGAACGCGGTGCGCTGACCGGGCGTTGTGATGGAGGGAGGCGCCTGGGTGCTGATCGAGACCAGGTTGTGCGCGTCAAAGCCTGGGCTGATTTCGAGCAGTCGCGTGAAACTATGAATGAGCAACCCGGAGCCGACCAGCATCGCGAGGGCGACCGCGATTTCGGCCGAGGTCAAGGCGCCGCGCAAGCGATGCGAGCCGCGCATCAGACCGCGACCGGCTTGACGTA
>DATAUH010000533.1:0-3080 GCA_036268375.1 Bryobacteraceae bacterium | reverse complement strand
TAAGAATCGCGCAATGCGCGCGCGCAATCGTTCGGGGTCTTTCAACTCGCACTCCCAAACCACCAGCATGCGCCATCCCAGGCTCCGCAAGCGCCGCCGGTTGGACGAATCGCGCGCCACATTCCGATTGAGCTTCGCAATCCAGTAATCGGTGTTCGATGCCGGCCGGTTGCGCCCCGAGCGGCACGAATGGCCGTGCCAGAAGCACCCGTGCACGAAGATGATCCTCTGCCGGGACGGAAAGACCATGTCGGGATTCCCTGGAAGATCGCGCCGGTGCAGCGCGTAGCGAAATCCCATGCGATGCACCATGCTGCGGACCGCCATTTCCGGCTGAGTATCCCTGCTGCGCACCCGCTTCATGACCGCGCTGCGCTCGGCCGCCGAAAACGTGTCCATTCTCCCCGATGATATCCCTCAAGGCGCGCGCGGCGCCCAGCCGTTTATCGCTGTAAATCGCCGGTTTCGTGCACTATGCCACGGCGCGGCTCCGCCTGGGGACGATAGAATCGCAGCGGGAGACCGTTCATGACGCCGAATCCACCAATTGAAGACGCAGACGTTCATATTCCAACTCGCGACATCGATATTCCCGCTTATCAGGCGTTGCCCGCCGCTCCAGGTCCCTTCCCCATCGTGCTGATTGCCCCGGAAATCTTTGGCGTGAACGAACACATTCGTTCCGTCGCGCGACGCTTCGCTTCCGAGGGCTACTATGCCATCGCGCCGGATCTCTTTATCCGCCAGGGCGACGTTTCGAAGCTCACCGACAGCCAGGAAATTCAACAGATCATCGCCAAGGTGCCAGATATGCAGGTGATGAGCGATCTCACTGCCGCCGCCGAGTTCGCCTCAGCCAGCGGGCGCGGCAACATCGAGCGTCTCTTGATGACCGGATTCTGCTGGGGTGGCCGCATTGCATGGCTTTATGCCGCGGAAAACAGCCACCTGCGCGCCGCCGTCGCTTGGTATGGACGTCTCACCGCCCCGCTTGATGCGCTACGCGAACGGCATCCTTTGAATATCACTGACGACCTGAAGTGTCCCGTTCTTGGCCTGTATGGCGGTCAGGACAAGAGCATCCCGCTCGAACACGTCGAGCGCATGCGCGCCGAAATTGCGCGATCGCAGCGGAATTCCAATATCCACGTTTACCCCGATGCCGGCCACGCGTTTTTTGCCGACTACCGGCCCAGCTACAACGCCGCGGCGGCCGAGGATGGCTGGCAGCGCCTGCAGCGCTGGTTTGGTCAGGCAATCGGCCGCTAAACCAGTCCGAATTCACGGCTGGTTACATTTGCAAACGTTGCGTGTTGGCGCACGAAAGCGGCGTCTTTTTTCTGATAAAACAGGTGGCATGACTCGATTCGTAGTCCTCGCCGCGTTGATAGCCTCGACCCTTTCCGCGCAAGATTGGGCCAAACAGAGACTGGAAAAATCGCCCCGTCATCGCGAATGGGTGAAGGTGACGGCGGCAGGTCGGCCCGTGGATGCTTACGTCGTTTACCCCGAAGTCAGCAACAAAGCTCCGGTCGTTCTGGTGATCGAAGAGATTTTTGGACTTTCCGATTGGGCGCAGCTTGTTACTGACGAGTTCGCCGCCGCCGGCTACATCGCCATCGTGCCCGACCTGCTCTCCGGAAAAGGCCCAAACGGCGGCGGCACAAAGTCGATGGATTCCGATGCGATTGGCCGCGGCATGCGCGATCTTAAGCCTGAAGAGATCACGGCGGACCTCAACGCGGCCGCGGATTACGCGCTGAAGTTGCCATCGTCCGACGGCAAGCTGTTCGTCGCCGGCTTCTGTTTTGGTGGATCGCAAAGCTTCGCCTACGCGACCAGCCGGCCCGATCTGAAAGGCGCCTTTGTCTTCTACGGCGGCGCTCCCACGGACAACGCGGCGCTTGAGCGCATCAAAGCCCCGGTCTACGGCTTCTACGGCGGCAGCGACGCGCGCGTGACGGCCACTGTCGAGCCGGCCAAGAAGGCGATGGCGGCACTTTCCAAACCGTACGAGCCGACCGTCTATGAAGGCGCCGGCCACGGTTTCATGCGCGCCGGCGAAGACCCGACGAATAAGAATGAAGCCAATGTCAAAGCCCGCGACGAGGCCTGGACGGCAGTGAAAGCGGAACTGGCGAAGTTGTCGAAGTAAAGTAACAACCTCAACGGCGCCCACACCCTGCGAAACTATGATCGCCTGAACAGCGCGAGAGTTTCAATGAGCGTTGGCATGTGCCGGGAATTGCGCTCGTGCGTCTTGGATCAACTGATCCGCTTCTCCAATCGCGCTTTCGGCTTGCGTCAGGCTCACATGTTTTCAATTCATTGATTCGTTTGGCTCGCGACTCTGCCGGAGTGCCCTCGAGGGTTACGTAAATCGCTGTAGCCAACCGTTCTAAATTCGCAACGTCACGACTGCCGAGTCGACTTGCGACGAAGTCGATCATCGGGTTAAATTCTTCCACAGCCGTAGAGAACTGGCGCTTGAGGAGATCGCTCATAGGCCCCGGTTTGAGGCTAGGTCCATATCGCTCGCGCTTAACCTCCCACTCGAGGAATCGCTGGGTACGAAGCGAACCGAATTGCATTTCGTAGATCGAACGAGAATGGACCATGCTTATAAAGCACGAATTCAAAATCGACTGGAACCCCGAGTACTTCCTCGAGGATGTATGTCGCCTTTTGAAGGTGCGTTTCGCCCGTCCAACTATTGTTTGCCCGTAGTTTTTCCGTCAGGGAAACCAGCAAGTTTGCTTGCTCAAATCTGTTCATGATGCTGCACCCAGGACTTTCACCTTATTTTCGTCAAGCCACATCTTCGCCTTATCCCTTTTCTCTGGATCGATAACCGCAACGTTTTGTATCTTAAACGTTATTGTTCGAAATCGTTAGACCCACCCCTTCGCGAGTTGCTTAGTGTCCTTTCGGCAGGCGTGCGTGACGGCGGTTAGCAGGTATTGTTAGGGTAAAGCTGTCGCCGACGGGCGACAGATTATGCCATACCGAAACTCTCAGAAGGTGCCTGAAGCTATCACCCAGCTACAAACGCAGTTGGACCAGTGGCGTAGCACGCAGAA
>DATAUH010000532.1:0-32867 GCA_036268375.1 Bryobacteraceae bacterium | reverse complement strand
GCTGCTGGAGACTCCGGCGGCGCGCATGGCGATGATTTCGCCATCGCTCGAGAGGCGGCCGAGACCGATGAGAATGCCGACCAGCACGCCGAAGGGAATGGTGAGCGGCAACAGCGGGGGGATGGCCCAGAGAAACAGCGGCGCAACCGTGCCGAACTTGGCATTGCTGCCGACCAGAACTTCAAACAGTCTGTCGGCCTTCTGCAGGAACGTGACGAAGGTCGCGAGCACCGTGCCCAGCAGAGAACTGATGAGGATTTCGCGAAATACGTAACGGCTGAGAATGCGCACGCGGGGGTCCTAAAAGGGTGTGGGGAAAAGGTTGGCCGCCGATAAAAGCGGATGAACGCCGATGGAACACAAATCAGTTATCTGCGTTGATCTGCGGTTCTCCGCGGCCTGGTATGGTTTTTTCCGCATGCGCCTAATGCTTAGTCATGTCGGGAGGCGGCACGACCGGAAGCTTGGGCATCTCTTCTTCGACGGAGTGAAGCTCCAGATCGTCGATGATGACCGAGGGCGCCACGACTGAGACTTCGGCGGTGAAACCACGCCCGCTGAGTCCCATGGGGGCGCCGTTTTCCATGTATTCGAGCGTGACGCTGTCGTCGCCCGCGGCTAAGATATCGCGTAGGGACTTGCCGGTGAAGCCACGGAAGCGAACGCCGCGGATGAGCTCTTCATGGCCATCGGGAAAGACTTTGTAGGCGAGCAAGGGAACGCTGACGAAGTGGCCGCTGCCGCCCGCGGATTGCACGATGCGGCGGGCTTCATCGAGCGGCGCAAAGGAGGGAAAATCCATTTTGCGAACGATGATGCCGTAGGGCTTGTTGCGCTGAGCGCAGAGATCGATGAGCTTCTTTTTGAGATCGGCGACGGGCGTTTTGTCGGAAGTGCTGACGAAGAGATTGCTCATGGTGGGCTCATTAGCGCCGAAGCTGCCGGGCAGGCGCGCGCGGCCATTGGAGGCGTTGTAACCTTTGACCGGCTGACGCGTGAGCAGATAGTTTTTCAGCACGCCTTTATCGACGAGCGTGAGGGGAACGGCGGCGACGCCTTCGCGATCGACATCGTAGCTGCCGAACAGGGGACGGCCGCGCCACTCCTTCTGAGTGGGGTCGTCTACGACGGTGAAGGAATCGGGCATGATGCGGGCGCCGGACTTGCCTTCAAACTCGCCAGGGGGGATGTTTCCGCCACGACCGCCATCAGTGACCGGGCGGCGCGTGATGGTGAGATTACGGCCAAGTACTTCGGCGAAGATCTGCGGACCGGCCTGGCCTTCAAACAGGATCGGACCGGTGTAATCGTCGCCCTTGGGAGCGTGCGCGAGGGCGACGACGTTGGTGGCGAGCGTGTTCATGGCGCGCGTCATTTCCGCATCGGAGGGCATTTGCGAGAGATGCAGAGCGCGGAAATCGACGGCGTCGCGTATGTTCATGCCGTCGGGCGCCTGGGCCCAAACTTCGGCGTGCAGGTTGGTGACGACTTCGGGGTAACGAATCTCGGTGCCTTCGGAGTTAGCGACGTAGGCGCCACCGGCGCTCGATTCGAGACTCACGCCGGAGGTCTTCAGCTCCGGATAGGCCTGGAAGACGGCCGAGAGATCGCGCACACGCTTCGACCAGGCGTCCTCATCGATAGTGAGCTTGGGGATGTCGCGGAGGTAGTGCACGGCCGGCGCGGGGTCGAAATCGTCCAGCTGTTCGGATTGCGTGGTGTTGTGTTGGGCAGCCCGTTTACGGGAGAGCGCTTCAACCGCGGCTTTATAGGCCGAATCGGTTTCCAGCCACAGGTAGCGGCGCAGCAGCGGATACACGTTCTCGGTAGGAAAGCGCTCGAGATCGTAGCGCGAACCGCCGCCGAACCCAGCGCCGGCGAAGTTGGTGTTGTCGAACTTATAACTGCCCACGCGGATGCGAACGTCCGGCGAGCGGATTTGCTGGCGGGAACGCGTGACGAGGCCGCCGAGGGTGGCCGAGACGCTGAAGTTTTCTTCCTGATCGATGGTGTATTGGACGAAATAAGGCGGAGCGTCCAGGTTGGGAATGGAGAGCGTTTTGGCGCGCGCGATTTCGTCGCGCATGGCCTGCAGAACGGGATCGGCAGGCGCGGGGGCCTGGGCGGCGACGAGCGCGACGGTTGCGGCAATGCCTGCAGCCAACGTCAAAATACGGCCTTGATATTTCACTTCGCGGCTCCTTTCTCCATGGTGATGGGCTCAGGAAGGAGCGGAGGGCGATCGTTCGACTTGGCCTTTTTCTCGATTTCGATTTCGGAAACTAGAATGGCGGGCGCGACTGCGGAGACGGGCACGCTGCCGGATTCGGCGCCGCAGTAGCCGTTAAAAATTTCCTGTTTATCGCTGGTGGCGAGGATCTTCGCGAAGCTGGCAAGCGGAGTACCGACTATATCGGTGCCGCGGACGAGTTCATCCGGGCGGCCGTCGGGATAAATGCGATAAACGATTACGGGCAGGACTTTGAAGGCCTGCAGGCCGGCGCGCTGGGTGGTGGTGAAACCGCCGGTGATGTCGCGGAAGTAGAGGCCATAGGGCTTGTTCTGGCGCTTGACTTCGGCGATGAGCATTTCGCGGAGCTTGGCGTCGGAGACGGCGTTGCTGGACTCGACTATGAGATTGGACTGGCGCGAAACGGGCTCAAGACCAGGCTGACGCCGGCCATGTCCGTTGGATTGCTCGAAGCCTTTGATAGGCGAGCGCGACATGAGGAAGGTTTTGAGGACGCCTTTATCGACAGCAAGAACAGGCTGGCCTTTGACGCCTTCGTCGTCGTAATCGTACCAGCCGTTGAGGTCGACGCCGTTGATCTTCTTTTTTGTGGGATCGAAGACGACGGAGAGAAAATCGGGCAGGACTTTGGAGCCGACGCTCTTGGTGAAGGTTTGGCCTTCGGCCTCATCCTTCTGGCGGTGGCCTTCGATGCGGTGGCCGAAGATTTCGTGAAAGAAGACGCCGGCGGCGCGTCCGGAGAAGATGGCGGGGCCGACAAAGGGCTCGGCTTCGGGGGCCTTCAGCAGGTTGGTGACATCGTTGGCGACGCGGTCGATGGCTGCGTTGAGAGTCTTGTCGTCGGGCAGGCCAGAGGCGTCGACGGCTTCAAAGGTTTCAAAGGAACTGAGGTCGGCGCCATCCGCGGCTTTGGCGGAGGCGGTGATGACGACGCGGGCGAAGCCGCGGCCGTGCTGGATGCGGGAGCCTTCGGAGTTGACGAAGTAGCGGTTATCGGTCTGGCCGCTGACGGAAATGTGTGAAGTGAGGACGTGCGGGTAGTTGGCGAAGCGCGCGGAGAGCTTGCGGACGCGCTCGCTCCAGCCGACGGAATCGAACTCAAGCTTGGGGAGCGGTTCGACGGCCGTGGCAGGGGCTTGTTTGGAGAAATCGTCGGAATTGTCTTCGGCGGCGACCTTCACCTGCGTGTTGGTGTTGATGCGGATGAGGCGCTGCGCGGCGGCGCGATAGGCGCGATCGGTTTCGAGCCACATGCGGCGCTTGAGGGCATCGATGGAGTTTTCAAAGGAGATGAGAGAGCCCGAGGTGAAGCGGCCGCGGTCGCCGTTCACGGAATGGTAGTTGTCGAGCTTGGGCGAACCGACGCGGACGGAGATATCGAAGATGCGATCTTTGCCGGAATTCGTGCTGTCGATGGAGCCGAGCGTTGCCGAAAGGGTTTTGTATTCGATTTCGGTGGCTTCGTAACTGAGAAAGTAGGGCGGCGGGTCGCCCTTCTCTTTAAGGGAGGTGAAATTGCGGTTGAGTTCCTGGGACATGGCGTCGAGGAGGACCGTATTTTGAGCGGCGGCAAGAGACGCCACAGAGGCGAAAATCGCCAGGCGGATAGGCACTGCGAGGGTCAAGATTAAAGGATAACATCCGGCATTGCGAACCTATGTTAACGGGGGGTTCGAGGCGCGGAGTGCGGGCGCCGGAGAGCGCGCGCGGAGGGCTGGGGCGGTGGCCTGATCGATACCTCTATAATCTCTGTGGTGACCTCCCCCGCTTTAAGACCGGCCGCGACGCGCTTCCGTTGGGTGATTTGCGCGTTGCTGTTCTTTGCGACGGTGATTGCGTATGTCGACCGCGGCGTGCTGAGTTTTCTCGAGAAGATGCTGGAAGGCATCATCGGGTGGGACAGCACGCAGTACAGCTACATGACGGCGGGTTTTCAGGCGGCGTACGCGATCGGGATGGTGACGGCGGGGCGATTCACCGACCGATTGGGAACGCGCAAAGCGTTCACGTACGCGATTTTGCTGTGGAGCGTGGCGGCGATGATGCCGGCGGCGGCGTATTCACCATTGACCTTCGGGATTGCGCTGTTCTTTCTGGGGTTGGGGGAGGCGGCGAACTTTCCCGCATGCATCAAAACGGTGGCCGAGTGGTTTCCCAAAAAGGAACGCGCGCTGGCGACGGGCGTGTTCAATTCAGGGTCGAATCTGGGCGCGATGGTAGTGCCGGCACTGGTGCCGACGTTGAATGACTGGCTGGGATGGCGCGGAGCGTTCGTGATCACAGGGGCGCTGGGGTTTGTGTGGCTGGCGTTCTGGCTGTGGCTTTACCGAAGGCCGACTGAGCATCCGAGCGTGTCGCCGGGCGAACTGGCTTACATACAGAGCGATCCGCCGGATCCGCCAAACGCGGGGATTTCGTGGTCGCGACTGTTTCCGTTACGTGAGACCTGGGCGTTTGCGGCGGCCAAGTTTTTCACTGACCCGGTGTGGTGGTTCTACCTTTTTTGGATGCCACGCTATGTGACGGAGACGTTCCACCTGACATTGGGCAAAACCAGCGCCCCGATTCTGGCGATCTACGCGGCATCGGCGGTGGGAAGCATTGGCGGCGGGTATATTTCCGGCAGCCTTCTGAAGCGCGGAAAGAGCGTGAACGTGGCGCGCAAGACCGCGATGGCGATTTGCGCGGTAGCGGTGATTCCGGTGCTGTACGCGCCGTATTCGCACGACCTTTGGACGATGGTGGCGGTGGTGGGATTGGCGGCGGCGGCGCATCAGGGATGGTCGGCAAATGCGTTTACGTTGACGTCCGACCTGTTTCCGCGCTCGGCGGTGGGCAGCGTGGTGGGTATCGGCGGAATGGCGGGGGCAATCGGCGGCGTGCTGATGCAGCTTGCGGCGGGGCAGATTGCGAAGTACACGTATCTGCCGATGTTTGTGTTTTGCGGCTCGGCGTACCTGATTGCGCTACTGGCTGTGCACCTGCTGACGCCGAAGATGCGGCCGGCGGTGCTCGATTGAATCCTTAGCCTGCTTTATCACACAGCTTCTGATACAGCGCGACGAAGTTGTGCGAGAAATGCAGGCTAGTTGAAGGCTAGTTGTGGTCTTTATCGTGAAAGGCGACGGGCGATAGGCTGCCGGCTGCGGCTTGAGGCGCGGGCGCCTCGGGCATGCAGGTACCGAGCGAATCTTTTGCGGTGGGGCCGTGCGCGGCGCGTGCGGCTACGGCTTCGGGATGAAACGCGGCAAGCGCGGGGCGGCCGATCCAGCAATCAGGCATGGTGAGTCCGAAGACCCACGCGATCGTCGCGCCGGAATCGAAGGTGTTGATGGGCGCGGTGATGCGGCCGGTGACGACGCCGGGCGGCGAGCATCCACGGGATCTGAATTTCACCCATGGTGTTGCCGCCGTGGCCGCGGCTTTTACCGCCGTGGTCGGAAGTGATCAGCACGTAGGTATTGGGCGTGGCGAGAAGCGCGTCGAGCAGCTTGCCGATATTGAAATCGGCCTCTTCAACGGCGCTGTAGTATTCCTTTGTGGCCCAGCCGTATTCATGGCCTGCGTGATCGACGTTGTCGAGGTGGACGAAGAGCAGGTCGGGATGATTTTCGTTCCAGTAGCGGAGGGCGGCATCGGTGGTTTTGCGCGGGCCCGAGTCATGCTCGAGCTTGTCGGGAGCGGATTTCTCGAGCAGGTCGGCGAATCCGTCCCAATCGTGGAAGACGGCGATGCGGCTGGCGGGTTTTTGATCGCGCAGGATTTGGAAGATGGTGGGAAATTTTCCGGCGCTGTCGAGACAGACGGGCTTGATTTCGATTTTCTGTTTGAGGTAGCCGTTGGAGGTGATGCCGTGCTGCTCCGGGGCTGAGGCGGTGATGATGCTCTCCCAATTGGGACTGCTTAGGGTGGGCATGACGGCGCGGGCTTCGAGCGTCCAGGCGGCTTGCATCATGAAGGCGTGCAGGCGCGGCGAGCGCGTGCGCTGGACGCCATCGATGCTGAGGCCATCGACGCCGATTACTGCGAAATGGGGCTCAGCGGGCACTCCCGCGGTTTGCGCCCGGGCAGTGGAGAGACAGCAAAGGAGAGCCAGGGCGGCGGCGAATCGCGTCATGAAGACCTCTTCTGTGGGTAACATCGTGCGTGTGACAGTCGCATGACGGGATGAATAACGTTGTGTTCGTTTCCGCATGGACAACGCGCACGGCTCGAGCAGACCACACCTATGATTAAAGTGATGAAGGCTGTTCTGCTGCTGTTTCTGTGCGTTCCTTTGTCAGGAGCGTTGCCCGATGCTGTTCGAATTGACGCCGGATTGGTAAGCGGCGTTACCGACCAGGCGACGGGACTTCGAGTTTTTAAGGGAATCCCATACGCGGCTGCTCCGGTGGGCGATTTGCGGTGGCGCGCCCCCAAGCCGGCGGCGGCGTGGACAGGAACGCGCACGGCTAACGACTTTTCAGCGGCGTGCACACAGACACCCTATCCGGCGCTATCGCCATTTCGGGATCCGAACAGCGAACGCGTTTCGGAAGACTGCCTCTACTTGAATGTTTGGACCGCGGCGCAATCGGCGGCGGACAAGCGGCCGGTGATGGTGTGGATTCACGGGGGAGCATTGACGCGCGGTTCGGGCGCAACACATTACTACGACGGGACGCGCTTTGCGGAGCATGGCGTCGTGGTGGTGACGATCAACTACCGGCTTGGCGTGTTCGGATTTCTGGCACATCCGGAATTGACGAAGGAATCGGGGCGCAACGCGTCGGGGAATTACGGATTTTTGGATCAGATCGCGGCGCTCGAGTGGGTGCAGAAGAATATCGCGGCGTTTGGCGGCGATCCGGGCAAGGTGACGATTGCGGGTGAATCGGCGGGATCGTGGAGCGTGCATGCACTGGTGTGCAGTCCGCTGGCGAAGGGACTATTCCGGGGCGCGATTGGAGAAAGCGGCGCGGATTTCGCGGGCGAGCCGGAGTTGGCGGAAGCGGAGAAGGCGGGGGTTCGGTTTGCGCAGTCGGTGGGCGCAACGACCCTGGCGGAACTGCGGGCGAAGCCGGCGGATGAGTTGTTGCGCAGGCAGAGGGATACATCGCCGACCGTGGATGGATGGTTTTTGCCCGTGCAGCCGTATGAGATTTTCGCGGCGGGCAAGCAGAACGATGTAGCGACGCTGATCGGATCGAATGCGGATGAAGGCACGGCGTTCGCGCCAGCGGCGATCAAGATGGAAAGCTACAGACAGACGGCGGCGGCGCGTTATGCAAAACGGGCCGACGAGTTTCTGCGAATCTATCCCGCGTCGACGGATGCGGAGGCGCGCGCGGCATCGGCGGCGGCCATTCGCGATCAGGTCTTCGGGTGGGAGATGCGGACGTGGGCGCGCCTGCAGACGCGTACCGGAAAAGCTCCGGTTTTTCTCTACTATTTCAGTCAGACGCCACCGCCGCCGCTGGGGAGGATCTTGGGAGCCTATCATGCGTCGGAGATTCAGTATGTTTTTGGGACGTTGGTGAAGACGGCATCCGAGGCAGACCGCAAATTATCGGAGGCTATGGGCGCGTACTGGACGAACTTCATTACGACGGGCGATCCAAACGGAAAAAATCTGCTGAAGTGGCCGGCGTATAGCGAAAAGGCGGACCTTGCGATGGAACTGGGGCCGCAAGTAGCGCCAATGGCAGTTCCACACAAGGCCGCGCTCGATTTCGTAGATGCTGGTATGGCGGAGCAGCGCAAGAAATAGCGCGCAAAATCACGCAACCGGACAAACGTGAGTCTGATTACTGCCTCCCGGCGCCAGGCTTGCTAAGTTGAGGAGCTAGAGAGCAGCCGCCAAAATGTCGCGCAACATATTGCCTGGAAAGCCCTATCCTCAGGGTGCAACATGGGACGGGACGGGAGTAAATTTTTCCGTCTATTCCGAAAAAGCCACCGTCGTTGAACTTTGTCTGTTCGACGAGGTGGACTCGAAAGAATCCGAGACCGTCGCGGTGCATGAATGCACCGGATACGCCTGGCACTGCTACTTGCCGGGCGTAAAGCTGGGCCAGCTATATGGATATCGGATTCACGGACCTTACAACCCGGAGCAGGGCGAACGCTGCAATCCCGCCAAGCTGCTGATCGATCCGTACGCGAAGGCGCTGGCAGGCAGGCTGAACTGGGATGCGCCGGTCTTCGGATACAAGCTGGGCGACCCAGCGGAAGATCTGTCGAAAGACGATCAGGACGACGCATGGGGCGTGCCGAAAGCAGTGGTTACGACGTCGCACTTCGATTGGGAGAACGACAGGCCGCCGCTGACGCTGGTGCACGATTCGGTGCTGTATGAGTTGCACGTGAAAGGGTTCACGGCGCAACATCCCGACATACCGGAGGACATGCGGGGAACTTACGCGGGCATCGCGCATCCGGTGGCGATCGACTATTTAAAGAAGCTGGGCGTGACGGCGGTGGAACTGATGCCGGTGCACGAGTTTGTCGACGACAAGCACCTGCTGGACCGCAAGCTGAGAAACTATTGGGGCTATAACTCGATTAACTTCTTTTCCCCGGACGCCAGGTACTGCGCCGCCGGAGACAGAGGCGAGCAGATTGGCGAATTCAAAGCGATGGTGAAGGCGCTGCATCGCGCGGGAATCGAAGTAATTCTGGATGTGGTTTATAACCACACGGCGGAAGGGAACCACTTAGGACCGACGCTAAGTTTCAAGGGCCTGGATAACTCGACTTACTATCGATTAGTAAACGACAAGCAGCGCTATTACATGGATTACACAGGTACGGGTAATACGCTGAACGTGCGGCATCCGCAAGTGCTCAAGCTGATTATGGACAGCCTGCGCTATTGGGTGGAGGAGATGCACGTGGATGGATTCCGCTTCGACTTAGCGGCCGCTCTGGCGCGGGAGTTACACGACGTGGATCGGCTTTCTGCGTTTTTCGACATCATTAACCAGGACCCGGTGATTTCGCAGGTGAAGCTGATTGCGGAGCCATGGGACGTTGGCGAGGGCGGGTATCAGGTGGGTAAGTTCCCACCGTTGTGGGCGGAGTGGAACGGGCGTTACCGCGACGTGGTGCGGCGTTATTGGAAGGGCGATGACGGGCAGCTCGCAGAGCTGGGTTACCGGCTTACAGGGTCGAGCGACCTGTATCAGCGCGATGGAAGACACCCGAGCGCCAGCATCAATTTCATTACCGCGCACGACGGATTCACGTTGAACGACCTGGTGAGCTATAACGACAAGCACAACCAAGCCAACGGCGAAGATAACCGGGACGGAGCAAACGACAACCACTCCCTTAATTACGGAGCGGAAGGGTCGACGGATAATCCGGAGATCATCGAGGTGCGCGAACGGCAGAAGCGCAACTTGATGCTGACGCTGTTGTGTTCGCAGGGCGTACCGATGATTTGCGGCGGCGACGAAATTGGCCGGTCGCAAGGCGGGAACAACAACGCCTACGCGCAAGACAACCAGGTGAGCTGGTTCAACTGGAATTTGGACGACAACGCGAAATCGATGTTCAACTTCGTGGCCAAGCTGGTGGAGATGCGCAAACAACACCCGAACTTACACCGGCGAAAGTTTTTCCAGGACAGGCGCATTTCGCCGGGCGAGACGCCGGGGCTGGAGGTTGACGGGCGGAGCGAGCGCGATATCGAGTGGCTGCGGCCGGACGGGAACGAAATGACGCCGGAGGAGTGGCACGCCGGCTGGGTGCGGTGCATTGGATTACGGCTGAGTGGACGGACGCTCGAAGACGTGAACGGCGTGGGCGAGCCGATTCGGGATGAAACGTATTTGCTTTTGCTCAACCCGCACACAGAAGCGATTCAATTCTTCATGCCGCAAGCGGAAGGTACGGCGTGGCAGGTGGAGATTGATTCCGCGAACCCCGGACGGGAGGACAAACCGGTGATTCGCGCGGGCGAACCCTACGAACTGATTGCGCGCAGCACGGCGATTATGCGGGAGTTGACGGACTAAGCCAGATGCGTCGATTTCCTGTTGGAGCCGAGCCGACGCCGGAGGGCGTGCATTTTCGCGTGTGGGCGCCGAAACGGCGGCGCATTGAAGTTGTGCTGGATGGCGCGGAGGCGGCGGCGCCGCTGGAGCGCGAGGAAACGGGATATTTTTCGGGACTGGTCAGGCAGGCGAAGGCTGGCTCGCGATACCGGTTCCGGGTGGACGGAGCGGGCGCGTTTCCGGATCCGATGTCGCGCTTTCAACCCAGCGGCCCGCATGAACCATCGCAGGTCGTGGACCCTTCAACATTTACCTGGACGGACGAGGAGTGGGGCGGATGCGCACTCGAAGGGCAAGTGATTTACGAGATGCACATCGGCACGTTCACGCAAGAGGGCACGTGGAAAGCGGCGCGGCGAGAACTGGCGGAATTGGCGGCAGCGGGCATTACGGTGATCGAAGTGATGCCGGTGGCGGATTTCCCGGGAGAGTTCGGCTGGGGCTATGACGGCGTGCTGTGGTTTGCGCCGGTAGCGATTTACGGGCAGCCGGACGACTTCCGGGCGTTTGTGAATGAAGCGCACCTGCAGGGCATGGGCGTGATCCTGGATGTGGTCTATAACCACATCGGGCCCGACGGCAACTACTTGAAAGAGTTTTCCGAAGACTACTTTTCGGCGCGCTATGCGAACGAGTGGGGCGAGGCGCTGAATTTCGACGGCGAAAACTGCTGCGGACTGCGCGAGCTGGTGAATACGAATGCCGCGTACTGGGCGGAGGAGTATCACCTGGACGGCCTGAGGCTAGATGCGACGCAGCAGATTTTCGATTGCTCTCCGAGCAACATCATCGCCGAGTTGGGCGCCAGCATGCGGAAAGCGGCGGGAAAACGCAAGATTTTTATCGTGGCGGAGAACGAATCGCAGGAGGCAAAGCTGGCAAAGCCGGCGGCGCAAGGCGGATGTGGGCTGGACGGGCTGTGGAATGACGACTTTCAGCACTCGGCGCGGGTGGCGTTGACGGGCAAGCGCGAAGCCTACTATACGGACTACGCGGGCAAGCCGCAGGAACTGATTTCGGCGGTCAAGTACGGCTACTTATTTCAGGGCCAACGCTACAAGTGGCAATCGAAACGGCGCGGGCAACCGACGCGCGGAATGGAAGCGTGGCGGTTCATCACCTATATCGAGAATCATGACCAGGTGGCGAATTCGGGGCGCGGCGAGCGACTGCACGAGTTGACGAGCCCAGGAAAACTGAGGGCGATCACGGCGTTTCTGCTGCTGGCGCCGGGTACGCCGCTGCTGTTTCAGGGGCAGGAATTCGGGTCCTCCAAGCCATTCCTATTTTTTGCCGCGCATAAGGGCGAACTGCGAAGACTAGTGCGGGAAGGCAGGCTCCAATTTCTCTCCCAGTTTCCCAGCCTGGCGCAGCCCGGGACGCGGCAGTGCCAGTTTGATCCGGGAGATCCAGAAACGTTTCAGGCCTGTAAGTTGGATTTAACGGAGCGGGAACGTCACGCGCCGATTTACCAACTGCACAAGGACCTTTTGCACCTGCGCCGCGAGGATCCGGCGTTTTTGCAATCGAAAGAGATGGACGGCGCGGTGCTGAGCGAGGGCGCATTCGTGCTGCGGCTGTTTCTACCGAACCAGGACGACCGGCTTTTACTGATCAATCTTGGAAGCGATTTGTCGCTAGACATAGCGCCAGAGCCGCTGCTGGCGCCGCCGGACGGCAAGTTATGGGCGGTAGCGTGGTCGAGTGAAGAGGCGAAGTATGGTGGTTGCGGCGCGCCTTCGCCGGATGGGCCGGATGGATGGCGCCTGCCTGCCGAATCCGCATTTGTGATGAAACCGGCCAGAGTGAACACATGGTCTTAGCCCCCGTTGGATCGACGCCGCCTGCGCGAGTGTTGCCGAAGCGCGCGTTAAACGATCCTGAGGCAGACCCGCATCTGAACGAGGAGTGGCTGGTAACGAATGGATTGGGAGGGTACGCATCGGGCACGGTCAGCGGCGCGATCACACGGCGTTATCACGGGCTGCTGATTTCGGCGCTACCAAATCCTCTGGGCCGGATGATGATGTTGAATGGACTTTCGGAGCGCTTGCGCCTGCCGGACCGCCGCGTGATGTACACCGGGGCGGAGGAGTTGGCGAGCGTACCGCCCGAGAGCACGCTGCCTGCGTCTGAGTTTCGCCTGGAAGCGGGGCTGCCGACCTGGAAGTATGCATTCGATGGGTTTGTGATCGAAAAGCGGTTGTGGCTGATCTACCGCCAGAATACCGTTCACGTTACATACCGAGTGCTGGCAGGAAACGGGAAGCTGCGGCTGGGCCTGCGGCCGGCCATTCAGTTTCGCGGTCATGATGAACCGGTGAGCGTTGGCGAAGACCGTAAGTACGTGCTGACGGTCTGTGACGATCAGTTCGAAATTACGTCGGGCAAAGATTTGCCAATGCTGCGGCTGATGGCGCGCGGGCCTTCGGCCGCGTTCACATTCGACCGTAAGGAGACGGAGACTGTACCGTACGCGACGGAGCGCAGCCGAGGCTACGACTGGCGCGGATCGTTGTGGAGTCCAGGATATTTTCGATCGGATCTGGGCGTGGGCGATTCGCTGACGCTGGTTGCCTCGACTGAGTCCTGGGAGACGGTCCGGGCGATGGGGCCGGAAGAGGCGCATACGGCGGAGTTGAACCGGCGATCGCTAATTCTGGCTGCTGCGCCATCCTGCGCACGCGAGGGATTCGGCGCGGAATTGGCGCTGGCGGCGGACCAATTTCTGATCACTCCCATGGGCCGCGTGGAGGATGCAGCGAGGGCGCGCGCCGCAGGCGATGAAATTCGCAGCGTGATTGCGGGCTACCACTGGTTCACGGATTGGGGCCGGGACACGATGATCAGTCTGGAAGGACTGACGCTTTCGACCGGGCGCGTGACTGAGGCGGCGTGGATACTGCGCACATTCGCGTACTACATCAAGGACGGGTTAATTCCCAATCTGTTTCCTGAAGGCCAGAAGGAAGGGCTGTATCACACGGCGGATGCGACGCTGTGGTTCTTCCACGCGATTCACCGCTATGTGGAGTTGACCGGAGATCGTACGACGTTACGGCTGCTGCTACCCAAGATGATGGATATCGTGGAGCACCATATCGCCGGTACGCGTTTTGGCATTGGGGTGGACGAGTCAGATGGCTTGTTGAAGCAGGGCGCGGAAGGCTATCAGCTTACGTGGATGGACGCGAAGGTGGGCGATTGGGTGGTGACGCCGCGGCGCGGGAAGGCGGTAGAGATTAACGCGCTTTGGTACAACGCCCTACGCCTGCTGGAGCGGTGGCTGCGGGAGGCGGAACAGAATCCGCAGGCGGAAAAGATTGGCGCGGCCGCGACGCGGACGTACGAATCGTTCAACAGGCGGTTCTGGTATGACGAGGGCGGGTATTTGTACGACGTGGTGGATGCGGAGGGAGGCGGCGACGATCCCTCATGCCGGCCGAACCAGGTGATTGCGATCTCGCTCGACAACCCGGTGCTGGACCGCTCCCGCTGGCCCGCAGTGATGAATGTAGTTTCCGAGCGCTTGTTGACGCCGGTGGGGCTGCGCTCGCTAGCTCCGGGCAGCCCGGACTTCAAGGCGAAATATTACGGCGATCTTCGCTCGCGCGATGCCGCATATCACCAGGGGACGGTTTGGGCGTGGCTCATCGGGCCATACGTAGATGCGTGGCTGAAGCTGCATCCGGAAGATAAGGCGGCTGCGCGCAAGCTGGTGACGGGCTTCGAACCGCACCTGAACGAGCAGTGCATCGGATCGATCAGCGAAGTGTTCGATGCGGAGCCGCCGTATACGCCGCGCGGCTGCATCGCGCAGGCGTGGAGCGTGGCCGAAGTGCTGCGCTGCTGGCTGAAGACCGCATAGGGCCGCAGAGCGGCGCGTATCATTCACGCGTCGTTTACATATCACTCGCGCGTATCATTCGCATATCATTCGAACAACTACAGCCATCCGGTTGCGCTACCGTAACATTTGGGCGCTGCGACGCGTCGGTTACGATCAGAAGCGAAAGCGTCCCCGGTCTCCGGACGCGGCGGAGTGATATAAACACCAGATGGCTCAAACAAGCACAGCCGTGCACGCGGATACCCGGTTTTTTGGACATCCGCGCGGGCTCGCCACACTCTTTTTCACGGAGATGTGGGAGCGCTACAGCTATTACGGCACGCGCGCGCTGCTGATCCTGTTTATGACGGCGCCGCTAGCGTCGGGCGGGATGGGATTTACGGCGCTAAAAGCGGGCGCCGTTTACAGCCTTTACACCGCAGTGGGGTATTTGCTGGCGCTGGGCGGCGGTTGGGTGGCGGACCGCATCACGGGACAAAGAATGGCGGTGCTGTACGGCGGAATCTTGATCTCCGCCGGCAATTTCTGTCTGGCCGCGCGAAGCATCGGGGTGTTTTATGCCGGGCTGGGCTTATTAATGATGGGCACCGGCATGCTAAAGCCGAACGTCAGCGTGATCGTGGGTCAGTTGTATGCGCAAGGCGACCGGCGTCGCGATTCGGGATTCTCGCTCTTCTACATGGGAATCAACCTGGGCGCGTTTATTTCGCCGATTATCTGCGGCGTGGTGGGTGAAAAGATCGATTGGCGGCTGGGATTCCTGGTGTCGGGCATCGGCATGGTTGCCGGGCTGATTCAATACTGGTGGGGCTGGAAGTATTTGGGCGATGCCGGCTTGAGACCAGTTGGTTCGGGCGACCCGGCGCGCGATCGAGCGCTAAAGCGCAACCTTGGAATCGGCGCCGCGGTGGTTGTCGCGCTGGTGAGCGCATTGGTGTTGCTGAATTCCGCGGGAAGCATCGACATCACGCCCACATTGATCTCGGACGCTCTCGGTTGGGCGTTGATTGGAATTTCGGCGGCCGCATTTTATTGGCTGATTTTCGGCAAGGGCTGGACTGCCGACGAAAGAAAGCGTTCGATCGCGGTTTTGGTGTTGTTCGTCGCCGAAGCGATCTTCTGGGCCTCGTTTGAGCAAGCGGGATCGTCGCTGAATCTGTTCGGCCAGCGAAACACGAACCGCGTGGTGTTCGGCTATCTGTTTCCCGCAAGCTGGTTTCAATCGGTGCAGCCGCTATTTGTGATCGCGCTATCGCCGGTGTTCGCGTGGATGTGGTTCAGTATGGGCAAACGCGAGCCATCCAGCCCCACAAAGTTTACGCTGGCCTTGATTTTCGGTGGGCTGGCTTTTGCGGTGATGGTTCCGGCCGCGTTGGGGACCAACGTGTCGCCGTGGTGGTTGGTGGGGTGCTACCTGCTGCAGACACTGGGCGAGCTTTGCCTGAGCCCGATTGGACTGAGTGCGATGACGAAACTGGCGCCGGTGCGGGCGGGCGGGTTTGTGATGGGCATATGGTTCCTGGGCACGTCGGTGGGTAATTGGCTCGCGGGACGCGCGGGAGGCCTGTTCGAATCGATGCCGCTACCGCAATTGTTCGGAACAGTGGCGGCATCTGCGCTAATTGCGGCGGTAGTCCTCGCCATCTTGATTAAGCCGACCGTGAAGTTGATGTCCGGTGTGAAGTAGCCGGCGCTAGCGCGCGACCAGAATCACTCCACACAACACCAGAAACGTGCCGGCGAGGCGTCGTGCGCCGATATGTTCCTTCAGCACGACACGCGCAAGCGCGGTTTCCACCACAAAACTGCCGGCGGAGGCTGGCACCGCGAAACTGAGCGGCTCCGCTTGCACCAGCGCCATAAACGCGAAAAACGAAAAGGCAAGACAGACGATGGAGAGGATAACTTCGCGGTTCGCGGCCAGGATTTGCGGCAGACGAGCCAAGCCGGCGCGAGTTTCGGTGACATTGCCTTCGCGCTTCATCGCGTGACTTTGGAGAAGGTCGCTGGCGGCGGTGGCGGCGATCATCAGACTCAGCAAAACCCACTTCATCGCGATTGCCCCACCCGATCGGTGACCGTGGTGTTTTTGGGGGTCGAGCCAACCAGCGCGGCGCCGGCAAAGATGAGGAAAGCTCCCGCCCAGCGCTCGCCGCTGACAGGCTCGTATAGGATCACGTGTCCCAGGAGCGCGGCGAGCACGTAACCGACGGCGGTTACAGGCAGGACGAAACTGAGATCCGCGACGCTAAAGATCGCCATGCGCGCGAAGATCGCGAGGATGAGCATGATGATTCCGGCTGCGGCAAAAGGGTCGAGCATAGCGCCGAGATAGGCCGCGGGATGAATGGATAGCGCTTCCGGAAAGCGCTTTGTGCCGAGCGCCAGAGACAGATTTCCAAAAGCGCGCAGGCCGACAAAGAGCGCGAGCAGCAAATACGTGCGAGGCGAGTGCATTTGGGGCTAAGCCCCAGCTTAAACCACGCGCGGAAGCTTTTGCCGCCGTAACATCCACTGTTCGCTGGAGAAAAGGCGCGGTCCCATCTGGATCATGCGCGGCAGCAGGACGAATAGCGCGGTGGGCGTCCATGATTGGCCGTTGCGCATTCGATAACCGCGGCGATTCATCTCGTTTGAGACCTGCGAAAGCGGACAATCTTCGACGATCATATCGAGAGCCAAGACGACGATTTCCATCTCAGCGGGGTTTTCGACCAGGCGAGAGCCATCGTCCGAAACTTGCATGCCGTAGGGAATCTCTTCCGACCAGGCGGGCGTTTGCGGAGCTTCATCGGGGATGTCACGCTCCCATTCGATGGCGGCCATGCGCCATCCAGCTGCGGCGCGTTCGGTAAGGTAGTTGGGATTGGCGAGACTGGTGATCGGTTCGCGTACACGTTCCTTCTTGGCCATAGCGACTCCTTGCGCGAGTGGATGGCACGCCGTAGGCCGCGCGATTACGCCCGGAAATCAAGGTGATTTGACAAGTTCCGGAGCGAACGCCGCCCGATTTTGGGACGGGTTGTATCTGTTTGCAACAATGAAAGAAAACGTAATCGGCATGGGAAGGGTCAATGCTACTCTGAGTCTTTCATGCAAAAATTCGGATTGATTGCGGCGCTCTGTGTTGCGCTGCCTGTTTATGGTTGGGGGCCCGAAGGTCACGCACTGATTGCGCGCATTGCGGAGGCGCAGTTAACACCGGACGTTCATGCGAAGGTGCAAGCGATTCTGGGGCCCGGCGTCACGATGGCTTCGATTGCGAGTTGGCCCGACAGTATTCGCAGGGAGCGGCCGGAAACGGGCGCCTGGCACTACATCGACATTCCGATTGATGCGAAGCACCGCGATATGGCGCGCGATTGCGCCAAAGGGGATTGCGTGGTGCAGAAGATAGAGGATTTTGAGGCCGTGCTGCGCGATCCGAATGCATCCGCCATACAACGCCGGGAAGCGTTGATATTTGTGATCCACTTTATTGGCGATATGCATCAGCCGCTGCATTCCTCAGACGACAAAGATAAAGGTGGGAACGACAAGCACGTCGTTTTTCAGGGGCGGCCATCGAATTTGCACAGTCTGTGGGACAGCGGCATCTTAGGCCGGATGGGCAAAGAGGACGAGTTATTTCCGCTCTGGCGCGCTGACGCGGAGAGACACAACAAGAAGTGGTCGAAAGGCAGCGTGGAAGATTGGGCGGAGGAGAATCACAAACTGGCGGTGAAGATTGTGTACGGCAAGCTGCCCGCAACGCAGGACAAGACGAAGCCGTACACAATTGACAGCGCCTACTTACAGGCCGCCGAACCTGTGGTGCAGGACCAGATCGAGAAGGCCGGCGATCGATTGGCCCATGCGCTGAACCATACGCTGAAGTAGCGCGCCTATTCGACTGTATTGCGCAGCGTGCCGATGCCATCGATCGAGATGGCGATTTCGTCACCCGATTGCAGCGTGAACGAATCCGGCGGAACTACGCCCGTGCCGGTGAGGAGAATGCATCCGTTGGGAAAGCTGGTTTCGCGGTAGAGATAATCGACCAGTTCCTGCGGCTTGCGTTTCATGGAGGCGAGAGTGGTGGAGTCGGAGAACATCACCTGGCCGGCTCGCGTGATTTCGAGAGCGATGGCGGTTGCTTCCGGCAGCGGAGCATCGGAGACGAGAATCGCCGGCCCTAGAGCGCAGGAGCGATCGTAAACTTTGGCCTGCGGCAGGTAGAGCGGATTTTCGCCTTCGATATCACGGGAGCTCATATCGTTGCCGATAGTGTAGCCGGTGATTTTGCCTTCGGGCGAAATTACCAAGGCGAGTTCGGGCTCCGGCACATTCCATTTGGAATCGCGGCGAATGCGCACGTTTTCGCCGGGGCCGGCAACGCGGTGCGCGAGAGCTTTGAAAAAGAGCTCGGGGCGATCAGCAGTGTAGACGCGATCGTAAAAACTGCCGCCGCCGGCGACTTCGGATTCCGCCATACGCGCGGTGCGGCTGCGGTAATAGGTGACGCCGGCAGCCCAAACTTCCTGATCGTCGATAGGCGCGAGCGGGACGGCAGGCGCATCGTGCGTCCAACCAGCGGAGCTTTTGTACAAGAGCATTGTTGACATGATAGCTTTGCGCGTAATGTTGCCGCGAGTGTTTTCGATTCTGGCCGGGTTCTGCTTAGCGCACGACCTCTACGTAATCGAGCGCAGCCTGTTCGGTCTTGTCGGGCGTGCCCTCGATGCGCACGATATCGCCGGGGCGTAGGGCTACACCCTCGATCAATCGGCGAGTGGATGAAGTGGAATCGAGGCGGCGGCGGACGGGCGTCGCTGAAGTGGTCCAGTCCGGAAGCGCGGCGGTCCATTGATCGATGGGCTGACCATTGATGGTGAGCTTGTAGCGCGCCGCTCCATCGGATGTGTCGAAATATTCGACGTGCAGCGTGTACCAGCCGGCGGCGCCATCAAATTGAAAACTGGCCTTGCACGGAGCCGCTGTACAGGCGACGCCTTTGCCACCGGACGCATCTTCGGCGGGTGTGATGTCGCGCGGCGCGTATCCTTCGAGCTTCATCGCCTCGGCTTCGTAGCGCCCGGGGTAATGGCCGACGCGGCCTTTGGCATCGGCGATGCCCGAGGCTTTCGCAAACCACGTGTTTACCGCGTCGCGCCACACTTCCGCCTGACCCGCTTGGTATTCGAGCTGCGCCAGAACATCGTTGTAGCGCGCTTCATCGACGCGTCCGCGCAATGTTCGCCATTCGCGGACGTAGTCTTCGACGGCGGCTGAGCCTTCGTAGTGGGAGTCGTAAATCGATTGGATCACGGTCTTGCCGGAATGCAGTTTGTAGGCGTACGGCACGTGATGAAGGAACAGCAGCAGGTCATCCGGGCACGTCGCAAGCGATTCAAACGTGGCGGCGACAAGCTTACTGTATTGGCCGATGTAGCCAGTGCCCGTGGCGACGGTGCGGTCCATGCCCACGCCTTTTTCGTCGGCGCGATGCCATTGACCCCAACCGTTGCGCTCCGAAGCCTCGACATTGACGCCGAAGTGATTGCCAACGATGTCCGTGAGGGTTTGCAAGCCGAGTGGGCCGGTGTAGTTTTCGTACGTGCGCCACGACGAAAGCAGGATGGAATCGATGGTCTCGTCGACCTTTTGATCCAGGCCGAACGTCAGACGCGTCCATTCCGAGGCGATCTGTTTTGACGAAAGATCCGCGTTCCAGGCCAGGCGTCCGAAGCCGTAAAGATTGGCTTGCGAGAGATGATTGCCGTACCACGTTTCGTCCAAGCCGACATTTGAAACTCCGACGATTGCTTTGACCAGCGATTTTACGGGCGTGGGATGCTCAGACGAATCGCGCATGTCGAAATCGAGCACATCCTTCCACATGGGGACCAGGAAGACCGTGTGCTTTCCCTGCCCCATGTATTCCTGCGTGATCTGTACTTCGATGGATTCAGACGTCTTCGGAATCGCGCCAAAAAGCGGCGATGCGGGCTCACGCACTTGAAAATCGATCGGGCCGTTCTTCACTTGCACGATGGCATTGTCATCGAATTTGCCGTCAAGATCGTGGAAGTTGTCCCAGGCCGCGCGTCCACGATCGTTTTTGGGGTTGTTCCAATCCATGTGGTGGTCGTAGACGAAGCCGCGGTAAAAGAGCAGTCCTCCATGCGGTTTGAGAGCGCGCGCCACGACATTGGCGGCGTCGGCATGGCTGCGGTTGTAGGTGGAAGGGCCAACGCGCCCTTCGGAATCGGCCTTTAGAACGATTCCGGCGAAATCCGGAACGGCTTTATAGATTTCGTCCATTTGGGCGGCCCACCAGGCGGCCACTTTGGGATCGAGTGGGTCGAATGTGTCGAGGCCGCCGACGGACTTCGGGCTGCCGAAATCGACTGCAATGGCGACGCGCACGCCCCACGGACGCATGGCGTCAGCGACCTTGGCGATCTCGGGAATGAACTCGGGCGCAAGTGCGCGCGGATTGGCGTTCACGTTATTTATGGAGCAACCATTGATGCCAAGCGAGGCTAAAAGGCGCGCGTACCCGGCTGCGCGCGAGAGGTCTTCACGCGCCTGCATGGCGTTCCAGAAGATGGACCGGCCGCCATAGCCGCGTTCGATCGTGCCGTCCAGGTTGTTCCACTCGTTGGTCCAGCGAATGGCCACGTGCGGCGCCTGTTTTTCGTCCAGATTGGCGAGCGGCTCACCCAACGCGATTTTGCGCAGCAAAGCGAAGGCGCCGTAAAGCGCACCGCGATCATCCGCGCCGGCTACCAGCAGGTTTTTGCCAGATGCTTTCAGCCAGTAGCCGTCGGCGGGCAGCGTTGCCTGCAATTTCAGTTCGCTCAGGGTGCCGATCTGGATTGCCGGCTCCGCGGAAGCGCTTGCGGTAGCACGCAAGGTTCGGCCCAGCATGCCGTGGATACCACGAATGATTTCGTCGCGTGCACTTTGCTGCAGATCCGATTTTCCGATGGCCGTTATACTGGCCGGGACGGCGGAACGGTACTGCGTAAGAGCGGGTTCATCGAGGGGCGCATAACGCAGCCAGGCGTCGATACCGGTTTCGGCGTGGATTGAGGCGCAAGCGAGGATGAATGCGCCGGCGAACAAGGCTGGCACGCCGCGGCATGTCAGCATGACAACCAGACGCCTCCATCTTCGATCGACAATTCCAGGCCCGCCGCGATTGCGGCCTCCTGCAGCGCGGCGTCCAGCATGGCGACGGGATCTTTACTCACGTCCAGCCGCCGCATCAGGCCATCGCCCTTCTGTTCACCGGCGGTCAGCGTAATTTTGAGACCGCGACGCTTGGCTTTAACCGCCACGCCGTTTTCGAGCGTCGTGTTGAAGGGCTTGAGAAACGCATCTACGTAGTGGGCGCCGATGCCCGATTTGTCGTCCGTGAACGCAGGCAACTTTTGGCGCGCCGACGGATCGATTTCACACAGCTTGTACTTGGTCATGTTGCTTTCCTCGCGCGAGTAACCAGCGGTCAAGTTCGCCGCGGAACGCTTTTATGTGCTCAGGCGTGCTTCCGCAACACGCGCCGACAATGGATGCGCCCACTTCCAGCAAAGGGGAGACGCCGCAAACCATTTGCGCCGGGGTTTCGTCATACACCACTTTCATATCCACCAGCTTTGGCTGGCCGGCATTGGGCTGCGCCATCACCGGCAGGTTTGCCGCCTCCCGGTAGCGTGCAACGGCCTGACGGGCCCGCTCCATATCCATACCGGTGCCGCAATTGAGTGCGGCGATGTCGACGCCATGTTCCTGCATGAACTCGACTGCGCGTTCGGGATCGACGCCCATCATGGTGCGGAAGGTAGAGCCATCACGCGTGACGTCGTAGGCCATGGACGCGATGACGCACGCGGCGCCTGCTTGTTTGGCGGCTTCGATGCCAATGAGCAATTCTTCCAGAGACGTTTGAGTTTCGATGATGATGGCGTCGGCGCCCGCGTCTACGAGGGCTTTGGCCTGTTCACGAAATGCCTCGCGGACGGTTTCTTCGGAGAAATCGCCGTACGGCTCCATCAATCCGCCGAACGGGCCGATGTCGCCGATGACAAATCCCGGCCGGCCGGCGAACGCCTGCCGCGCGATTTCAACTCCCGCACGATTTACGGCGGCCACATCATCCGCGTGGGAATGCCGGTTGAGCATGATGCGCGAGCCGCCGAAGGTGTTGGTAAGGATGCAATCGGAACCGGCATCGGCATAGCGGCGCTGAATGCCCAGCACGCGTTCGGGATGCGTGAGGTTCCAGGCCTCGCCGCACGCTCCCTGCTCCAGACCGGCGATCATGAGTTGCGTGCCCATGGCGCCGTCGCCTATTAAAGGCCGCTCTTGAATTGCTTCGAGGAGTGTCTTCTTCATTGCCGATGATTCAGCGCGTAGTGAATGGTTTCAAGGACGAGTCCCCATTTGTGTTCGCGGCTGGTGGGCTCGCAATAGCATCCCGCCATGGATACGGGGCGCGTCCAGCCGATTACTTCATCGAGCGGGCGGCCGGCGAGCGGTTTTTCGTCTTCAATGGCATGCAGCAATTCGCCACCGGCGAATTTGCACATGTGCCGATGGCCGGCGTCGCCCGAAGCAGGCGCGCAGTGCTGCTCGCGGATGGGGTAGCCCTCCGCTTCGGGGCCGAGTTTGACGCGATATTCGAAGGCGAGCGGCTGGCCCATGTTGTTGCAGGTCGTCCCGTCATAGCGAAACAGCGCGTCGACGGCGCCATCGCCGTGCCGCTCGAGGGACAACCGCTCCGCGGCCCAGCGGCGAAGAGCTTTGGCGTTGACCTGATACTTCGGAGCCGGAGCCGCTGTGCGCCGATATTCGCACGGCGTGAGCGTGCAGTTGGAGCACGGGATCAGTTCGTTGAGACGGCGGACGCCATTAGTTTGATGCGTCAAACCAAATACCGCAAGCAGCGTCTTTTTGGGCGCAAGCATGCCGGAATCGAGCACGTGAATAGGATGCGGCAACGAATTACGGACCAGGTCCAATAAGCGAGGCTGGTCGGCAATGTCCCACTCCGGATATCCCGGGCTGTAATGCGGCAGGACGGACATGCCGAGTTGTTCGGCCCAGCCGCACAACCGCATTCCGGCTACGGCGACCAAATGCTCCGCCACGGCGGAGCCATACATTTCCAAAAAAAAGTACTCGTCCGGCTTTTCTTCGCGCCACAGACGTTGCGTTTCGGTATCTACTTCGACGCCGGCGCCGACGGCAACCAGAACGGCGCCGTCGGCTTTGGCGCGGCTTAAGATTTCGAGCAGACGCCCGGTGGTGAAGCTGACGCCGTCAATCTGGATCGTATCGTTCACCAGATGGAGTGAGGTTGCCTGACGCGCGAAGATCCAGGGCCGGCCGCACTCCGCATACCAACTCTGCGCCCACTCGGCGAGTTCGCGGGAACGGCCCTCCAAAACGTAGTCGCGAGGGAATCCCAAGAGGCGGTTATATTCCGCCGGATCGACCTTTACCTGCGGCGCGGTGTCGATCAACTCCATGCAGCAGCGACCTCTCGCAGACTTTCGATGGACTTGAACTGGCAGCCCTCGACAAAGAAATCGAAGAAGCGCGGATGCGTTTCGAGCCGGCAATGCGCCACGCCGCGCACCATGGCTTCCAACTCGCGGCGTTTGGATGGCGAGAGCAGCGCGATCGTCGCGCCTTCGATGGATGCGTTGCCCGCCTGCACTACGCGCGCGGCGGGTAGATTGGGAATGAGGCCGATGCGCTGCGCCGCTTCGACGCTCAAATGGCGCCCGAAACCACCGGCGAGATAGAAGACTTCAATCTGATCGAAATCGATACCGAATTCACTGAAGACGGTGTGCAGGCCAGCGGCATTTGCGCCCTTTGCCTGAGCCAGTTCGTTGACGTCGCTTTCAAGCAGATAGACGCCGGGTGCGATATCGATGCGCGATTCGTCATCGGCAAAGCGGCCCATCTCGTTCATGCGGCCGGTGCGCAGCAATTCGCTCAAGAGCGCGACCAGACCGGAGCCACAAAGGCCCTGCGGTTGCGCTCCGCCAATCACCGTGAGATGAAAGCGGCCGTGATCGTCGATGAGAACATCTTCGATCGCGCCATCGAGCGCGGGCATTCCGCACGCAATCGCGCCGCCTTCGAAAGCAGGGCCGGCGGGACACGAAGCTGCCATCATGCGGTGCCGATTGCCCACAATAAGTTCGGTATTCGTGCCGATATCCATGATGGCGACCAGGCGGTGTTCATGCGCGAGATCGACCGCGAGCATGCAGGCGGCGGCGTCCGCGCCCACGTGACCGCTGATGATGGGCGCACCCCAAACGCGCGCTTCGGGATGGATGGGCAAGAGACATTGCCGGCCGGTAGAAAGCAGGCTGGTGCTGGAGCGTTTGCCTGCGGCGAGTTCGATTTCGGTGATGGAGCGATAGGGATTCTGGCCGATGGTATAGACGTTCAGACCGAAGAACAGATCGCGCATGGTGGAGTTTCCGCAGACCACCATTTCGCGAATTTCGCGTGGGTCGACAGGGAATTCCTGAATCGCGCGGCTGAGATAGCCGGCGAACGTGCGCATCAGAAGCTTGCCACGGTTATCGGTGTCGTATTGAATGCGTGACATCACCTCCGAGCCGCCGAAGCGCTGCGGGTTTTCGAAGGAGTTGACGGCGATAACTTCGGCCGATTGAAGGTCTACAAGGCGCAAGACAACCGTGGTGGTGCCGAGATCGAGCGCAAGTCCATAGCGATGGGCAGATGGCTCGACAATGGCGCGCAGCGTCGACGATGCCAACGCGTGATCGGTCTCGATTCGCATGGCGCCGCGGCGCATGGTATGGCATTGCACCAGCCCTTCTCCGACGACATGCGTCTGGCAGGAAAGCCGGAAATTTCCGCGCAAGTGCTGCTCAAGTCCAGTGCGCGGCGAGAGCAACTCCATCCCTTGGGCGACTTCGACGATGCACTCTTTGCACTTGCCTTGCATGCGGCAGGAGGTAGGCACGTGAATGCCGACGCTTTCAGCCTGCTCGAACAGAGAAAGCTCCGGCTGCGCGGCGATTTCGACACCGTTGATGCAAAGAGTGGCCATTTACGCTGCAACTTGGTCTGCGGCCAGCCGCAGGAAGAGATCCACGGCGGCCGACGCGTTGGCGCCATACCCATCGGCGCCGATTTCGTCAGCGAACATCTGACTGATGGGCGCTCCACCGACGGCCATTTTGATGTGGCCAAGGCCGGCGGCTTGAAAACCATCGATCACGGTCTTCATGTATGTCATGGTGGTGGTCAAAAGCGCGCTCATGCCGATGATGGTGGGATTGCATTTTTTCGCCGCCGCCATGAATTTCTCCACGCTTTGATCCACGCCGATATCGTGCACTTCAAAACCGGCGCCCTCCGCCATCATGCAGACCAGATTCTTCCCGATATCGTGCAGATCGCCGCGTACGGTGCCCATCAGCAGCACGCCTACGCTTCTCGCGCCGCCTTCACGCGCGCTCAGCAGGGGCTTCAACACAGCCATGCCCGCTTTCATCGCGCGGGCCGCGATCAAAACCTCCGGCACGTACAGGATGTTGTGCTTGAAATCTTCGCCAACCACGCTCATTCCGGCAATCAAGCCCGCGCTAAGGATTTCCTGCACCGGACGCCCTTCGGCCAAAGCGTCCTTCGTCATCTGCTCGACTTCCTTGGCTTTGCCCTCGTACAGATTTTGGTTCATCAGCGCGTAATCCATCATGCAGCTACCCTCTCCGTCCGTTGAAATCCGCCAAAGCGTCAAGCATCGCCACGATGTTTTCACGCGGCATGCCGGGGCTGGTCCCACCGCCTACAGAGAGGATGACGCCTTCGCCGCCCGAGCCTTCGAGCACATCGAGCGTGGCCGCCTTTACTTCCGCGGGCGTACCCCGAACGGCAATTTCGAGCGGATTTACGTTGCCCATCAGGCACATGCGATCGCCCACGCGGCGTTTCACTTCGCGAATATTCTTCTGCTTGCCCCAATTCAGCACGTGAAAACCGGCGTCAGGCAGATGATCCAGACAAGCATCGACCTCAGCGTCGTTGTGATAAATCTTCACCCATTCTTTTGGAAACGCGTCGCAAATGCGCTTCAAATACGGGTGGGCGAACTCCAAGTAATGCTCTTCGTTAATAAAGCCCACGATGTCGTCGAGGATGAAGATGCTCTCGACCTTGTCGCCCATCGCTTTGTGCTGCGCCTTCAGCCAATCGATGATGACGCGCGTGCAGAGATCGATCAGGCGGTGCGCGCCTTCTGGATTTTCGACGAGATCGATCATGAAGTGCGTGGTGCTGCGCACGAAACCGGCGGTGCAGAGAGGGCCGCGCGCCGTAAGCATGGGCAGAATGTAGCCGGCGTCGAAGATGCGCTGCCGGTGCATGCCGATGCGATGCAGAGTGAGTGCCGCGAAGCCATCTGCATCGACTTCGTATTCGGGGAATTCGTCAATGTCTTCGAGCCGGTATAGCGTGTGGTACTCGCTGGGCGTGTTGTCCTGCCAGAACTTGATTTTGGCGCCCAAGATGGAAGGTTCGGCGGCCATGCCGTACTCCATCCACCAGGAAGGCACGAAGATGATCTCCGGGAATTCCTGCATGATGCGCAGGTTCGATTGAAACCAAAGCTCGGGATCGAGGTAATAATCGAGGTGCTTGATGCCGAGGTAACCGGGCATCCACGGACTATCGATGATCAGCGCCATGGGTATCTTATCCAGCTTTTCCAGCCGGGCGGCGCGTTTAAAAATGTCCCACTGTTCGGGTAGCATCGAATCCTTAGTTAGTGCGGTATGGAGGGCGTACGGTCATCATCGGGATCGGCCCAACGGGAATTCGGAATGGTTGGCGTCCAGCCGGGACGGCCGGGGTCTTGATCATATGGGTAAGCCCCGAGACGGTCGTACAATTCTTTATATTCGCGCAACTTTTCGCGATTTAGTTTGACCCCCAACCCTGGGCCGCACGGTACGCGAATCGAGCCGTTTTCGTACTGCATCAGGCCGCCTTCGATGACGTCATCCGTGAGGTGGTGATAATGCGCGTCGGCGGCGAACGAGAGATTCGGGATGGCCGCGCCCAGATGCAGCATGGTGGCGAGTTGGATACCGAGTTCACCGGATGAATGGACCGCCACGCCAAATTGAAACGTCTCGCAGATGCCCGCGGCTTTGATACACGGACGAATGCCGCCCCAGAACGTAGTATCGAGCAGAATGACATCGACCGCGGTGTTCAAGATGTTGGCCGCAAGCTGTTCAAAATTGACCACGACCGTGTTGGTGGCGAGAGGAATGCGCACCATTTGCCGCAAGCGGCGCATGCCGTTCATGCCGTAGACCGGGTCTTCGAAATAATCGTTACGAAGCTTTTCGATGGCTTGGCCAAAACGAATGGCCTGTTCGGTTGAGAGGGCTCCGTTGGGGTCGAAACGCAACGCATCGTCCGGGAATGCCGCGGCAAGCGCGTGATAGGCGTCCAGTTCATAGTCGGGATGAAAGACGCCGCCCTTAAGCTTGTGGGTCGTGAATCCAAAGCGGCGCTTGAGTGAGCAGGCGAGTTCGATTAACTGATCTGCCGTGCGGGTTTCGCCGCGGCCGGTGGCCGGATTTGCGTAACGAAAGAAAAGATAGCTGGCGAACGGCACAGTATCGCGCAGACGTCCACCCAGAAGATCGCAGACCGGTACGTTCCAGGCTTGGCCGAGAAGGTCGAGACAGGCGAATTCCAAGGCGGCGAGCAGTTGCGTGCGATTGTTGTACAACGATGCGGTGGGGTTCGCAATCAGGAAACGCATTTCCTCCAATTGCGCAGGATCATGCCCGACCAGATAGGACTTGAGAGCGCGAACAGCGGCTTCGGCGGATTCACCGCCGCCACCCATTTCACCCAGACCGACGAGGCCGTTGTCGGCCTCCACTTCCACAACCGTGCGCACGAAGCGGCCCCAGTGACATCCGTTAGCGTGACGGAGAGGCGCTTCCAAGGGGACGGTTACGGTAGTGGCGCGAATATCACAGATTCGCATTTTGTTTAATCGTACAACAAATTGGGCGGAAGATCCCCGGCAGAATTTCGGGATTACTATGGTCCGATAGGCGTTAGGCGGAAAGATGGAAGCATAACCAGCGAAGCTAGGGCGGATATTGTTGTATTTGACAACTAAATATGGCAAGGCATCGCCCGATGCCGCGGCACATGTTCTGTGCATTTCTGACCGAGACGGGGCTGGTCCCGCAAGGAGACAGCCAATCGTTTCGCCCAGCAGCAGTCGTCCGGTTACATACCGACGCACTTCTTCGCCCACGGTATTCTGATTAAACCTATGCAGTCCAAGGCTCTTGCACGCGAAGTGATACGCAAACTCGGAGCCGCGGGACACCGTGCATACCTGGTGGGCGGATGTGTGCGCGATTTGCTGCTGGGTATCACGCCCAAAGACTACGACGTTGCGACGGACGCTCGGCCCGATCGCATCATGGATCTTTTTCCCAATTCGGGCCGTGTGGGCGCGCATTTCGGCGTAGTGCTGGTGCGGAACGTCTTCGAGCAGATTGAGGTTGCGACATTCCGCAGCGACCAGGAGTATACCGATGGCCGGCGGCCCGACCGGGTCCATTTCGAAACCGACCCTGCCGAAGACGCGCGGCGCCGCGATTTCACGATCAACGGGTTGATGATGGACCCCGAGTCGGGCGAGGTGCTGGACTTCGTTGACGGACGCGCCGACCTGGAACGCCGCGAAGTGCGCGCGATCGGCGATGCCGATGCGCGTTTTCGAGAAGACTACCTGCGTCTGCTGCGTGGTGTGCGCTTCGCTGCGCGGCTGGATTTTCAGCTTGCGCCAAGCACTTTCGAAGCCATCCGCCGCAATCACGCGCTGATCGCAAAGGTTTCTGCCGAGCGGGTGCGGGATGAATTGACGCGCATCCTAACGGAAGGTGGCGCGCGTTATGGTTTCGAGCTACTCGACGCGACCGGACTGCTACCCGTCCTTCTGCCGGAGATCGCCGCCATGAAGGGCGTAGAGCAACCGCCGCAATACCATCCCGAAGGTGACGTCTGGAAGCACACGCTGCTGCTGCTGGAACAGCTCGATCATCCCACTCCTACGCTCGCCTGGGGCGCGCTGCTGCACGACGTAGGCAAACCCAACACGTTTCGAGTGGCGGAGCGCATTCGGTTCGATGGACACGTGGATGAAGGCGTCCGGCTGGCGCAGGGCATTCTGAACCGTCTGCGCTTTTCGCGCGACGACATGGAGCAGATTGAAGCCCTGATCGCGAATCACATGAAGTTCATGGATGCGGGCCGGATGAAGGAAAGCACGCTTAAGCGATTCCTGCGCCTGCCCAAGTTCGAAGAGCATCTGGAGTTGCATCGCTTGGATGTGTCATCGAGCAACCAAAATCTTGAGTCGTTCGAGCTCGTAAAGCGCAAGATGACTGAGTTTCAGGAAGACCAGCTGCGTCCTGAGCCGCTGTTAACCGGAAATGACTTGATCGCGGCCGGATATGTGCCGGGACCCAGCTTTTCGCGCATCCTTGCAGCGGTAGAAGACGCCCAGCTCGAGGGCGAACTGCAAACTTCGGGGGAGGCGATGCAGTTCGTCCGCGAGCGTTTTCCGGCCGAAGCCGCGGGCAAGACGGGCGCGCCGCCAGCGTAGGGAGAAGACGTGGCGGAGGCCCAAACTTACATTGTTTCGTCGGCGGAAGGTCCGTACATGCCGGGCACTTTGGCTCCGCACAGGCGAAGGTACATCGCAAGCTGCGCACGGTGATGAATCAGGTGATTCATTACGAAACTGCGGATGGCTTTATAGCGCGGAATAGTGAAGAATACTTGCCCGTTGCCGCTGAGCGTCCAGTTTTGGTGGAAGGCATCGTCCGCCGCCGCGGCGATGGCTGCTCGCCCGTCCGCTGCGCCCTTCTGGAAGACGTCCAGCGCTTCCGCGCGCGATTTTACCGGTGGGGGAGGGACGAATCCAGTGAAATCGAGAGACTCGGATTGAAGCGTCTGCGCAGCCCAATCCGGAATCGTAACCAAATGCCGAATGAGTCCGCCCATTGCGACCGATTTTTCGTGCGGCTTGAAATCCAGTTGATCGTCAGGAACGGCTTCCAGCATTCTGCGCGTGCTTGCCATTTCCTCGTCGTATTCGGGAAGAAGAGTTTCTGCGATGCTCATTCACTAGCTCCTTCTTTTTATGTTTCGCTTTTTCTTCGCCTTACGATAATAGACGGACAGCGCAGCGAACGCAAGCAAATTTTCTTTCCGAGTGTCAGGCCTTTGCTAATTCCCGCACGACGCGCAAAGTTCGATCGATCTCTTCGGGACTGTTAAAGATATGCGTGCTCTGGCGCAGCGCGATGCCGGCGGAGGAACGGGGCCGCAAGCGCGCTCGGTTCCACATTTCATCCTGCAGTTGCGCGCCGTTATAGCCGTCGATTCCGTACACGGTGATTCCCGCGTTGATCTTCGGATCCGATGGCGTGTAGAGCTTCACTTTCGGGATGCCACGCAACCCGTCGCGCAGGTAATCGCCCAGATATTTGATGCGCTGCTGGACGCGCTCGGGACCGATTTGAAAGTGAAAATCCATCGCCGCATCCGCGCCCATCAGAACGGGCAAACTGCCGGTGCCACGTTGAGAGAGACGATAACCGTTGTCGGTTTGATTTTCAAAATTGCCGTTGCACATGGTCGGCCAGACCTCTTTGTTGCGCTCGGCCCGAAGATACAGGAAACCGTTGCCTGCCGGCGCCATCAGCCACTTGTGGAAACAGCTTACGTAGGCGTCGCAGCCGATATCCTTCACATCGATGGCGATGTGACCGGCCGTTTGCGCGCCGTCCAGCACGGTGAAGATGCCGCGCTTGCGAGCCTCGCCGCAGATCTCTCTCACCGGAAGAATGGCGCCGCTGGCCGAAATCATGTGCGAAATGGCTATGACTCGTGTGCGAGGAGTGATGGCTTTCTGCACAATCTCAAACATCTCCTCCGAACTGTGCGCGGGTTTCGGAATCGCTGCTTTGACGACCGTTCCGCCGTGACGCTTCGCGGCATTCAACCAAGGCGACTGGCCGCCGGGGTGCTCCTGATCGGTGATCAGGATTTCTGAATTAGGCGGCAGATCGATTCCCGCCGCGAGATAGCTCATCGAGCAGGTATTGTTCTCGGTGAGCGAGATTTCCTTCTCATTCGCGTTGATCAATTTGGCGACCTTGCCACGAATTTCGGGGTAGTCGCCATAGCCGCCGATCCACTCGGTACCGCGATAATCCCATTCCGCGACATCGGTGGCCATGCGATGTATCTCGGCAACCATGCGATCCACCACGGGTTTGGGCATGGCGCCCACGGTGCCGTTATTGAAAAACACTTTGTCGCGCGCCATGGAAAACTGATCGCGCACCATTGACCAGTAGGCGGCCTCGTTGAGTTTGGCGGGCCGCGCGGGAAGCGCGAGCTGCTGCGCCTCCGAAGCGGAAGTGAATAGCGGCGCGGCCAGCGCTGAGCGTAGAAAATTGCGGCGGTTCGGCATGCTTCAATCTCCCCGGTGATGAGATCGCGCGGCGGGTCTTACCCCACGTTTTGCGATCTTTCAATTGTATGTCCGGGGCGCGATGTCGATTTAGGCAACCTGCGCGCGATATAAAGTCTCAGGGCCGACATGCAGTTGATACGGATCTGGGATCCCCCGCAGTAACCGTGTCGCGCTTCGCGGCCAACCGCTGTATACACCGAAATTCGAAGTTGCGTCTGTCAAACCCTCTAAAGAAGGCGATCACGATGCCGCGCGCGGCGGACGCAAATCCGGAGGTGCACGAAGATCGGCCGAGGTTCTGTACATCCCTGCATCAATCTGGAAACCTCGATTCAGTTTGCGTATATCGGTTCCGCAGACGCGAGGCCGTGGAAAACAGATATTTGGAATCTCGTCTCCTCCTGGTCAATCCGAACGCTCTTTCGGCGGATCAAAGGATCGCCTGCATGGGTGGGCTCAGAAAAATTCACGATCGAAGCGAAAGCGGAAACGCCGCAGACAGAAGCAATGATGCGCGGTCCGATGAAGCAGAAGTTGCTGGAAGACCGTTTCCAACTTCGCATTCGCCACCAGACCCGAGATGGTTTTCTGGCTGTGGCAAAGGGCGGCCCAAAGCTGAAGCCACCGGTGAACGGAAAGTGCCGAACGAAGGATGAGGATCCGAATTCGGCTCAGAAGTTACCCGAGATGCGGCTGCTTTGCGCCCAGGAAAACCGCGGCATAGATACATTTGGCCAGACAATAGCGGGGTTGTGCGATCAGTTCTCGGCAGAACTGGACCGCGACGTAATCGACCAGACTGGAATTGCTGGCGAATTCGACATCTATCTCGCGATTCCTCAAGAGCCGCCTTCGACGACACCCGAAGAGCGCTTTGCGACCGTCGCGGGCACGTTTCGCAAGCTTGGATTGCGTCTCGAAGCAGGCAACGCTCCGGATGATTTCGTTGTCATTGAACACGTGGAGCGGCCCTCGCTCAATTAGCCGTCAGCGGTAAATCACGTCCTATTTTGTTCGGCGGGCGCTAAAATCTCCACCATGGCCGAACAAAACTACGCTAATCATCGCCGCACCGTACCGCCGTTTCATTTCTTTCTTCTGCCGCTACTTCTGGCTGTTTTCATTGGCTCGATCGTGAACGTTACCAGTTCCAGCAGCGAC
>DATAUH010000531.1:0-8345 GCA_036268375.1 Bryobacteraceae bacterium | reverse complement strand
CTCAACAACAAGCCGAGACTCGCGAGATCGTCGGAGACCGCCCGCTCATCAGACTCGTTCGCGAATTCGTCGCAGAGTAGCTCGGTCGCCGGCATCGGATCGGCCCATTGGTGAGTGCGAATGCCATATCCAACTAAGCCGAACCCAAACTCGCGCATCTCAGAATCTTCCAATGCTTCGCGCAAGATTGGTGCGACGGCTTCCCACGGCCGATGAAAGCCAAGCGCCGAACGCAATGCCGCGCGTTTTTCGATAGCGTTCGCCCCTGTGCGCACCAGACCGGCCCACGCCTGAAACTGCCGGTCACGATCGCTCAGTCCATCGATCCCCACCACTGTCTCGACAACCGCCGCAAGGTCACGCTCCCCGCTTCCGCTCGGCAGGACGCGCCTCCCCTCTGTGCCCGCCGCATCGTTGAAAAACACAACCGCGCTGTCTCCGTCCCGCCATCGCAGAAAATCGGCCTCCCAGTATTCATGCTCATCGTCCCCGATCAGCAAAAGTTGCTCGACGCGCTGGAACGGCATCGGCATACCTGGCTCACCCTTCAGAACACGGGGCGTTGTCAAGACACCACTCACCTCCCACCGGAGCGGCGTTCCCGACGAAGCGTCGTGATCCAGCACTCGCTCTTTCAAATTAGATACCGGTCCCGCAACGATCGCCTTCGATTGCCGCACCAGCGACTCCGGACCCTTGCTGTACTGATCATCCGCGCGCTGCATCGCCCCTCCCATTCCACCCAACAGTGCGAGTGCCACCAAACTTTTTGCCCATAGCGCCAGCTCAAATCGTCGGAGCCGCACCGAACGACTGGTTCGCAGGATCGTTGGCAGCGGCGTTGTAGCTCGGATCGGCCATCGTCGGAGAGCCGCCCCCTTTTCCATTTGAAAAGGCCGCTGGCACTGTCGGCGTCGAGTGCGTCGGATTCGCCTGGCTGCCCGCCGTCTTCGTAAAATCCATATTCACCGTAATTCCCATCGACCAATCAAAATTGCCCTGATAAGCAAACGACTTGCCAAGGTCACGGACTGACCATTCGATGTTCTGGACCACCAGCCAAACCGTGAAACCCATCCGGCGAGTGATATAACGCAGCCTGCGGTTCTGCACGGGTGGCGGGGCCGGCGCACCCGGGCGAGGATCGGTGGTCACCACGTTAGTTATTCCAGGGCTATCCTCGTGATGAACCGTCTGCGTATCGTTGTCGCCAGTAAACTGCTTCGGCTCGTCATAGAACGGCTTGGTTTGCGTCGAATTTAAGTTGTCGCGCAGGGGAAGCGGCACAGTAACGGCAGTCTTAGAGTCTGTAAAGCGGATCTCGAACGCATCGGTCCCGACCGTCTGCATGCAGCCGGCGCGGTGATTTTTCGCGCAGTCCGTTTTCCTGGGGCAACTCGCATCCAACTTGATCTTCACGCTCGGATTCGTCGACATCGTCGCCGTCGCGCGGCGCCCAATCGTCACGGTCGTCGTGGTCTCCGTCACCAACGTATCCGACTTGTTGATCGTCGTATTCGTCACATCAAACTTGATGCCGTGAATCTTTACATCCTTCGTATCCGTCGCGGTCTGACCATTGGTGAAGGTGTAAGTTACCTTCAGCGTTCCATTCAGTTCGAGGATTTCTCCCGTGTTGTCGTTCGCCAAAAATCCCAACACGTTAAGCGTCGCTCCAGTAGTGGCCGCTGCGCCGCTCCCATCCACCAGCGCCAGATTCGCTCCCGTCAACTCCCACGCAAACGTCCCGCCGCCTGGCGTTCCGGTCGCCGTCACTTTGAGCAGATGTCCTGGACACCCGACTGGCTGATCGAATGCGATCGCCACGGTAATCGGCGTGAGCGGGATTTTGACCGTCGCGGTTTTCCCGGATGCCACGGTCGCCGTCCCGTTCTCCGTGCTGTACGACGCCGCTTCCGCTTTGATGGTATATGCGCCCGGTTTGAGTCCGCTGAACGTCACCTTGCCCGAAGCGTCAGTAGTCCCCGTCTTCGACTGCGGCCCCTGGATCGAAACCTTAGCGTTTGCGATCGGCTGATTCGTGTTGCTGTCGGTGACAGTAACCTCGAGATTTCCGGGCGCTGTTCCACCGCCAGTCCCGGTGTCACATGCCACGACCGTCCCATCTACAGGCTGGTCGCTCAGAGTGTCCGCATCCCGGTCGGCTGCCTCAAGATCCTCCGCGGGACCACTGCCCCGGCCTGCCAGTTCCTCCGTATCCTGCTCAGCCATTTCGCTTCCGTTACTTCCCTACTTGGCGCGCGCCTTAGCCGCCACCATCAACTGCTTCGGCCGGTCCTCAATCGCTGGATTCAGCAGAATCTCCGCCGCCCACGCTGTATCCTCATCGAAGCGCTCTCCGAACACCAGCATCAGCCCGATGAACCGGCACACCTCCTGCTCGGTCCGAAACCCGTACTTCCCTGCCCTCACGATGCCTCCGCGAATCAACTCGCGAAGGCCCGCCTCCCCTATGCGGTCGGCCCGTCGCGTGAAGAACCGGTTCAAGTGATCTACCATGCGGCCTTCAAACGCTTGCCGCCGCATGTCCGACAGCGCATCGATCTGCGTCTGCCGAACCGTCAGTGGAACGGCCATCGCTCCGCCCTCCGAATGCCTGTGGCGCGAAACAAAAATTCGTTTCAGTTGTCCGACCGCTGACCGTCCGCATCCATACCGATCACGTCAGACCAGTCGCGCGAGCGATGCCGCCCAATCCGTCTCCCGCGAACGGCAGCGGGCTCGCTACGACATCTTGTAATCTAGATGTATGCCCGTTCCCGTGTCCCAGATGTGGACCGTCGCCAGCTATGTCCTTCGGCAAAAGTTGAAAGGCCGCAAGCGTTACCCGCTCGTGCTTATGCTTGAGCCGCTCTACCGCTGCAATCTGGCATGCGCGGGCTGCGGCAAAATTCAGTATCCCGGCCACATCCTCAAGCAGCATCTAACCCCCGAAGAATGCTTCCGCGCCGTCGAAGAGTGCGGCGTCCCCACCGTCGCCATCCCCGGCGGCGAGCCGCTTATGCACCCGCAAATCGACGAGATCATCAACGGCCTCGTCGCACGCAAAAAGTACGTCTACATGTGCACCAACGGCCTGCTCCTCAAGGAAAAGCTGCACCTCTTCACGCCCAGTAAATACCTCAGCTTCTCCGTCCACATGGACGGCCAAAAAGAACATCACGATTTTTCGGTGTGCAAAGAAGGCGGTTACGATCTCGCCCTGTCCGCCATCCGTGAGGCCGTTTCGCGCGGCTTCCGCGTCACCACCAACACCACCATCTTCGACGGCGCCGATTCCAAATCCGTCCGCGCCTTCTTTAGCGAAATGATGGATGCGGGCGTCGAAGGCATGATGCTTTCTCCCGGCTACTCCTACGACAAAGCGCCCGACAAGCAACATTTCGCCGGCCGCGAGACCAACATTTCGATGTTCCGCAAGATCCTCTCCAACCGCGAATCGAAGTGGCAGTTCAATATGTCGCCGCTCTTCCTTGAATTCCTGATGGGCAAGCGCAATTTCGAGTGCACGCCGTGGGGCATGCCCGCCTACTCCATCTTCGGTTGGCAGAAGCCCTGTTATCTGCAGCAGGATGGCTACGCGGAAACCTTCCGGGAGCTGGTCGACGCCACCGATTGGTCGAAGTACGGCTATGAATCAGGTAACCCCAAGTGCGCCAACTGCATGCTGCACTCGGGCTACGAAGCTTCCGCCGTAGACTACACATTCTCCTTCCGCGGCGTCCTCGCCACCGTCAAAGCGATGCTCACTTCGCGCTACCGTGACGACGAAGCGCTGCGCCAGGTGCAAGCCGAAAAGCCGCACAAAACACTCGTGCAGATCGCCGCCGGCGACACGCAAAAGGCAACCCTGCAAGGCACGCAGATCGCCGTCGAAGAAAAACTCGCCGATGGCGTAGAACAGGCCTTTGACTATCGCGGCGACGTCACCGTCCAGCTCAAGAGCGGCGACACCCTGGAAGGCTACGTCTTCGACCGTGGCTCCTCGAAAATCCGAATCCTTCTCAAATCCGGTCCCAAGAAAGTATCCGTACCGCTCCACGACATCGAACAGCTTTCCTTCACCGGCCGGGACATGGCCGACGGCCGCAGTTGGGAAGCGTGGGTGCGCAAATACGCCGAAAAGAAGGCCGCCGGCGAAAACGGCATTGAACTGGTCCCTGAAACCTTCGATTAATTGCTCAAGCGCGAAGCGCCGCCATCATTCTGGCTCCCTCGACTCCCATCCGCAAGGATCAAGTGCGAAGCACTTGCGTCACCACATTCCCCGCCACATCCGTCAACCGGTAATCCCGCCCCGCGTGCCGGAACGTCAGCTTCGTGTGATCAAAGCCCAGGCAATGCAAAATCGTCGCGTGAAAATCGTGCACGTGGCATTCGTTTTCCGCGATCTTCATCCCCAGCTCGTCCGTCTTCCCATACGCCAGTCCCGCTTTGATGCCACCGCCAGCCAGCCACGACGAGTACGCCTTGTTGAAGTGCCCGCGCCCCATCTCGCCTTCCGCCGTCGGCGATCGTCCAAACTCCGTCGTAAACACCACCAGCGTGTCTTTCAACATGCCGCGCGATTTCAAATCCGCCAACAGCCCCGCCACCGGCTGATCCACCTTCCGCGCCAACGGTTCATGGTCGTGTATGTTGCCGTGCGCGTCCCAATTCTTGCTCGACCCGGTATCGATCAGCTCCACGAACCGCACACCCTGCTCCATCAATCGCCGCGCCACCAAGCACTGCCAGCCGAATCCCGTCGTGGCCCCGCGCTCCATTCCATACAGCTTGAATGTCGCGTCGCTTTCCTTTGAAAGGTCGAGCGCCTTCGGCATCTCCATCTGCATTCCGAACGCAGTTTCGAATGACTTGATGCGCGCATCGAGCATCGGGTCGCCCGGCCGCTTCGCCTCGTGGCGCTTGTTGAATTTATCCAGCAGGCTCAGTTCCAGCTTCTGCATTTCGTCCGTCGGCGCGCGCCGATTCAGATCCGGCACCGGCTCCGGCCCACTCGCAATGCGCGTGCCCGAATAAATTCCCGGCAGAAAATCCGACGACCATATCTGGCTCCCCGCATACGGCATCTCCGGCGCCAGCACCACATAGCACGGCAGGTTTTGATTCTCCGTGCCCAACCCGTACGCCACCCACGAACCCACGCTCGGCCGCTTAAAGGTCACCGAGCCCGTGTGTATTCCCAGCGTCGCCTGAAAGTGATCGTTATGATCGCCGCGCATCGAGCGGATCACGCAAATGTCGTCCGCACACTCCGCAATGTGCGGAAACAAATCCGTAATCTCTGTGCCCGATTGGCCATGCGGCTTCGCGCTCCACGGCGACCCCAACAGCTTCTTGCCGTTCTGCTGCTTGTTGTCGCGCTGATACTCCGCCAGCTTCGGCTTCGGATCGAACGAATCCACGTGCGACATGCCGCCACTCAGGTAGATCCAGATCACGCGCTTTGCCGTACCCGGGAAGTGCGGCGCTTTCGGAGCCAGCGGATTCACAGCCGCAGCCCCTGGCGAGCCCTTCCCCAGCAGTTCGCTCACCAGCGCCGGAAACAGACTCGTCCCCAGCATCAGCGAACGCAGCGTTCCCCGCCTCGAAATCTCAAAACCGTCGCGCACTCGATCACGATCCTGCATATCAATCCACCACCAAAAATTCGTTCGCGCCCAACAACACCCGCATCAAACTCGCCCACACCGTTCGCGCCCGTTGCCACTCCGGCGAGCCGGTGTCCGCCAACGACTGCCGCGCCTTCACCAAATAATCGCGCGCATCCCGCAACTCGTCCGGCGCGGGCAGCCGCCCGTACAGCAGCCGGTACGTATAATTCAGCCGCTCCACGTCGGATCCGAAATTCATCCCGACCCGCAGCGCCAGCGCATCCGCCTGCGCGTGAAAGAACGGGTCGTTCATCACGTAGAGCGCCTGCAGCGCCGTTGTCGTCAGCGGCCGCACGCCCGTCTCCGCATTCGTATCCGCGCCGTCAAACAGCTCCAGAAATGGCTGCCGCCGTATGCGCTGTTGCATCAGGTAAACGCTGCGCCGGTTCGTCGCATACGTCGCATCCGGACCGATAAACGGGTTGTGCTGCGTGAACCTCCACGACATCTCCGGTGGAAACGGCTGCACTCCCGCCTGTGTCGTATCCAAATTCCCGCCCACGTCGAGCAGCGAATCGCGTAACTCCTCCGCCGCCAGCCGCCGCGGATTGAACCGCCATAGATACGCGTTCTTCGAATCCTTCAGCGCGTCCGCGTCGTTGTTCGTACTCGCCATCTGATACGCACGGGTCAAGAGTATCCGCCGGTTCAGCTTCTTGATCGACCAGCCGTCTTCGACAAACCGCGCCGCCAAATAATCCAGGAGCTCTGGATTCGACGGAGCCTCGCCACGCGCCCCGAAATCATCCGGCGTCGCCACAATGCCCTGCCCGAAATTCCACGCCCACACGCGATTCACAATCACGCGCGCCGTCAGCGGATTCCTCGGATCCGTAATCCACTCCGCCAGCTCCAATCGCCCGCTGCCCTTTTCATCCGCAGGCACTTTCTCGCCGCCCAGAATGGTCAGAAACCCGCGAGGCGCCTCTGGACCCAGCGTTGCCGGCTCGCCGCGCACCATAATCTTCGCGGTCACCGGCTTCCCGTCCGTCACCGCGTAAGCCTTCTGCAGATACGGATACTCAGCGGTCCACTTCTGTTTATTAGCCTGGTTCTCCTGCTGCGCCTTCTTCTTCTCCGCGTCGCTTGCGAATTTGATCTTCCCCGAACCAATATCCTCAATCCGGTTATCCAGCCCCGAAAGTTGATCCTCTACCTGCTTCAACTTTGCCGCGTCCGCCGGATTCAACGCCGTAAACCCATAAGTGTGCGGATAAATCTCCGTACCCGGATGCGGATAGTTCGTACTCTTGAAAATCCCGTACAGCGCGTAATAATCGGCCGTCGGAATCGGATCAAACTTGTGGTCGTGGCAGCGCGCGCACGCAATCGACAGTCCCAGCATTCCTTTGCCGAGATTGTCGATCGTGTCGTCAATCGTCAGATGAAACTCGTTCGCGCGCGAGCCAAACCGCCGCGAATTCGCCAGATAACTCGTGGCAATAATCTTCGCCTGCCACTCTTCCTTATTCTTCTCCGCCAAGTCTTCCTTCGCCGCAATCAAATCGCCCGCAAGCTGATCGCGCAGAAACTGGTCGTACGGCTCATCGCGATTGAACGCCGCAATCACCCAGTTCCGATACCGGTACATCGCAGGCACTGGAAAATCCGCGTTGTCGCCCGCCGTGTCGGCGTACCGCACCACGTCCAGCCAGTGCCGCCCCCACTTTTCGCCGTACTGCTGCGACGCCAGCAACCGGTCTACAACTTTCTCGAACGCGCGCGGCGACGTGTCTTTCAAGAACGCGTCAATCTCCTCCGGCGTCGGCGGCAGCCCAATCAGGTCATAAGTCACGCGCCGGATTAATGTCGCCTTCGACGCACGCGCCTGCGGCGCCAGCTTCTTCTCGTCCAACTTCGCCTTGATAAATTCGTCGATCGCCGTCTGATTCCACTCCGCCGCGGTTACCTTCGGCGGCCTGGGATCGTTAACAGGGCGGAACGACCAATGTTCGCGCGCTTTCGCAAAGTCATAGGCCGCTGCCGCCACCGGAGCTGCTTCCGTACGTGGATCCGGCGCACCCATTTTGATCCACTCCACCACAGCATCGATCTCGGCAGGCTCAAGCGACTTTCCCGGCGGCATGCTCAGACCGTTCGCCGTATGCTTCACGGCCGCGACGATCAGACTGTCCTCAGGCTTCCCCGGCACGACCGCCGGCACGCCCGATTTTCCGCCGCGCAGCATTCCCGCGCGCGTATCCAGCGTCAACGCGCTCATCGGGCTCGGCAGCTTGGAGCTATGGCACCCGTAGCAGTTCGTCACCAGTAACGGGCGGATGTTTTTTTCAAAGTAAGCCACCCCTTCGGCCGAAGGAGCGTTAAACGATGCATTCTGCGTCCAGGCGCACCCTACAAAAACCAGCGCCGCCGCGCACAACCTCATTCCGCTAGTCTCGCACAAACGCTCAAAACTTAGCGGACTGCTGCAGCCTTAGCCCGGATTTCTCATACTGTTTCGTAGCGAGGCGCGTGAGAAGGCTGTGGGTACGAGGCGCGCGCCGGTCAGCGCGCGGAGGCATACTTGAACAGTACGTCGAGCACGGTGACCAAGCGCAACGAAGTAGACGCGGCCTTATCACGCGCCGCAGTAGAAACGGTGTGAGAAATGCGGGCTAGGCGTAGCGCGTCCGCCGCGGCTCCCTTGGAGTAACCCATTCGCAAAAT
>DATAUH010000530.1:0-12036 GCA_036268375.1 Bryobacteraceae bacterium | reverse complement strand
ATCACACGAAAGGAAAACAACCATGAGCCAGCAGGGCCGAATCCTCGGCATCGGTGGTATCTTCTTCAAGTCCGCGAATCAGCAACAAATGAAGGATTGGTACGCAAAACATCTCGGCCTCTCCGATAGCGGCCATGGCGTCATGCTGCCATGGCGTGAAAAAGACAATCCGGAAAGTGAGCAGATGACAATCTGGAGCATTTTCCCCGATAGCACCCAATACTTCGAGCCCAGCCCCGCCCCGTTCATGGTGAACTATATCGTCGACGATCTCGACGCGCTGCTCGATCGCCTGGCGAAAGAAGGCGTCCAGATCGACGCTAAGCGCCAGGACGAAAGCTACGGCCGCTTCGCCTGGATATACGACTCCGACGGCAACAAAATCGAACTGTGGCAGCCGCTCAATCCAAGCTGATGGTCGCGTTGCGGCTGGTCTTTGAATAGCCTTCCGAGGTGGTTCATCATTAGCCGTCGCAAAACGCTGTGCAATTTTCGGTGGCTAACCGGTGTCGCCAATGAATCACTTCCTCTATTTTGAGATCGCGGCGGAAACGGCTGCAACAAAGCCGGGCACGGTGGCGCTCAGAATCTCCAGAAGTTGACTCAAGCTGCGTCTTCGATCGGCTGCCTGCTGCTCGAGTTTCGTCAATACCACGGCTTGTTCCTGGTGGAAGATCTCAATCAGGAAGGACTCTGGGTGCAGCGCGCGCAGTCCCCACATGACCAGGTGCTCTGGCTTGAAGTGCCGAAGGTTGAGTGTCAAGATGATCGCCGCTTTACTTTGGACCGCTGCGGCGCATACGTGGCGGTCCTTTTTGTCGTTCTTCATCCTCGGAATCAATGGCTCGTAACCGCTGATCCAAGATTCGGCGAAGTGGCCCCGCAGCTCTTTTTCAAGGTGAGCGGTCAGAGAGACGGGCCACCCTAGCTTCAATTCCAACGTACGGGTAGTCTCTCGAATAATCTCTTCTGACCACTTAGGCTCAAATAGCCGGGGCGGTTCCGCGAGGCGCAGGAGCGTATCGCATAGTGAAAAGTTGGCGAGGACGCACGCATCCAGAACCACGAGCGGCGTGCTCGTCATTCCTGGCTGGGGAGCAGCACTCGTTCATACAGGCCAGCTTGATCGACCGCCTGGCCAATTCTGCGCAGCGCATCGAGACGCTGCTGACCACGCTGGCGCTCGTCGAAGAAGTACCGAATCGCATGTTCGATCAGCTCCTCGCGGCTCCGGTAGCGGCCGCTAGCGAGTTCCTGCTCGACCTGCTCTCTCAAATCCGCCGGCAGCGTTAAGTCCATGGCCCGCTCCTTTCCTCATTTTACGCATTGGCAGCGCAGGGCTGATCGGTTGAAGAAACCCTCGGTCATTCCGAACCCGTTCTCCCGATATGGGCGGGCTGATTCTATCCATTCGAATCGAAACTGCACCCAGGCTATTGACACTTTACAACCGCGAGCATTTGACCCGCGCCAGGCGGTACTGACGAAGCGCACGCTCGCGCTGACCGGTTGCATCGGAAATCTTTCCGAGGTAGATGTGTGACCATACCTCCATCCATTTAGGTCGAGATTTCCGTTGAGCGCTTGACGGAACTCGTCGACGGCGGATCGATAGTACGCGCATGGAAGAGGATGCTCAATCTTGCACTCACTTGGGTTCTCCATCTTGAAGAGAATTCACCTGCTCCGTAATGTGGCATTGAAATTTGGTGGTTCGCTTTGATCGCCACCCGGCGCTTCTCCAGTGTGTCGCAATCGCTGCTTTGCACAATCCAGGAAGCACGAAGGCGAGAACGCGAAGACAAGAATCTTCCCAACGGTGCTCCTTTTCCTGCAGCAGGCGTCTTTCAAACCTGCGCTTCACGGGCGCGAGCCGCACCATGGGCAGTAGCTATCGCTATGAATGATGGCCCACCATCATGAACAAACAGCCCGTATCCGCCGTCCGCAAACGCGAGCAAGGCGTCTGGCTAGTCAAAGCGAGCCTCGTGGACATCAAACCGCCGAGTCGGATCTTGGTCCATGCATTCGCAGAAATGCATAAGTAATTGTCGCCCGGAAGGCGATGGTTGCATCCGATGGCCTTTTTGCGATCAACGTACGTCTCTGGCACTCCCTGCTCGGGCATGGCGGTTCTTGGCATACGGCAGAGGCGATTTCGGACTGAACCTGGCCTTCACCGGATTCCTCCGTACAAACCGCCATAATCCTGTTCTAGACAAATAGCCACTCGCGATCGAAAATTGGCCTAATCCGCGGCGTCGTCCGCCGGGTGCTTCGGAAAGGGGTGTAGCATGGCGCAACGCCATCGCGCTGTTTTGGTTTTCTGTCTTTCGCTCGCCTTCGCAACATTCGCGGCCGCTCAGGTTCGCACGGACGGCGATATTCGCGGTACGGTCTTCGACCCCAGTGGCACCGTCGTCCCCAACGCCTCCGTCACCCTCAAAGACGCGGCCACCGGAATCGCGAAGTCGGCGCAATCGAACAAAGAAGGCAGCTTCATCTTCCTCAATCTCCTGCCCGGCAAATACAACGTCACCGTAAGCGCCACTGGATTCCAAAATGCCGCCTTCGACGCCGTCGTGGTCGAAACCGGCCGCACCACGGACCTGCCCGTCCACCTCTCGCTCGGCTCGGTGCAGCAAACCGTCGAGGTCAGCGGCGCCCCCACTCCCCTCGATACCACCTCCAACCAGATTGCCGATACCGTTCGCAATGACTACGTCCAAAACCTGCCCCTGGCGGGACGCGACACCCTTCCCTTCGCCCTTCTCTCCGCCGGCGCGACCACCACGTCGGCCGGCGCCTCGACCTTCAACGGCCTCCCCGAACCCTCGTTGAACATCAGCCTGGATGGCATCAATAACAACGACCAGCGTTACAAAAGTGGATCGAAAGGCTTCTCCGAAAAGGCCCCGCTGCGCCTGGACGCCATCGACGAAGTCACCGTCGCTACCACCGGCACCGAAGCCGACGCCGCCGCCAACGGCGCCATGCAGATCCGCTTCACCACCAAGCGCGGTACCAGTCAATACCACGGCAAAGTCTTTGAGGAATTTCGCAACGACGATCTGAACGCCAACGCATTCTTCAACAACGCGCGTGGCCTTCCAATTACTAAAGTGCGGCTGAACGACGTCGGCGGCAACCTCGGCGGACCGCTGCCGATCCCAGTTTCCTTTCTCAGGCACAAGCTCTTCTTTTTCGTGAACTACGAAGATACTCCCGCCCCTAACTCATTTATCAGCACAGTCAACGTCCTGACCCCGGCGGCGCAGAGCGGAATCTTCACTTACATTGGCTCCGATGGACTCCAACACTCGGCGAATCTTCTGCAGATCGCCGGCGCCGCGGGTTACTCATCCGCCATCGACTCCACTGTTGCGGGCGTGCTCAACACCATCAACGGAACCGTTTCGAAGGGCGTAGTGCGGCCCGCCACCGGCGACCCGAATCACAACACCCTGCAGTGGAATCAGTCCGGCGGTACACGCGATTACTACCCCACCGCGCGCCTGGATTATCAAATCACCAGCAAAATTGCCTGGTTTGGCGCCTGGAACCTGCACCACTATCACAACGATGGCAACGGCCCCGCTTATCCAGGCTTCGGCTTAAACAGCGGCGAGGCAAAATCCACCAGTTACATCGCCTCGAACGGTCTCGATTGGACCATCTCGCCCCAGATCTTCAACTCCTTCAAGTTCGGCGTCCAAAGCAGCATCTCGGGGACTAACATCAGAAACTCCGTCTACCAATGGGCCTCTCAAGGTAACGAGCAGATCAGCTTCGGCAGCGGCGTAAATCCGCTCATACCGAATTCCACGCCCAGCCTGTCAAACACGCCCGTCTATAACCTCTCCGATGAGTTGAACTGGGTAAAAGGCAAACATACCTTTAAATTCGGCGGCAGCATGCTCTACACTCGCTTCTGGGATTCGTCCGACTATCAGTACGATGGCATCTATCAATATTCACTGGGCGTAGCCACCGGCGACCCGATCCAGTCAGCGCTCTCCGCCTCCACGCTTCCGCAGATTCGCAGTCAGGATCTCACCACCGCGTGGGCCCTGTATGCCACGCTCACGGGACGCCTGAGCCGCGTGCGCGCCTTCAATAACCTTGACGAAAAAGCGCACCAATATCTGCCTTACTCTCCCCTGACTTACCGCGAAAACTTCACCACCTCCGGCGCCTACTTCCAGGATTCCTTCCGCTTGACCCCGCATCTGACTCTGAATTACGGCTTGCGCTGGCAGTTCACCGGGGCGATGCACAATAGCAACAACACTTACATCAATCCGCAATACAGCCAATTACTCGGCCCATCTACCGCGCTGTTTCAACCCGGCGTTTTAGGCGGAACCATGACCCCCATGCTCTATCAGCGGTCCACCACTTACAGCCCGGACCGCGTGAACCCGGCCCCCAATTTCGGCTTCGCCTGGAATCCCAGCGTTTCCGGCGGGATCCTTGGTAAGTTGCTCGGCTCAACCGGCAAAACGGTAATTCGCGGCAGCACCGGTATTAACTATTTCGATCAGGGCTTGCAGACAGATTTCTGGATCAACACCAACGCAGGTAACTGGCAGCAGCTTCTTCTGCAGCCGGGCAATCCCGGCTTTGCCCCCGGCCAATTAAGCTTGAACTCTCCGCTGCCTCCGTTCATGACCGCGCCTGCGTCGTTCAATCCTCCGTTCGACGAAACGCAGTTCGCCTTTGCGAACTACAACGTCGGCACCACCAAGCCGAATCTGCGCACGCCATACGTCGAAAGCTGGAACTTCGGCATCCAGCGCGAACTGGCCCACAATCTCGTCTTGGAAACGCGCTACGTGGGCAACCGCACCGTCCACAACTGGCACCTCTACAGCGAGCAGGAGACCAACATTTTCGAAAATGGATTCCTCCAGGAGTTCCTCAACGCCCAGAACAACTACGCCATCAACCAGGCCTCGGGCGTCAGCAGTTTCCAGAATCTCGGCCGGCCCGGCCAGGTGGCTCTGCCCATCTTTGAAGCGGCCTTCGGCGCATCCGGTTCCCAGCCTGCTCTGGCGGCCAGTTCCGGTTTCACCAGCGGCACCTTTATCAACGATCTGAAGCAGGGCGCGGCCGGCGCCGCCGCCACCACCCTCACCGGCAGCAGCAGTAGCATCTATTACTGCCGTCTTGTGGGAAACAGGTTCTCGCCCTGTTCCGCGCTTGGCTTCAACGCTCCCGGTAACTACCCCATCAATTTCTTCCAGGCGAATCCGTATGTGGGCGATTTGACCGTCACCGACGATAACTCCTGGTCCACTTACAATGCCCTGCAGGTAACTTTGCGTAAGTCGTACAGTTACGGCCTCACCGTGAACGCGAACTATACCTGGAGTCATAACCTGAGCGACTCCTTCGCGATCGTCGATAACCTCACCGACTACTACACGACTCTCCGCAACCGCAATCTCGACAAAGCCCCCACGCCATTCGACATCCGGCAGACCTTCCAGACTTACTGGACTTACGAACTCCCCATCGGCAAAGGAAAGATGCTGCCGGTTTCCAATGGAATTCTCGACCGCATCGTCGGCGGATGGTCGCTCTCCGGCATCACCCGCTGGAACTCCGGCAACGTTTACAAACTGACCGGTGGATACTCCACCTTCACCGGGTTCTCGGATTCCACCAGCGATTCAGGCGTCGTTCTCACCGGAATCGGCATATCGCAGTTACAAAACGAGCTGCGGCAGTTCAGCCCCGGCCCCAGCCAGAACCTCTATAGCGCGGCTCCCGCCCTGATCGGGCCCGATGGCCGCGCCAATCCCGCGTATCTTTCGCCCGCCAGCACCCCCGGCGCCTTGGGCCAGTTCCTCTACATTTACGGTCCCCACCTGATCACCACCGATATGGAACTGCGCAAAGAAACGCGCATCACCGAGCGGCTTCGGTTCAACTTCCAGGCCGAGTTTCTGAATGTCTTCAACCATCCGGTCTTCGCCCCCGGCACAGGAAACATTCAGTCCACCTCCTTCGGCCAGAGCTCCTCCACGCTCGTCGGTCCGAGAAATATTCAGTTACGCGCGTACCTCTCGTGGTAACTGGCGCTCGGGCGTAGAGCTCGTCTACGCCCACGTTCACCCCAACCGAGCCGCCTCCAGGCCGGACGTTCCAGTATTGCTAGGCCGCGCCAGCGGTCGAGGCCCTCCCATTTCGGCGCCAACAAGCCGCAGGTTCGTGTCGAACCGATGCCGTAACGCAGGCCGCGTGCAGCCGGGTTGAGGCCGTCCAGCAGTTCGTTTTTTCGGCTACTCATCCCCCGCAGTTCGTTTTTTCAGCCACTCCGGGTACCGGCAGTTCGTTTTTCCAGTCGGAATCCCGTCCTCCACCCGCGCTTGACCCGCCCAGCCCCGCCTCCGCCGCTTGACCTCTCCACCAAATTTGCTGTACAACAAAATTGCTGTAAGGCAGTCGTGGAATGAAGAACCTAACCGGCCAGCTAGCCCGTGGCCCCGACTTTTTCGACCGTCGCGCCGAGATGGAACGCTTCTGGCTCGATCTCGACACCGACAACCTCCTCCTGCTGGCCGCCCGGCGCGTCGGCAAAACTTCGCTGATGTACCGTATGGCCGACGACGCGGTTGGGTTCGGTTTTTCAACCGTCTTCGTCGACGTCTGCGACTGCGCCGACGAACTCCGCTTCGTGCAGCGCCTCTTCAACGCCATTCTCGCCACCAGGCACGGCGAAACGCTTTGGCCGAAGATCAAGAAAAGCGGCCTGGCGAAGACGGTCCGGCGGGTTCAGAAGATCGGCGGCGCCGGCTTCACCGTGGAACTGACGCCCGAAGGCTCCGCGCCCTGGACGCGTCTCGGAGAAGAGCTCGCCGAAACGCTCTCGCATCTCGAAGGTCGCTGGCTGATTCAGATCGACGAATTACCGGTTTTCGTGCTCAACCTGCTCAACGCCGCGGCTACTCCCGATCGCGTGCGAGTCCGCGAATTCCTATATTGGATGCGCCGTCTGCGCCTGCAATATCCGTCGATTCGCTGGATGCTCGCTGGCTCGATCGGCCTCGATACCGTCGCCAGCCGCCTCAACATCGGTGACGCCGTCAACGACCTGCACATCGCAAAACTCGACGCCTTCGAAGAGCCCGCCGCCGCCGAATTTTTGCGCGTGCTCTCGGAAACTTACCAACTCGAACTGACTGAAGCCGTCCGCCGCCACGTGATCCGGCGCGCCGGCTGGCCGGTGCCTTTTTATCTGCAACTCATCTTCAAAGAATTGCGCTCGGGTTCGAAACCAGTGACCGAAGAACGCGTGGACCGCGCCATCGAATCGCTCCTCGGGCCGCAGCACCGCAACTACTTCGATTACTGGCGCCAGCGCCTGCACGAAGAGTTAGGCGAACCGGACGGGGCGCACGCATCATTGATTCTGAGCCACGCCTGCCGCGCCCCGGAAGGCGCATCGCGCAGTACGCTGAGCTTGGCGCTCTCCACAATGATCCGCGATGCGAAAGCGCGCGAAGACGCGCTACGCTACCTGCTGGACGTCTTGCAGAACGATGGTTATCTCGTAGAGGCGCACGGCAAGATGCGGTTCCGCTCGCCCCTTTTGCGGGAATTCTGGTTGCGCCGCGTCGCTCCACCAGAAGACGCCCCACCAGAAGAAGCTCCGCCTGAAGAAGATGGCTCCGCCGGAGCAATCGGATGACGCCGCGCGACAGCAGGCCAGGCGCGCGGCCGCCGCTCACGCTCACCGTCTACAACCCCGCGCTTCTCCCGAAAAAAGACCTGATCCGCGCCTTCGTAGCGCGCCACGACTTGTTGGAAGCGCTGCTCGAAGATCTACGCCATGAGCCTTTGGACACCGCCCCGCAGCATCACTTGCTAATCGGCCAGAGAGGCCTGGGAAAGACCACTCTGCTTCGCCGCTTGGGATTCGCAGTGGAAGACGATGCCTCCCTGGCAGCCATCTGGATGCCGCTCGTCTTTCCGGAAGAGCAATACAACGTCTCGGGGCTGGCGGAGTTCTGGTTGAATTGCGTGGACGCGTTGGGCGATGCGCTCGATCATGCGGGTGATGCCGCGGCGGCCTCCGCGCTCGATTCCAAAGTGAGCGCATTAAACGCCGATGGTGATCGCGCCGGCGATGCGTTGGCCTTGCTGCTGGACGAAGCCGGCCGCCTGAGCCGCCGCCTGCTGCTGCTCGTGGACAACATCGACATCGTGTTCGACCGGTTGGCGAAAGAAGAAGAGTGGGCGTTCCGGCGCGTGATTTCGAGCGAATCTCGATTGCTGATTGTGGGCGCATCCAGCCGCGCGCTCGAGGCGTTCTATCAATACGGCCGGCCCTTCTACGACTTTTTCCAGATACACGAGCTCAAGGGATTCGAAGAGCGCGAAATGTTCGACGTACTTCGCCAACTTGCTGAGGAAGCGAACAACCCCGACGTCGCGCGCCTCATTCGGGAACAGCCCGCGCGCATACGAGCCCTGCGCGTGCTCACCGGCGGCAATCCGCGCACGTTGATGGTGCTCTTCAAAGTGCTCGCGTTGGGTCCCGAAGGCGACGTGCAGCGCGATATGGAACAGCTCTTGGACGAGTACACAGCGCTTTACAAGGCGCGTTTCGAGGAGCTCCCGCCGGTGTCGCGGCAGGTGGTGGACGCCATGGCGATTCACTGGGATCCGCTGACCGCGGCCGATCTGACCGAGCGCCTGAAGCCGATGACCGTGAACCAGGTCTCGGCCCAACTCGCCCGCCTGGAAGATTTCGGCGTCGTGGAGAAAACCCCCTGGTTTGGCGGCAAAAAAAATGCGTATCAGATCGCCGAGCGCTTCTTCAACATCTGGTATTTAATGCGCGCCAGCCGCCGTGCGCGCCGCAGGCTGGTGTGGCTGGTGAAGTTTTTGGAGGTGTGGTTCGGACGCGATGAACTGGACGCGCGGGCGCGAGCGTTGCTCGAGCGCGATCCGGATGCCGTCGGCCGGGAGCAGTACCTGGATTGGGCGCTCGCTTACTCGCAAACCGTGCGCGACCGCTATTTGCGGCGCAGTCTGGAATCGGCGGGACTGCGCGCGGTAATGGAGAGCGGAGCCGATCGAAATATCGACTTCAGCGATCTGCCGGACGAGTTGCGCGATCATAAAGCGCGCATGGAGAGTATGCGCGCGCTGAAGCGCCATGTGTTGCATTCGCGAACCGAGTGGGGCGGCATCGATCCGGAGGAATTCTGGCGCGTATTTGCGCCACTGGGCAAGCCGCCGACGGTTCCGGCGGTAGCATTCATTAGTAAGCTTCCCGCAGACAGTATCAAGACCGTCTTTCGCGAGTTCCGCTCGGTGGAACAATCGCTGTTGTTCTTCCTGCATCCCCATGCCGGGGCCGTACACCGCTTTTATCAAGCTGTGGGCGAGGGTGAGATTGAAGACGGCTTCGATTATGAAAACGTGATTGCCATCGCGCATCGTTACGAAGAGCCGTTACTGCCGTTGGCCGGTCTGTTGGGCGAAGACCCGCTGCCGGCCGAAGCCGTTTTCCGCAAATTGACGGAAGAGCCCGGATTTGAGGCTGTGGCCTGGTTCGGTTTGGGTTGGGCTTTGGAGGGTCAAGCGGGCCGCAACACCGAAGCTGTACAAGCATATGAGCGCGCGGGGCAGGTCGATGTGACGTTTGCCTGGCCGTACGTTGGCATTGGATCGACATTCGAAACGGACGGCAGGTTTCAAGAGGCGGAGTCTGCGTACCACCGCGCAATCGTCCTCGAACCAAAATGCGCGATAGCTTGGGCGCACTTGGCAGGACTGCTCGCAACCGTCAATCGGCTGGACGAAGCAGAGGAGGCTTATCGAAGTTCCATTGCATTGTTTTCGGAATACGCGCCTGTCTGGAGCGACATGGGAAACCTGCTGCGGCGCCGTGGATGTTATTCCGACGCAGCGCAGTCCTTCCGCCGCGCGTTGGAGTTGGTCCCCAACGAGGCGCAGACAGAGTTTGCGCTAGTCGAAACGCTGACCCGATCGGGCGAATGGCCAGACGCCGCGACCGTGCTGCGCCGCTTGGCGGGAGATGAATCGACGAAGTTTGACGCATCCGCCTTCGCCGCGATTATCGAAGCGGGACACGTGGCCCCTGCCATCGCAATCCTGGAGGAGACGGGCGCCAAACAGCGCTGGCGTCCGCTCTATGAAGCACTATGCGCGGTGCGCGCGGGGTCGCCGGAGTACTTGCGCACGGTTGCGCCCGAAGTCCGGTTGGTGGCGGAAGAGATTCTGACGCAACTTGCGCCGTTCCTGTTTGCGAACCAGACCGGCTCGTCCGCACGATAATAAAAACGTGCGCGTTCTTCTTGCCGAGGACCAGTCTCGCGTGGCGGGCTTCATCGCAAAAGGTCTGCGCGAACAGTCCTACGCGGTGGATATCGCCGTCGATGGCAATCAGGCGCTGTATTTGGCGTCGGTGAATGACTACGACGTGATCGTGCTGGACGTGATGATGCCGGCGAAGGACGGCTACGCCGTTTGCCGCGAATTGCGCACCGCCGGGATACGCGCGCCAATCCTGATGTTGACCGCGCGCGCGGCGGTGGATGACCGAGTGGCCGGCTTGGACGCTGGCGCTGACGATTACCTGGCGAAGCCTTTCGATTTTAAAGAGCTGCTGGCGAGACTGCGAGCGCTGCTGCGGCGTCCGCACGCGCTGCGGCCACCAGAAGTTCGCGCGGGCGACCTGCTGCTCAACACCGCCAGTCACGCGGCGACCCGCGCCGGCGCGCCCGTGAATCTAACCGCCAAAGAGTACGCGCTGCTCGAATTTCTGGTGCTGAATCAGGATCGCGTCGTCGGGCGTGAACAGATTGCGCAGCATGTGTGGGATGAAAACTTCGATCCGCTCTCGAATATCATCGATGTCTACATCAAGCGGCTGCGCGCAAAGATCGATAGCGGGCATGCGACCCGCCTGATTCAGACGCGCCGGGGCGAGGGATATGTCTTGAGCGCGGCGGAGAGCTCCGATGATTAAGACCTTCCGGCTCCGGTTGACGCTGTGGTATCTAAGCTGCTTCGCAGTGCTCTTTTTGGCGCTGACGGCCGGGCTCTATGGCGTGTTGTCCCGCACGATGATCGGGCGGCTGGATGAAGGGCTGGTCTCGCAGGCCGGCACGGCCGCATCTCTGTTTGAAGACGAGATGGACGAGACGCATGGCGACGTGGCCGCGTCCGCGCACGAGGCGGTGTCCGAAATGCGCGTCGGCTTCAGCAAAGTTGCGTTGGTAGCCGGTTCGAGGCTGGTCTATGGGAGCGCGCCATTCGACGCGGCGGCGTTGGCAGCGGATTCGAAGGACAAAAAGGAATCGCCGTTCACTTGGGAGGGCCTGCGGGTCGCGGCGCAGCACATCCAGATCGCGGGCGAGCCTTACACCGCGCTTGCTGCCGAACCGCTCCAGGACATCGATGCAGACCTGGCGGCGATTCGCAGTGCGGTGTTGCTCGCGCTGCCGTTAATTCTGGCGCTGGCGGGCGCAGCCGGCTATTGGTTCGCCAAGCGTAGTCTGGCGCCGCTGGATGCGATGGCGGCACAGGCCAGCCGTATCAGCGGCAGCAACTTGGATTCACGTCTGGCGATTGGCAACGCGGCGGCTGAGTTGCAAACACTGGCCAAATCGTTTAACGAGTTGCTAGGCCGGATCGATCAGTCTTTCGAAGGCATGCGGCGCTTTGTCGCGGACGCATCGCACGAACTGCGGACGCCGGTAGCGGTGATTCGCGGCGAGGCGGACGTGGCTTTGGGAGGCGATCGGAGCGCGGCCGAGTATCGCGAATCCTTAGCGATTATTCTGGACGAATCACGGCGGCTTTCGGTGCTGGTTGACGATCTGCTGAACCTGGCGCGCGCGGATGCGGGGCGGGTGCAGTTGCACCAGCAGGATTTCTACTGGAACGACCTGCTGAGCGAGTGCTGCCGCTCGATGCAATCGTTAGCTGCGGCGCGCGGGATTGAACTTTGCTATCGCCCCGCGGCTGACGGCCCCGACCTCCAGTTTCATGGCG
>DATAUH010000529.1:0-7447 GCA_036268375.1 Bryobacteraceae bacterium | reverse complement strand
AAAGGAAACGAAAGCGCGCGCCGCCCACCATCCGATGTTAACAACGGCGCTTCGCCACGGGGTTAGAGGTGCGGATTACCGCCCTCGGAAGGACGGAATACGTCTGCGACGACTCCACTAATTCGGCCGCACCACCCCGGGCCTTTGCTACAATACTTACCGCAACCCCATAGCGCGTGGGAAATTCATTATTTCTATCCCGCCGATACAGAATTTGAGTTACGGCGCTGTTATATGGACTTCGACCAACTCCACACTTTTCTGGAGATCGTGCGGCTGAAGAGCTTTTCAAAAGCCGCCCAGACTTGCTTCCGTACGCAGCCCGCCATCAGCGCCCAGGTTCGACAGTTGGAACAGGAGTTGCGCGCCGAGCTCTTCGAGCGTTTCGGCAGCCGCATCTCGCTAACGACCGCCGGAAAGATCTTCACCGACTACGCCGCACAGATGCTCGACCTGCGCCGCCAGGCTCAAGACGCCATTGCGGAACTGGAGAGCAATCCGCGCGGCGAGTTAGTCATCGCCGCCAATGAAGCTACCTGTATTTATCTGCTCCCGACCGTCTTTTCCGAATACCACCGCCTTTTCCCGGCCGTCCAGCTTCAGGTCGATCGCAACTACGCCTCGCGGGTCGTGGAAGCGGTCACGGATAACTCCGCCGATTTCGGCCTGACGCAGCTTCCCGTCGACGAAAAACGCCTTCAAGTTGTTCCGGTGTATCGCGACGAGGTCCGCCTGATCGTTCCGGCGAACCACCCGCTTGCTGAGCGCGAATCGATCACTCCGCAAGGCTTGGTCGAATATTACCTGCTGCTCCCAAAAACCGGAAAAACGCGCGCGCGCCTGGATCAATGGCTTGAGCCGGTGGAGGACGACCTTCGCATCTCCATGGAGCTCGATTCCACCGAGATGATGAAGCGCTTCGTGCTTGCCGGTCTCGGCTTGAGCTTCGTCGCCGTCTCCAATTGCCGGGAAGAGCTCGAATCGGGCAAACTGAAGGCGATTCCGCTCGCTCCCGAGCCTCTGGTCCGCCGTTTGGGACTGATTTATCGTAAAGATAAAGCCCTGTCTAAAGCAGCTCTAGGATTTATTCAAGTTGTGCTCGATAATGTGGGTGACGACTCTGCTGGGCTGCGTAAGCCAAAGGTAAGCGCTTGATGAATTGCGTTCGCTGTCACAAGAAATATGGTTCGGATGCAGTGAGATGTCCCCACTGCGGAGAGCCCAACCCCGAAACGTCCGGCGTCGCCCAAACCTCCATCGTGCTCATCTCGGCCGGAAACGAAGATCTGGTTTTCCGCAGCGTAGATGAGGTGCCTTCGCGGTTGCGCACCAAGCTGTTACGCTCCACCAACGGGTCGAATTCCGCCACAATCCTGATCGCCGACCGGCGCGGTCGCAAACAGGTCGCCAAGGCGCTCCGCGCACTGCCGGCTCCCGCTCAACGCCGCCTGCTGCACAACGTTCTCGGCCGCCAAACCTCGGCTTTTGCCGAATGGCTCACCCCGGCTCGCCGCCGAACTCTCCTCGGCGGCCTGGTTTTGCTGGCGCTCCTCCTTATTACGGCAGTCTTCCGTCTGCGCGGTTGACTTTTCCTCTAAAGCGGCGGGCCCTTATTGCCGATGGATGGGCATGAGATCCCGTCGCGAATTGCGAATACCGGCCGATCAACGGATTGAACTCACTATTCTTGGCGAACCGGAGCGACGCCTCCAGGGAAGAGTAACGGACGCGTCTACGTGCGGCCTGGGAATCGCCACCGAAGCTGCCGCCCAGCCCGGCGCGGCAGTGAAGATCGAAGCCGAGGATTCCATCTATCTGGGCGAGGTGGTCTACTGCCGCCCTGCCAAAACCGGGTTCTTCATGGGAATTGAGCTCTCGCAAGTGATGCACGATATGGCTGCCTGGGACAACGTCTCCAGCTACTTCCGCAATGAAGCGCACACGGCGCAACGCTGATCGCCCCTTTTCATTTTCATCATCAAATCCGTTTGAGTACCCGGTAGGAGGACTGTTATGCTGAGCTTCTCTATGGCGCGTCGCGCGGTCGTATTCGGAGCTTCCGGTCAATTAGGCGTGGAGTTAGTCCGCGAGTTGAAATCCCGTGGTTACGAAGTAGCCGCCTGGGATCGCGCTCATGCCGACATCACCGATCCCGCCGCGGTCGAACACTCGCTGGCCAACTTTGACGCACAGGCCGTGTTCAACTGCGCCGCCTACAATCAGGTGGACGTGGCGGAAAAGGAACCGCAGGCCGCCTTCCAGGTGAACGCGCTGGCCGTTCGCAATCTGGCCGTCGCATGCCGGCAGATGGATGCGCGGCTGATCCATTTCTCCACCGATTACGTCTTTGACGGACGCGCCTCTCGCCCTTATGTCGAAGAGGATCCCACTCACCCCCTCGGCGCCTATGCGGTTTCGAAGCTCGCAGGCGAGCTTTATGCCCAGGCGTACCTCGATCAAGCGTTGATCGTCCGCACCTCCGGTGTCTTCGGACCTGGCGGCCTGCGCACAGCGCGCGGGAATTTCGTCGAGTTGATGCTGCGTCTCGCAGGCTCCGGACAGCCGATCCGGGTGGTGGAAGACCACGTCGCATCGCCGACATTCGCGCCCTACCTCGCCGCCCGCACGGCCGATCTCGTGGAGCGCAAGGCCACGGGCGTTTATCACATCGGTGGCGGAACGCCTGTCTCCTGGTTCGATTACGCCAAGCTGATCTTTGAAGTTGCCGGCTTAACGCCGCAATTGCAGCCTACGAGCGAACGCGAATACCGCACCCCGGCTCGCAGGCCCAAGTATTCGCCGCTTTCCAACGCCAAAATGGAACAGGCCGGTCTTGCGCCTTTACCGTCGCTGCGGGAAGCGGTGCAGACCTACTTTGAATTGCGCGCCAAGGCCTCCTAGGAAGCCAAGAGCTTCCGCACGAATCTTTTTACTCAGTCGATTTCATGGCGAGCGCCTCGCCGAAGACCGTCGCGAAAAAGTCGCGCGTGCTGGGTGCGCAGCCGATGTGTATATTCTCGCGGCCTTCGTCGATGAAGCCCAGGTACCCGTCCCAACCGAGATCGTCCAGCACGAAGCGGAGGCACTCCAGTTCACCCGGCGGAAGCCCGGCGTAGTCGATGTCGAAAACCTGTCCCGATGAGTGCGAAAGCGCCTCGCCTTTCCGGACGAGGCTATCCTGGGCCTCCACAAGCGAGGTGACAGGCAGCGGAACGAACTTTTCGCCCTTTCGTGCCAGCGCCTCATCGAGGCGACGGGTCTCGAATGCGATGTACATCAACGTTCCCAGCGCCGCCGGAGATGCCTGCGAGAGCGCGGCAACTTCCGAGGATGCCGACGTCAGGTTCAGGGCGTAACCGAAATACGCCGGATGATCCAGCGCATGCACCAGACGTCGTCCTGCATCGGTCCGTATGTCGTCATCGTTGTGAAACACCAGATCGTCGCGCCGCAGCCACACCGATAAGCGATGCGGCGCCCGTTGGCTCGGCAAGATAAAGTCGCTCTTGTAAGTGGCGGAAAGCGCTTCAAAGTCCTTTGGCGAGCTGCGATAAAGAGCCAGCAACTGCTCCGCGCGTCTTACCCGGAAATAATAGGTGGGCGAATAATCGCGCTGCATTTGTTGCGAAATGGCCGCATACAGCTCCCGATTCCAGGCCGGACTGGCCGAGAAAAACATCCGCGGCACGGTGATCTGGTCGTTGGGAATGCCGCGCGCCTTTCGCGTCAGGTCCATCATCTCCGCCACGCAGCCTGGTCCGCAGTGATAGGCAAATACCGCCCAATCGCGGCCTCCAAACTTCTTCTCCAGGTTGGCCAAATAAACCGCAGCGGCCGGGATCGCGCGCTCCGGTATCAGGCGGTCGTCGCGCGAACTTACCACGTAAGGCGTCTTATGCGTAACCGTCTTATATCTAGTTGCTCCCCTTTTGGTCTTATACGCGACGCGGTCTCTTGTTATCTTGTAGCGGGTAACTACAGTTACCTTGAGACCCATCACTCGCGCCGTGGCGCCCGAAATCTGCATGATTCCGCGCGGCCCCGATGGGCTTTCCGCGTGCGCATCGCCCCAACTCTCGAGGTAAGCAATCGCCTCGATCAACGACGGCGGCAGTCCGCTGCGCGCACCGGCGTCGCGAAAAAATGTCTGTAACTGCGCGTTTCCGGTGATGCGTTTCGCGCCTGGAATGGCTTGCGGGTCGCGAAGAATGCTGAACGTCTGCGACTCGATCATGCGCTCGGTGCGGATATCCAGAAGGTCGTGCGAAATATCGTCGCGTTCGATGCCGATACCCGATACGCGATGGTGAGGTTCGAAGTAGATGGGACCGTCAGCGTGAGTCGGCGGCGCAAGTAACAAAGCGATGCCGGATACGATAGCGACGCTTAGTGTCGCTGGCAAAACCAAGCGGAGCGGCGCGATTCTCATTTCTTATTCACAGTGTAAGCCCAAGTCGCGCGGCTGTGAAGCCACATTTATCTAAGACGCGTAATCGGGCGCTACAGGTACTCTCTCCGGATAAACGTGGCTTAATAAATGCAGCCTGCGTCGCGCGTGAGGCAAGCCCCCGATTGTCTTTCTATCCCTCAGAATACGAAGGCCCTTGAGGTAAGTCGGCCGGAAAACGCCTCAAGCTGAATTAGTCCGACAAGCGCTTCTGGGCCCGAAAGTGGCGCAGGGAAACGCGACGTACTGCAATAGTACGCTGACCGTTCCTGCTTCTACTCGGCGCATGCGTGCGCCCCTGCCCTCCATTCCGCCGCCACAATCCGCGCTGCAAAGATTTTTGCGACGCCGCCCCCAGGAACGCATCAATTAGATGGACATCGAAGTGAAATACTTAAGGGAGGAATCGAAATGAAAAAGAAGTTGCAGGGAAAAGTTGCTGTGGTTACGGGCGCGTCGAAGGGGATTGGCGCTCAGATCGCGCGCCGTTTCGCCGATGAAGGCGCGAAGGTCGTGGTGAATTACTCATCGAGTAAAGAGGCCGCCGAAAAGGTTGTCGCCGGAATTAAATCGAGCGGCGGTGAAGCGGTGGCGGTGAAGGCCAACATGCGCAACCGGTCCGAGGTGCAAAACCTCTTTGCTGAAACCGGCAAAACCTTCGGACCTACCGACATTCTGGTGAATAACGCTGGAGTCTACGACTTCAAGCCGCTCCAATCCATCGATGAAAAGCACTTTCGGGATCAGTTCGATCTCAACGTGCTCGGCCTCATCTACGCCACACAGGAGGCCGTAAAACAGTTCGGCGACCGCGGCGGCAATATCGTCAACATCAGCAGCGTAGTCGGTAAAACTCCCGCTCCGGGCGCCGCCGTGTACAGCGCCACCAAAGCAGCCGTCGAAAGCCTTACCCGCGGACTCGCTCAGGAGCTTGCGGGAAAGGCACGCGTCAACTCCATCGCGCCGGGCATGGTCGTAACAGAGGGTCTGCGGGACATGAACCCCGATGAACAGTTCAAAGATCAGTTCCTCGCGCGCGCTTCCGTCAAACGCCTCGGCGAGCCCGAAGATATCGCCAAAGCCGCTCTCTTTCTGGCTTCCGAAGATTCATCATGGATCAGCGGCGAGACCGTGCTCGTGTCCGGAGGCGTCCGCCTGTAATTGTGGACGTTAGCCCGAAGGTTCCGAGTCCGATTGACTTGCTCCGATTAACGGTTGTACCCTAGCTTTGTGATTACGGCTACTCGCCCGTGCGCACTCACAGGCACACCGACAGTGCTCGCAGGCGAGTCGGGGAGCTCTGAATAGAGTAGTCCCGAAGCTGGGGTTTTCAAATAGCCCGCTCGCCGGTTGGTTTCGGCAGGCGGGCTTTTTCTTTTTTTGGGGAGTCATGGACGGCATAGTGGAAATGCAACCAAAGGGCAAAGGGCCAGGCCTCACCTTGCCCGTGCTGAAATGCATCGGATGCGGCGCAACATACAAGGAGCCGGCGCGCGATTTCCGCTGCGAATACTGCGGCGATCTTCTGGAAGTGACCTACTCCACACCGGGCCGCCTGAATGACTTAGCGGCGCGCGCCCTCACTACGGTGTGGCGCGGGCGCAAAATGACCCTTCAGCCTGCCAATCAGAGCGGCGTCTGGCGGTTCCGCGAAATGCTGCCGATTCTTCCGGATATCGCGCAGGCCGTCACGCTGCGGGAAGGCAACACGCCTGTCTATACCCTGCCCCGTTGCGCCAAAAGCGGCGGCGTGGATCGTCTGCTCGCGAAGCATCAGGGTATGAACCCCACCGGATCGTTTAAAGATACGGGCATGACCGCCGCGCTTTCGGTGGCGAAGGTCAAAGGTTTTACTTGGGTCGGCTGTGCTTCCACCGGCAACACTTCCGCCTCTATGGCCGCCTACGCGGCCCGCGCCGGAATGCGCGCCCTGGTGCTGCTTCCCGATGGCAAAATCTCGTGGGGAAAACTCGCCCAGTCGATCGAATACGGCGCGCACACCATTCAGCTCAAGACCGATTTCGATGGTTGCGTACGCGTTCTCCTCGAAATCAATCGCAGCTATCCGCTTTACCTCCTCAATTCCATGAACCCCTACCGCCTCGAAGGCCAGAAAACCGCGGCCCTCGAGCTCATGGAGCAGTTGGAATGGACCGTCCCCGACCACATCATCGTACCCGGAGGTAACCTCGCGAATTCCTCGGCTCTCGGCAAAGGCTTCCTCGAAATGAAGGCGCTCGGCCTCATCGATCGCCTGCCGCGCATCTCCATCATTCAGGCTGCCGGCGCGAATCCACTCGTGCGCAGCATGCGGGAATTCAATGGCGAGCGCATTGAACCCGTCCAGGCCGAAACGCGCGCTACCGCCATCCGCATCGGCAACCCCGTTTCATGGAAAAAGGCCGCCGGCATCTTGCGCACCACCGCCGGCGCTTGCGAAGAGGTGAGCGAGCAGGAGATCGCCGAGGCCAAGCACGAAATCGGACTCGAAGGCATCGGCTGCGAGCCCGCTTCCGCTGCCACCCTCGCCGGTCTCAAGAAGCTCACGCGCTCCGGTTTCGTCAAGCGCAACGAGAGCGTCGTCCTCATCCTGACGGGACATTGCCTGAAAGATCCGGAATTTACCCTCGACCACCACAAACCCGCGCCCGCTATGGAGGCTGACGCCGCCGCGGTCATACGCATGCTCGAATCTCTGCCGGAGGGCGCAGCCTAGCGCGAGGCATGTCGAAGCCCATCGAAATCGTTCTGCCGGCCACCTCGGCCAACCTTGGGCCCGCGTTCGACGCCGCTGCCATCGCGATGCGTCTACACTACACGGTGCGCGCCAAAGAGGCCGGCGAGTTCACCATAGAAGCCCGCGGCCGGGACGCCGCCATCTGCTCCACCGTCGAGCGCAATCTCGTCCTCGAAACCTACGCGGAAGTCCTCGCCGATTGCGATAAGGACTGCGTGCCTCTCGCCATCGAAGTAGATAACGAAATTCCTATCGGCAAGGGT
>DATAUH010000528.1:0-6550 GCA_036268375.1 Bryobacteraceae bacterium | reverse complement strand
ATTTTGCGAATGGGTTACTCCAAGGGAGCCGCGGCGGACGCGCTACGCCTAGCCCGCATTTCTCACACCGTTTCTACTGCGGCGCGTGATAAGGCCGCGTCTACTTCGTTGCGCTTGGTCACCGTGCTCGACGTACTGTTCGAGTATGCCTCCGCGCGCTGACCGGCGCGCGCCTCGTACCCACAGCCTTCTCACGCGCCTCGCTACGAAACAGTATGAGAAATCCGGGCTCGGCATGCGCGGCTTTTTAGGCGCGCCGACGTAGGCGTAAGGATCTTCCGGAGGCTCAGACTCTGGCCGAAGCTTGCGCTTCAGTTTACGGATCAGGTCACGAAGCCGGCTGTCTTTCATGCTGCGCTCCTTCAACAAATCATAACGCGGGAACTGGCGCGAACTTCCCGGGCCGAGTCCTTGTGAGACAGATGCGCTGCTTGACTTGTACCCTCAGACCGAACGGAGGCGCGAATCAGGATAATCGCGGGGCGGTCATGTCGCGGCCGGCGCGATGCAGAATGAGGCTTGTTGCCCGGCCCGCGATGCCAGTTTCGAAGGTGATCTGGTGATCAGCCACCCTGGCGAAGAAGTTCTTCTCGTCTTCGGCAAACAGTTCGAACTTAGGCAGGGCGGTCAGATCGCCAAGCCGATTATCAGGAAGCTGTGCGAAACCTTGCGCGAAGAGACGGTCGCCGTCGCGGGTGATTTCGAAAATGAGGTTCGGCGTTACTTGATAGCGCCCGGTGTAGTTATCGAGGAGCGTGGGATCAATAGCAATCTCTGTGTGCTGCTTTGGGGGTTCGGGATTGGCAAGCGGCAGCTTCGGGTTCAGGAGATGAAGACCGATATCATCAACACCGGAGGGAGTAGAAGTATTGGACAGCACTACGACCCCGACACGCGCGTTCAGATCGTATCCGACGAATGAGCGGAAGCCTCCGGTGCCTCCGTTGTGCCAGGCGAACTCCCGGCCGTCAGTTGAATAAACAAGCCAGCCTAAACCGATCTGTGTTTGGCCCGCAGGACGGCGAACTTCGAACATGGCTTTCATGGCGGGCGCGAGAGGCGATTCCTTATAGCCGAGGAATGCCTCGAGGAACGTCAGCATGTCGTTGGCGGAGGAGCGTAGCGCGCCGGCGCCGGCAAGCGTGGGAAGGTCCCAGTGGGCGACGCGCGCGAGCATCGCATTGTGTCCAGTAGCCATGCGCTGCTCCATGGAGGAAGAGAGCGTAATTGCCGTGTCCGGCATGTGGAGCGGTTGCGTAATGCGGCTTCGGATCAGGCTCTCATAATCCGTGCCAGCACGATACGCGAGGACGTGGCCGAGGAGTCCCCCGCCCAGGTTTGAATATTCGAATTCGGAAGCGGGGTCGCGCGGCAGCGTGTAGCCGGAAAGGAACTGGTACAAATCGTCCACGCTGTAGCCGGCGTAAGGATTGCTTGGGTCCTTCGGCTTCAGGTTGCCGGGAAGGCGTGGGAGCCCGGAGCAGTGCGTGGAAAGATCGAGCAGCGTGATGAAGTTGCCGCTCCGCTCAGGCATCTTGACATTTTCGGGAAGATATTTGGCTGCTGGATCGTGGAGGGTTACCTCTTTGCGGTTCACCATTTCCGCTAATAGCAGCGAAGTGAAGACTTTGGTGACGGATCCAATTTCGAAGACCGTATCGCCATCGAGCGTACGTGGATCACAATCGGCGAGCTTGCCGCAGGCGACGACGCGGCGACCATCCGGTTCGATGACACCCACGACAATGCCGACCGCTTGCTTCTGTTGATCGATGCGTTTTACGAGGATCGCGCGGATTTCGTCTGTGCTGAGACCTGGAAGTGGTTGGAAGATATTCGCGTTCATGATTTGAAAGACTCCACACTGTGCCCCCGAAAAAGACTGAAGGTCATTTCAGGAGACACACTTCGGCTATGGCGCCGAACTCTGTTTTTTAGGGTTGGCCTAGCGAGGACAGGCGGAAAGCAGGCAATCCTGAAGCGCGCCGATCATCGCTTTATCAAGCGGATTGAATTCGTATCGCATAACGGACGTACCTCCTTCCTTAGGCTCAGTTGAGGGCTCAGGGAGCATATCATGAGTGCCCAGAAGCTTGCAAGAGTTTCTAAACATGGCGGAGTAATTCTTTCAACCGGGCATGTCCTGACCCGCTCACGTGGCGATCGCGCCGGGAAATTGCGCGAACTTCCGGCCTCGAAATGCGTATGAGACAGAGGCGCGGGCTTGACCCGAGCCGTCGTATAGAGTATACATACACTATACACTTGGGTGAGTGATTGCAGATACCCTGCAGGAAAGGTACTTTGTGAAGTTTCAATTTCTGTTGCCGTTTGCGGCCTTTGCCGCACTGGCGCAAACACCGACTGCCCAGCCGACCTTTGAAGTAGCGACGATCAAACCAGCAGCGCCGATCACGCCGCAAGCAGTTCAGGCAGGCAAGATGCATGTCGGCGTGGCGGTGGACGCCGCGCGCGTCGACATCGGCTTTTTCTCGCTTTATGATTTGCTCTACACCGCATACAAGGTGAAGCCGTATCAGGTAGAGGGGCCGGACTGGCTGCGGCAGCAACGCTTCGACATTCTGGCGAAGATGCCCGACGGCGCAACGAAAGACGATATGCCGGTGATGCTGCAGGCTCTGCTGAAGGATCGCTTCAAACTGGAAGTGCATCACGACAAAAAGGAGCATTCCGCGCTTGCATTGGTGGTGGCGAAGGGCGGAATAAAGATGAAAGAAGCGGAGCCGGATCCCGCGCCTTTGGCGGAGCCGGCGGCGCCGGCGAAAGGCGAAATGGTGGTTGGCCAGGGTGAGAATTCGATGCGCATGAAAATGAATTCCGATGGTAAGAGCGGCGAAGTCAACTCGGCTAAAACAGGCAAGGTGAAATATTCGATTTCACCGGACGGGATGATGCACTACGAATACGCCAAGCTGGGCATGAGCGATCTGGCGGACGCTCTGGCACAATTGATGGGCCAACCTGTAGTCGATGCGACAGATCTGAAAGGGAAATATCAGATCGCGCTGGATTTTTCTATGCAGGACCTGATGGCGGTGGCGAAGCGGGCTGGGTTCGATTTTGCGGCAGCCGCTGGCAATGCGCCGAATCCTGGCGCGACCGCTGCCGAAACCGCATCCGACCCGGGAAGCAGCTCTTTCCTTAGCGCGTTGCAACGCCTCGGGCTGCGCCTCGAATCGCGCAAGATACCGATCGAGATGATTGTCGTCGATCACGTCGAAAAGATGCCGACCGAAAATTAGGCAATATTCGCTCTGCCCGGTTCTACTCCGCCCGCAGCGCCTCCAACGGATCGACTGCGGTGGCGCGTAGCGCCGGCAAATAGCTGGCCAGCGCCGCCGCAGCTACTAATGCAAGCGGCGCTGCGATGTAAGTGATCGGATCGAGCGGTTTCACTTCGAAGAGCAGCGACTTCATGGCGCGCGTCACGACTGCCGCTCCTGCAATGCCGCAAGCCACTCCGACGATGGAAAGCGTGAGCCCGTAACGCAGGAACATGCCGGTGAGAACGCCGCGCCGCGCGCCCATCGCCATGCGGATGCCGATCTCGCGGGTGCGTTGCGAAACCGAATAGGAGATGGTTCCGTAGAGGCCGACCATGCCCAGCAGCAGCGCCATCGCGCCGGCGATGGCAAGCATCACCAGCGTAAATGAGGTGCGCGCCAATGACCGCTGATAGATCTCGGCCATGGTGCGCATTTTGTCGAGCGGAAGATCGGGATTGACCGACCAGACTGCGCGGCGTATTTCCTGCACGAACGATTCAGTGCCGGCGCGTTGGCTGCGCACGATCACGGCGGCCCCGCGCGCGATGAATTTGTTTTCGTCGGCAGGGCCGAAGCTCGGAGTGAGAAAGGGCCAGTAGACGTCTTGAGACGCGGCCTGATCGACACCGTCGTCATGAACGTCCGCTACCACTCCGATGACTTCCCGCCAAGCGGTTTTTCTATCGGGACGGATGCGCTTACCGATGGCGGCCGCAGGCGTGCGCCAAAGGTCGCGCGCGACATTTTCGGAGACGAGCGCCACGGGCCGCATCTGATCCACATCGATCCAATCGAAATCGCGCCCCGCGACCAGGGGAGTGCCCATCGCGGCCAGCGCGCCCGGCGAGATGAATTTGAACTGGCGGAGTCCGGGCAGCATGGATTCGGTATACGTTTTGTCCTGGGCATATATGGGGTCATGCCAGCCGCCACCATCGAGCGGAAGGATGGTCATCAGCCCGGCGCCAGACACGCCGGCCACAGCGCGAACGCGCGTGAGAATCTCTTCCTGCTGCCGGGCCACCATGACGGGGTCTTTTACGCTTGGAGGGGGGATGAAGATGCGGAATGTTTGAAGCTGCTCCGCATGCGCGAAGCCGGGTTGAATATTGTGCAGCGCCTGAAAAGAGCGAATCGTGAGACCGGCCGCGATCAGGAGCACGGTGGCCAGAGCAACCTGGGCAACGACCAGAACACGCCGGGCGCGCTGGCGTTCGCGGCTTTGACTGGCGCCTCGTCCGCCGCCGCGCAGAGAAGAGACCAGCTGCGGCGTGGCGTATTTCAACACCGGGATAATACCGAAGAATGCGCCGGCCGCGATGGAGATGACGAGCGTAAACAACAGCACGGGCGCATCGATGCCGATATCGTGCAAACGCGGCAGATTGGCCGGCGCGATGGACATTAAGAGGCGCAGACCGCCAAACGCCAGCGCGAGTCCCAGGGCGCCGCCGAACAGACCAATGGTGAGGCTCTCGAGCATGAGCTCACGCGCGATTGCGCTCCAGCTTGCTCCCAGCGCGGCCCGCACGGCGAGCTCCTGCTCGCGGCCCCCGGCGCGGACCAGCAGCAGGTTGGCGACATTGGCGCAGGCAATCAGCAGCACGATGCCGATGGTGCCCATGATTGCCCAGAGGGATTCGCCAATATCGCCGGTCACTTCGCGCAGCAGCGGATGTGTGACCGGCGCGAGCCCCACTTCTGAAAACATCGACTTGCTGAAACCGCCGGGAGCCGGAAAGGCGCTGAGCGCGATCGGCATCATTCGAGCCGCATCGGCATTGGCCTGATCGATGGTGATGCCGGGGCGGAGGCGCGCGATCGAGCTGAAGCTGAAATTTCCCAGCTGGATATTGGCGCGATTGAGTTGCATTGGCAGGACGATCTGCGCTTTGGAATCGAGAAAATGGAAGGTTTGCGGCAGTACGCCGATGATGAGCCGGGGCTTGGCATCCACGATGAGATTTTGGCCGACGGCACTGGGGGAACCTCCGAAGTGCGATTGCCAGAACCCGTAGGTGAGCACGACGGTCTGAGGGCTTCCCGCCTTGGTGTCATCAGGCGAAAACAGCCGCCCCACGACGGGCTGCGCGCCGAGCATAGAGAGGATGCCCTCCGTGACATCCAGCGCAGGCGTCTGCTCCGGCTGTCCACGCCCGGTGAGCGTGCCGGAATCGGAGTTCCAGAGGCCCACGTCCTGGAAAACGTGATTCTGTTCGCGATAGGTGACATAGAGGAACGGGGCCATCTCGGCGTCGCGGAGGTTGAGGCGCGGAGCCGCGCAGCGGAGGCCCACGAGTTGCTCCGGGTGGGGATAAGGGAGTGGCTTTAGCAGCACGCCTTCGATGACGCTGAAGATGGCGGTATTCGCGCCGATACCCAAAGCCAGAGTCAACGCGCTGATAAGGGTGAAAGCTGGAGTGCGCGCGAGTCTGCGCAGGATATGGCGGTATCGCATACCTGCTTATACGAACCGCACGGGCGAAAGTTTGCGGAATTACAGGAAGAAAGTGCCAGGGCTTACATGCCGCGACCGCCGCGGCGAGGCTCGGATTTCTGCGGCGGAGCCTGGCGCGGTTCGACGTGCGGCGGCTCAGCGGGACGCTGCGGTTCGACGCGCTGCATGGGTTGGGGTGCGGAGCGCTGTTCGACGCGCGGCTGCTCCGCAGGACGGCCTTCGCGATTAGGCGAGGCAGGACGCGGCTGCTCCACATGCTGCTGGGGCGCTGGACGCTGCGGCTCGATGCGCTGCATGGGTTGGGGTGCGGGGCGCTGTTCGACGCGCGGCTGCTGCGCAGGACGGCCTTCGCGATTAGGCGAGGCGGGATGCGGCTGCTGCACGTGCTGCTGGGGCGCGGGACGCTGCGGCTCGACGCGCGGCTGCTGCGTTGGTGGACGCTCTGTACGCTGCATCTGCTGCGGCGCCGTTCTGCTTTCGTGCGGAGCGGGCTGCGTATGCGCACGCTGCTGCGGCGGCTCCGGACGAGCCTGCTGTGTCGGCTCGGGACGCGAGGACTGTCCAGGGCGGGTCTCCGGCAAGCGTTGTTCTGGCCCGCGCATCTGGTGAGGAGCCAGCGCAGGGTTGTTGGGATGAACCGCGGGGGCACCGGAATGAGGCTCCCGCGTGACACGACGGTCTGCGGAGTTGGGTGCCGCGGGTACGAGACCCGGGCGCGATTCACCTGGCTGCGCGCCTGGAGTGGGCCGCTGCATCGGAACTTCATGGGTCGCCTGATTGGGCGCGGGCCCGCGAAGAGGCCCAG
>DATAUH010000527.1:0-6000 GCA_036268375.1 Bryobacteraceae bacterium | reverse complement strand
CTGCCTGCGAAGCACTGCTCTTCGTGCGTGATTCGCGTGGCTCCCGGTGAGAAGGTGCGGCCCGCGCACAGCCACCCGAACGGCGAGGAGATTCTCTACATTGTTCGTGGGACGGGCCGCGTGCTGGTGGCGGGCGATGTAGCTCCGGTGCGAGAAGGAAGCGTGGTGCTACTACCGCAGGGCGATGTACACATGCTGCAGAACACGGGCTCGGAGGAGATGAAGGTAGTTTGCTTCTTTGCGCCTGCGACTAATCTGAACAACTATCAAATGTACGAGGGCGTCGATTTTCCGGAGTAGGCAGATTACTTGCCGTTCGAAAAATCGAACAGGTCTTTCTTTTTGTCGATGGCTGCGGCATCCACTCCGGGCGCCTGTTTCAGTTCATCCAAATTTTTGAACGCCCCGTGCTTATCGCGGTAATCGACGATTGCCGCCGCGCTGTCCTTCGGCAGTCCGGACGCGTCGGTGAGATCGGCGGCGTTTAGCGTGTTGACGCTGATTTTGGGGGCTCGAATTTTGCCCAGATAGTCGACGATCCGGGTGAGGTCGGCATCAGAAGCCTGGGCCCCGCGAGAAACCATATCGTCGACGACCTGCGACCATCGGTCTTTCGTGTTGCGCTGATCCATGACGGTGTCAATGGTGTGACAGGCGGTGCAGGTACGATCGAGCAACTGCTTGCCCGGCTCACTTGCCGGCTGTGCGAACACGGCGGGCGCAAGGAGAAGGCTCGCGACGGTTAAGACAGATCTGACGATATTCATGCAGCGTTCTCTTTCCAGTGAACCATGGGTAGGCCTGGAATGGGTGACCGGAAATAGGGGATCCGCGAACCTTTGAGAGAGCCGATGTACACAGTTTGCAAATCAGGGCCGCCGAACGTGACGCTGGCCATCCAAGGCGCAATGCCTCTGCCTGTGGCGAAAAGCGTTTCGGCAGTCACGTGGTTGCGGAAGAACTCCTGCTCCAAGGCATCCACCTGCTTCGGATCGGCCTCGTCAAGGAGAATGCGCATATCTCCTTGCGGCGTAATTACGAAGAGCTTGTCGGAGTACACGAGCGTTCCCCAAAGATTGCCGTGTGAGTCGAACGCGATGCCATCGGGCCAGGCGCCTTTGCCGAGCCGCGACGGGCCGAAGATTTCGCGCTCGACAGGCTCGCCACGGTCATCGATGCGCAGGCGCGTGATGTGGCCGCCGGTGGTTTCGACCACGTAGAGAAACTCCTCACGGGCATCGAAGCGGATTTCGTTGGTGAAGCCGAAGCCATCGGCAACGATGCGGAAGTGGCCATTGTCAAAGCGGGCCAGATAACCATCCGTTAAATCGGTGCGAAGCGCGTGCATCCAGTTTTTGATGCGAGTGGAGACCGTGATCCAGATGCGATCTTTGGAGTCGCGCAGCACGAAATTGACTTTGCCGATAGCCTCGCCGTCGATGGAGTCGGCCAGGATGCGCGTTTCCCCGTCGCGAGTCATAACTTCTAGGCGGTCGGTCCCAAAGTTCGAGATCAGAATGTCGCCGTTGCGGGCGAACGCGAGTCCGTTGGGCAACGTGCCTTGCAGGTAGCGTGCGGCTTCGTCAGGGGCGCCTACAAAGCTTTCCGACGTTTTCTGCGTGACGATGGTCTGCGCGCCATCAGGGCGAATTTCGGCGACTCCTCCGCGCGCATCGGCGGACCAGAGCGTGCCATTCGGCTCGGCTAAAATGCACTCCGGCCGCTGGAGGTTGGTCCCGATATATTGGATGGCGGTTTTGTCGATACCGAAATCGAGAATCGGGTTGTCTGCCACGCGTCTATTTGCCTCGCGGCGCGGTGTTCAGCATACCGTCCCAGGTGTCCACTTTTTGATTTTTTAGTTCGTCGTCGTTGAACCAGGTGCTGGTGACGCATTTCGATTCGGTGTAGAAACGCACGCCGTCCTTGCCAAGTGCGTGAAGATCACCGAAGAAACTGTTTTTGTGTCCCGAGAACGGAAAGACGCCGATGGGCACGGGAATGCCGACGTTGATTCCGACCATGCCTGCATGGCTGCGGCGGGCGAATTCACGCGCCTTGCGGCCGCTTTGCGTAAAGATGACGGAGCCGTTCGCATACGGATTCGCGTTCATGACCGAGAGGCCTTCTTCGAAATCGCGCACGCGCTTGATGGAGAGTACGGGGCCGAAGATCTCCTGATCGCCGACGGCCATGCCGGGCTGCACTTGATCGAAAATCGTGGGCCCCAGATAGAATCCATTTTCGTAGCCGGACACGGATACGCCGCGGCCATCGAGCGCGAGGTCGGCGCCTTCGGAAACGCCGCGTTCGATCCACGAAACAACCGATTGACGGTGCCGCGAAGTGACAAGCGGCCCGAGTTCCGAGGATTTGTCGTAGGCAGGGCCGATTTTGCGCTCGCGCGCGAATGCTGCGAGCAGCTCTACGAGGCGATCGGCAACGCTCTCCTGAACGGCGACGACGGGGAGCGCCATACAGCGTTCACCGGCGCAGCCTAGGCCTCCGTTGATGATGCCGCGCGCGGTACGTTCGAGCGGCGCATCCTCCATGACGAGCGCGTGGTTTTTGGCCTGGCAGAGGGCCTGAACGCGTTTGCCATGCGCCGCGGCATTTGCGTAGACCTTCGATCCTACGGCCGTGCTGCCGACAAAGGTAACCCCCTGGACATCGGGATGAGCGACCAAGCGTTCTGCTTGGGGGGCGTCGCAGGTCACAAGATTGACGACGCCTTTTGGCAGTCCCGCCTCATAGAGCATTTCAACCATGCGGATGGAGGTCATCGGCGTGACTGGCGAGGGGCGCAGCACCAGGGTGTTCCCGGTGGCGATCGCGAGAGGCATCATCCAACCCATCGGGATCATGGCGGGGAAATTAAATGGAGCGATGCCCGCGAATACGCCGAGGGGTTCACGGTAGAGCGTGGTGTCGAAGCCCGCGGAAGCATCCATGAGCGATTCGCCCATCATGAGCGTGGGGATGCCGCAGGCGAACTCGACAATTTCTTTAGCCTTGAGCACGTCGCCTTGCGCCTCGTCCCACACCTTGCCGTTTTCGGTGCTAACCATGCGGGTGAGTTCATCGACATGGCGGTCGATGAGGTCTCGGAAGCGGTAGAGCACCTGGACCCGCTTGGTCGGAGGTGTATCGGCCCAGGCTGGAAAGGCTGTCTTGCAGGATTCAACGGCCGCGTCGACCTCATCTTTCGTGCACATCGGCGCATGAGCGATGACGGCGCCGGTGCTGGGATCGTAGATGTCCGCGAAGTCGGTGGACTGGGAAGTATGAGCGCGTCCGTCGATGAAGACGCTGAGGGGTTTGGCTTGGGTTGCGATCATGGAATTCCTCTAAGTACGGAAGGCGTAGCCTTGTTTTTGCAGATATTCTTTGCTGATGCGTGCGGTTTCGATCGGCGTCAGAGGCGCGCCGGGGCCGGCGTCCAATTCGACCATGATGACTTTCATCTCGGGCGCCTGCTCCAGCAGATCGAGCACGGCGGGAAGGTCGACTTTGCCTCGGCCGAGTGGACAGTATTCGGCCCAGAACTTACCGCCGTCCCAATCTTTGAGATGGACGTGACGGATGAGTTGCAGATAATCTTTAACGACTTTGACCGGGTCCGAGCCGCCCTTGGCTAACTGGCCGACATCGGGTCCGAACTTGACGTAGCGCGTGTCGACTGCATCGAGCGTGGCGTAGACTTCGTCGCGGGTTTCGACGCAGGTGCCGGTGTGCTGGTGAAGCGCGGCGGTAAGTCCGGCATCTGTGATGGCTTTCGCGATGTCGTTCAGGGCGGCGACGACATCGCTTTTGGCGGCTTTGAAATCGTAGGTGGCGCGTTTGACGCCGTTGGGTCCAATGACAGCAGTGACGCCGCCGCACTCTTTGATCAGCTTCGTCCAGCGGATGATCTTCGCGACCTCCGCAGAACGTTGCGAGGCATCGGTAAGATTGACGTTGCAATAAGCGGATACCAACGGGAGATGGTTGGCGTCCAGCACGGCTTTTAAGCCGCCTTTGGCTTCCCAGGGCTCGAGATACTCACCAAAAGTTTCATAACCGTAGTAGCCGAGAGAGGCGACTTCCGGAATGGCGCGGGAAGCGCCATCGGGCGTGTAGCCCCACGTGATACCAGTGTGCCCGACGCGGAGGCGGCGTTTCGGTTGAGCATCCGCAGTCCGGACTAAACCGGCAACCGGGCCGGCTAACGCGGCCAGATGACGCAGAAAACTGCGCCGGTTATGTGGGAGACCAAGCATCGCGACCTCATTGCGTAATCTGCAACGCAAATTGCAGATCGCGCCTCTGACATTATAGACAAGTTCTCAGGGCCGATGCTTGGCAATTTTACCCGATTGTCAGGCAGCGATTCCAGGCGTGAATGGGCGAGGGGAATAGGCCGACGATGCTTTACGCGGCGGGCGCTGGCGAGTGAGTTGACGACGCAACCAACCCCGGGCATCCATCCAATCCCGGCGGACGGTGCGTGTGGAGACGGAGAGGAGGCTGGCGATCTCTTCGAGTTCGAGGCCCCAATAGAACCGCATTTTGACAACGGCGAATTGACGCTGGTTGACGAGAGCTAGACGCCGAAGCAGAGCGCGCATATAGAGACTTTCCGCAGGCGGGCCGGATGGGGCTTGAGTTTCGGGTTCGAGTGGGACCTGGTGCCCCGTGGCGCGGGCCGATGGCGAGCGGGCATGATCGATCAGGATGCGATGCATGTTCAGGATCGCGAGCGCAATGAAATGCTTCGCGTTTTGAATCTGAAGTTCCTTGTGAGCCCTGGCGATACGTAAGTAAGCTTCGCTGATCAGTTCGGCGGGCTCCATTCGGGTTTCGGCGCGCTCCTTTCTGAGGATGAATCGGGCTCCGCGTTGGAGGGCGCCGTAGGTCTGTTCATCGACTAATCCCGCGCAATTATTCCGCGGAACTTGCGCTGGTCTTCTACCTTGCATGTCCACTCCCTTGTGTTCCGCGGCTGGACACACCTCGCCTGCCCAGCGTCTACAGGCTGTTCAGTTGGACCGGTAGCGTTTAAGTTAAGGTGGAGGTTAAGTTCAGCCGGGTCTCAAATAGAAGGACGGCATCGAGCTCAAATTTCCTTTTGAGAATTGCTAAGAATGTTTCTGTTGCCGGCCAATCTGGTCCACGACGTATCTGAAGGCGTATATTCATATGAAGTCTCCGCGGGGGAAAAGGGTCTCGTGGGCGACTCGGTAATTGTCTTCGGCGCGGCGATGATGGCGTCATCCGTTGGTAACGGATTGGCTTCGCGCAGCATAGCTGAGAGGGACGATAAATGGATCTTGTGCCTCAAACCGAAAAGCTCAGCATTGACGATCCGGCGCCATTGATCGACAGGGCTATTCGTCTGCTGCGAAGTAAGGGCGTTGCAGAGGAAGACGCGAGCGATATCGCGCAGGAGGCGATGACGCGATTGCTGGCGAGTGACCAAAGGAGGCTTACGGACACGCTGCTGTTGCGCAGCTATTTCGTCTTTGCCAAAAACGTCCGGTACGAATACCTGCGAGCGCAGTCCGGGTCGCGCGGAGGCGCGGTAGATCTCACCCACCTGCCGGATGAGCGAACGCGTTTCAGTTCGATCAAGGATGGTGAACGGCGCGAACACCAGCGCGAGATGCTATACGGGGCGATCGAGCGGCTGGGAGCCAACTGCAAAGGTCTGTTTGCCATGCGTCTGGATGGTCTCTCGCACGCAGAAATTGCGAAGCGGCTGGGAGAGCCGGTAAACAGACTCCAGGTGCGGTTTCACCGGTGTGTGCAGTCGATACGCGGGTTTCTGGGAATCGAATTCGCCGAAGGGAGAGTCTAGCTCGTGCCGGATGAACAGAAACCTCTACCTTTGGACGCTTACCTGTTGGGCGATCTAACTCCTGAGCAGGACGCGGCATTGGCGCGACGGGCAATGGAGGATGACGAAACGCTGGAGGCGTTATGGGATCTATCGGAGGCGAGCGAAATCCTGGAGGATCCGGA
>DATAUH010000526.1:0-13958 GCA_036268375.1 Bryobacteraceae bacterium | reverse complement strand
TTCTTCTGGCGCTCCGGGCAGGTCCGGAGCGCCTTTTTCTTTTGTAAGACGCTGCACTCCTCAACCTAAGACCCGCTTTCCCTCATTGAAACAGTTAACCTGCATTTCTCACACAGGTTCGTCGCGAGGCGCCTGAGAAGGCCGTGGATACGAGGCGCGTGAAGGTCAGCGCGCGGAGGGCCGCAACGGCTCGAGCACGCTGAACGAGCGCAACGAAGTAGGCACGGCCTTATCGCGCGCCTCACGACGAACCTGTGTGAGAAATGCAGGTTAACCTCCTGCCAAGGAATCTGCACGTGGCTGGCGCCTTGGAAGCCCGCAGTAAGCAGGCGCTATCGATAAACCGACGAGCCGCGCTTGCATCGATTAACAGCGCGTGATCACACATCGATACGGTAAATTTCGTTGTATTACGTTTTTTATCGTAATACATTAAACCCAGATGAATTACACCCTTCGCACCCGACCCGCCCGACCACGACCCGTGATCAGGACTACTCCACGGTCAGACATCATCGCGGTCGCCGCTCTGCTCGTGGCTGCGACCTCTGCGTCATTCGGTCAATCCGCCGATCCACCTCGATTCGCGGTCGCGTCCATCAAACGTAACCCCTCTCATGAGCAGCTTTCGATGGCAGCCCCCATGGGAGCCGGCTATCGGCCTGGAGGACGCTTTGTCGCAGGCAATGCCCCCGTCACGTTCCTCATCCAAAGGGCATATGCGGTCCAGAGTTTTGAGGTGGCAGGCGGTCCATCCTGGATCAGCACGGATGGCTACGATATCGAGGCCAAACCGGAGGGCAACATCGACCAGACACAGATGTGGCTGATGGTGCGAACGCTACTCGCCGACCGGTTCAAACTTTCGATGCACCATGAGACAAGAAATCTCCCGGTCTACGATTTGCAGGCCATGAGGGGCGGGCTGAAACTTCCGCCGCCGCAAGGGCGCGCATGCACCGACGCTCTTACGACACTGCCGGAGCGAGGCCAGCCCCGGCCGGCTCCTCCCTGTGGCGCTGGCGTGATCGGCTCAGGGAAAGGACTGGCCATAGAGGGTATCAGCGTGTCGATGCCCGCGTTCGCCAAGCTGCTCTCGGCTATCATGGGGCGCGAAGTCATCGACAAAACCGGATTCACGGGAAGGTTTGCTCCTCACCTGGAGTTCGCCTTTGACGATGCGCTCATCGGAGTCCCCAATCCCGTAGGCCTAGATGCTTCTGGCCAACCGGCGGACCCCGCTGCCAAACCATCTATACGCACCGCCCTCCAGGAACAGCTCGGCCTGAAAGTCGAAGCATCCACAGGCCCGGTAGACGTCTTCGTAATCGACCACGTGGAGAGACCTGCCGAAAATTGACGCTGACCTTGGCGCTACTTCTTAACCGTCAACGTCACACTCCCGAGGAATGGCGCTCCTCCGACGGTCCCGTTGATCGGATAGTCTCCGTCCGGGAAATCGGACGGTACCTGGAACGCAACTTGATACAAACCTGCGAAGCCCGGCGCGAGCGCGGCTCCATAGACCGTGACGTTGGTGGCAAGCAGCATGAGATTGGGAAGCGCGGTAGTCGAATACGTGCCTCCGGAAACCTGCGTCCCGATCGGTGCGGGAGGTGAAGTTGCTCCCAACCCAGTGGCCCACAGGATGATGGTTTCGCCCGGCTTGGCAGGCACGGTAGTCGTCCCCGCGAATGTTCCGGCTTTCGCGGCCCACGTGAAATCGGTGTGTGTCGCGACCGGCTGACCGTTGGGCCACGTAAAGAACGCAGGCAAGGACGCCGCCGATACCACCGAGAACGCCACGCTCGCGCCGGCCGCGTTGGTGACTACTACGGGCAACACGCCCGTTGTGAGATCGGGCGGCGTCAGGACGTTGATTTGCGTTGGGCTGATGTATTCGACGTAAGCGGCGCGGCCCCCGATCGTGACGCTTACGCCGTCGAGCGACGTGGGAAGCACTCCACCCACGATTGCGTTGTTCCACACGTCGGTTTGCGCCGACAGGTTGGTCCCACGAATCGTCACCCATGAGTTCGGCGTGACTCCCGCCAGAAAGCTGGCTCCATTCACAGCGCTCGTAACAACGGGTACCGCAGAGGGCGGCGTAGCGGAGGGCGTCACCTTGTGCACATACCCGAGTGAACTCGTCAGATACAGATTGCCGGCGGAGTCCACGTTCACGGCCCAGATATTTCCCACAAGCGCGCTGGTCGCCGGGATATTGTTCGCCGGCGTCTTGCTGCCGCCTCCCGCCACGGTGCTGACCTTTCCGTTAGGCTCCATCATCAGAACGCAGTCAGCAGCCTCATTGGCTATATAGAGATCGCCGTTTGCGTCGGTCGCGAGCGCGACTGCCCGGCCGATGTCCGCGCCTGCCGCGGGAACAGGCGTCGCGTTGCATAAGCCAAAACCGCCGTGGAGGATGGTGCTGATCACCCCGTTCGTATCCACTTTGCGGATGGAGTGATTACCGGTGTCGGCAATATATAAATTCCCCTGCGGGTCCACGGCGACGTCCGTAGCAGTGTTGAACTTTGCATTCAGGGCCGGCCCACCGTCTCCAGTCACACTGACGCTGTTTCCGCTTCCGGCTACCGTTGTAATGACGCCGTTCCTATCTACTTTCCGGATACGCCCGTTGCCGGTATCTGCGATGTAGACGTTCCCTTGAGAATCCAGCGCCACTCCGCCGGGGGCCTGAAGTTGTGCCGCGGTAGCGGGCCCACCGTCGCCTGAAAAGCCCGGATTACCGAGGCTTCCGGCGCCGGCGAGTGTGGTGATTACGCCGGCGCGGCTTACCTTGCGAACGCGATTATCGGGGGAATCCGTGATGTACAGATTACTGTCGGTATCTACGGCAAGACCAACGTGAGTGTTTGCCGAGAAGCTTAAGCCTGCGGATGTCGCGGGTCCCCCATCGGTAATCGTGCCGATCGCACCGCCTCCTGCGTACGAAGTGATGATGCCGGTGGCGGCGTCGACCTTACGCACGCGGCCGGACGCCTGATCGGCGATGTATACGTTGCCGGAGCTGTCCGCGGCAACCCCGACCGGGGCCCCGACGCCCGCGCTGGTCGCCTGTCCGCCGTCGCCATTCGAGACAAAGATGGAGCCGTTGCCGGCGACGATGCTGATAGTCCCCTGGGCGAATGCTACGCGCAACAGACATGCCGATGTGAATACCAAGTGATGTAGCTTCACGATGTCTCCGATCGATTTCATGATTTCTACTGAACCGAGAGGTTCTTCGAGTACGCGACGACTCCGGTAATCGCTGAGTACGCCGCGGAGCCGCCAGACGCCAGCGGCAAGTTGAGCGTCTGTAATTTCTCCGCGCTTACGCTAAATATGCCGGAGCCGCTTGCCTGTGCCGTAGATACGATGCTTGCCGGCAGCAGATAGGAAAGCACTGACGCGGGAATTGTATAGGAACCGGAGGCCGCCGGAACTTGGCAAGTGAAGAACACGTTGTGGATGATGTTTGTATTGGTCGCATCCTTACCTACCGTGGCGTAAGTTGAGCCTGTAATCACGACCTCATCTGCGCCGGTACCGGACCAATTCAGAGTCAGCGGCTTCGCGCGATCAATCGAGCTGAGCGAGTCCCAACCCGAAACCGTGAAGTTGGCCGGCAGGTTAGTGGAGGCGCTGAAGGCGCCCGCGCCGGCGCCCCCGCTACCACTGATGGTATAAGCGCCGCCGGATCCCAGGGTTCCGGCCGGAAGCGTCAGGCTATAAATGGGGCCGGGATTGGAACTCGCAATGGCCAACGCAGCGCCTGCCGGAACGCCCGGGCCGGACATCGGCAGCCGTGTACCAAGATCGAGATATCCCTGTGGCTGCGCGGGATTTCTCGTGGCTGTGGACGCTGTCCGATCATTTACCACGCACGCATCGATTTTGACCCCGCTGAAGACGGCTGCGTACTCGTCTGCCGTGTAGAGGCCTACCCCACCGGAGGCCATCTCGGAATTTATTGTAGTGGACGTGACCGCGGAACTGGCGCTGGTCTGGAATGAACTGGTCGCAGTAAGTTTTGAAACCGAAAGGCCGCCGAGCGCGACGGTCCCACCGGAGTCCAACTGCTGGAGCGCCGTCTGGCTGAGTTGCGGATCCGTGCAGTATCCCTGTCCGGAAGGCGCAACCGGAAGCGTGACCTGATTGCTCAGTTGACCGCCGGCGCTGACCTGCACGGAAGCGAAGCAATCCGGCGCCATGTCCGAGGGCAGAGTGAAATTGATTTGCCATAGGCCTGGAAAGCCTTGCGAAGCCCCAGCATAAGCCGGCGTGAGGCTTCGACCGCTCACCACCACGCTGAAATTTCCCGCCGCGGTCTGGTCGCCGGAAGTGCCGCCCGTGTCATTCGCAGCGTCCGCGCCGCCGCCGGTACCCCACAAGACGAGCGTGTCGCCAGGGTGCGCGGGCGTCAGCGTCCAGGAATAGCCGCCGAAGCTGGAATTGCCGGTCGTCAGGCGCGTAAGGCTCAGGCCGCTGTTGACGTTGCCGATGGTCGCCTGCACCGTTCCCGTGCCTGCGCTGTTAGCAGTAGCGATGCCGAGGCTGCGCGCCAGTACGGTGACATTCTGCGGCGCGCTTGCGATTCCGTTGTAAGTGACGCGCATCGCATACGTCCCCGGTGTGATGGACGACGGCAGCAAACCGGCAACCTGGGAAGCCGCGGTGTAAACCATTCGCGCCGTGATCGGCGAGCCGCCGCTAGCAGGCGTCAAACTGATGGAGGTGCCGGCTAGCGTCGACGGATAGTCGGGACCGCCTGCGGCCAGCGTGGCGGGACCCATTCCCCCGCCGAAGATGACGAATACTGCGCCCGGAGCCAGCGTGGTCTGATAGCCGAGAGCATTTACTACCGCTCCGCTCGCAAACGACGGCGCGCTTGCGCCGGTTACCGTGAGCGTTACGGCGAGCGACTGCGATGCGCCGCCGGATGGAGTGAGCGTAATCGCGCCGCTGTATGCGCCGGCGGCTAGACCCGACGCATTGACGGATACCGTGAGCGTTGCAGGCGCCGTGCTGCCCGACGAAGTCACCGAAAGCCACGAACCGCCTGAAATAACGGAGCCGACCGCCGTGAAGCTCATCGTGCCGATCGAGCTGGTGACGCTGACCGTTTGCGGCGTGGGATTCGAACCACCGGTGGTGTAGCTGAACGAAAGCGAAGCCGGGCTAACCGAAAGCGCGGTGGCCATCGAGATCTTGCGGACGCGTCCCCCCGCGCCGGGGCTTGAGACATAAACGTTGCCGGCGGCATCGAGCGCGACACCGGTAGGGACAGGAACGTATGCGCTGGTCGATGGGCCGCCATCCCCGAGCGGGCTCGATGCATTGCCGGTGATTCCCGCGATGGTGGTGATGATCCCGGCTGCATCCACTTTTCGCACGCGCCCGTTTTGCGAATCCGCGATATACAGATTACCCGAGCTGTCGACGCCCAAGCCGAGCGGGTTCTTCAGCGCGGCAGCCGTGGCTGGTCCACCATCGCCCGAAAAATTCCGCACCTGGTTCTGTCCGGCAACGGTGCTGATCTTTCCGGCCGTATCGACTTTGCGAATGTCCGTACCACCTTCCGCAATATAGAGATTGCCGGCTGCGTCAAGGGCGACGCTCGCAGGGCCGGGCGCTGCGGCTGCGGTCGCGAGGCCGCCATCACCGGACGCGACAGCATTTCCGTTTCCGGCAACCGTCGTAATCACGCCCGCGGCATTCACCTTTCGAACGCGATTGTTTCGATTGTCTGCGATATAAAGATTGCCGCTCGCGTCCACGGCCAAGCCCTGAGGATCCTGCAGCTGCGCGGAGGTCGCAGGCCCGTTGTCTCCGGCGAATCCCGGTGAGCCGTTCCCGGCAATGGTGGTGATGATGCCCGCGCTGTTGATTTTCCGGACGATGCCTTTCGTAGCGTCACTGATATATACATTTCCAGAGGCGTCTGCAGCTATTCCGGTGAATGTGGAGCTGCCATCGAGTTGTGCGCTGGTGGCAGGACCCCCATCGCCGCTGAAGCCCGGTGTGCCAGTGCCTGCGAACGTGGAGATGATGCCCGCAGCATTCACCTTGCGAATTTTCCCGCTCGCAGTGTCGGTGATATAGATGTTGCCCTGTTTGTCCACAGCGATTCCACTGACGCCGGTGAGCCAGGCGTTGGTTGCGGCGCTGCCATCGACCGAAGCGCAGCACTGCCCGCTTCCGGCGACGGTGGAGATTGTCCCCTGCGCCGCGGATTGGAACGACATTAGTACCAGTAGACCGAATAACCCGAAAAGCCGAATCTGCATTTATCCTCCGCAGCGCTCCTTTTTCGCGGCTTGCAACAGCCATCGCCATGCGCCTTGGTTTGGGAAGCGGCTACCACGCTATGCGCAAAATCTGCGGAGAAACCATCATTCGACAAAGAAATTTCAGGCTCGGAAGGCGACCCGCGCATCAAACCAAATCTGGCTGCGGGGTTCGCAAGGATATTAGCCGAATTGCAACAAGTCAGGCTGGGCTCGGACCGTCGCCCGTATGCTCGCGCAGTTGCCGCGCCAGCCACGCTCGGGCGGCGCGCCAGTCGCGAAGCGCCGTGGCTTCAGAGATCTCCAGCAGCAGCGCGGTTTCAGCCACTTCGAGCCCCCCGAAAAAGCGCGCCTCCACCAATTGAGCCTGGCGTGGACTCAGACGCGCCAGTTCTTCCAGCGCCGTATCCAGCGCCAACATCTCGGAAGCCCCGGAGGCGATCGGGCCCGCATCCTCCAGCGCTACCAGCCTCGCTCCGGCGCCGCGCTTGCCGGCCGTACGGCGGCGCGCCGCCTCCACGAGTAACTGCCGCATCGCGCGCGCCGCGATCCGCTTGAAGTGCAGTAGCGAGGTGGATTCGAATCCCGCTGAACCGGCCAGTTTCAACCAGGCTTCGTTTACAAGCGCCGTCGTATTGAGCGTGACGCAAGGATCGCCACCGCGGACGCGGGCAGCCAAACGGCGCAACTCCTCGTACGTAATGCTGAAAAGATAATCCAGGCGCCGCCGTTCGGCGGAACTGTCTTCGGGTAGATCCGATGCGGACTCCGCAACCATTACAAGCACCTATAGGATGGCCTGAGGACTTTCAATCCGGGATTGCTCACTGCGGGATAAGGGGCCAACGTATGTATAGGGTTATGTCGGAATCCTATCATCCATGCGAACGCGGAGCAACTATCGCCGGCGGGGTTAGATAGGTTACCGGTTCTAGCCCTTCCGATACGCAAGGGCGCCTACCGATCCGGTCGAATGCGGCATAAGATGTTTACCGATGGATGACATCGGCTGGGAGCGTCTGCAAGCGCTATTTCACGCGGCGGCAGATCTGCCCGCGCAGGAAAGGCTGGCATTTCTGCAGGCGGCGGCGGATGGCGACCTGCAATTGATCCGCGACGTCCTGGCGATGATCGACGAAGACACCGGGCGGTCCTCGCTTCTGGATCGCGACGTCGCCCACGTCGCCGGCGAAATTCTTCACGAGGCCCGCGCCGGCGACGAATCCCACCAGCGCTTTGGTCAATACAGAGTCGTCGACATCCTGGGCGAGGGCGGCATGGGCATCGTGTATCTGGCGGAGCGCGAGGACCTGGGTAATTCCGTGGCCATCAAGGTACTGCGCGATGCCTGGATGTCTCCTTCCCGGCGGGAGCGTTTTGCCGGCGAGCAGCGCACGCTGGCCAACCTGGCGCACCCGCATATCGCGCGACTTTATGACGCCGACACGCTTCCGGACGGCACCCCATGGTTTGCAATGGAGTACGTCCAAGGCGTACCGCTGACGCAGTATTGCCGCGATCGCCGCAGTTCAATTGACGAACGCTTGAAACTCGTTCGATCAGTCTGCGAAGCCGTCCGGTATGCGCATTCGCGCGCGGTGATTCACCGGGATCTGAAACCTTCGAACATCCTGGTGCAGGCGGATGGAACCGTGAAGCTGCTTGATTTCGGAATCGCGAAGCAACTGGATACGAACGACGCGCCCATCGATCGCACGCAGACCGGCCTGCGTATGATGACGCCCGCCTATGCCGCGCCGGAGCAGATTCGTGGCGAATACGCCGGCGTTTATACGGATGTCTACGCTCTGGGCGTGATCCTCTTCGAACTTTTGGCTGGCCGGCTGCCCTTTGACCTGTCGAACCATACGCCCGGCGAAGTCGACCTCATCCTTACGAATGCAGATCCCGCGCCGCTTTCGAAACCGACAACGGGCGTGATGGCCGTAGAGGCGCCGGATGGTGGAAAAGCGTCGTGGGCCGATCTGGACGTGCTTTGCCGCACGGCCATGCACAAGGCGCCGGAGCGTCGATACGCTTCGGTGGAAGCGCTGATTCGCGATATCGACCATTACCTTGAAGGCGAGCCTCTCGAGGCGCGACGCGACACGCTCGGATACCGCGTGGGCAAATTCGTGCGGCGGAACCGGCGTGGCGTCGCAATCGCTCTGCTAGTACTTGTCAGCGTCGCGGCGCTGGTCGGTTTTTACATGATCCGCCTGCGCGCCGCCCGGAACGCCGCGCTTGCCGAAGCCGAACGGAGCCAACAACTGCTGCGGTTCACTCTGAACCTTTTTAATGGCGGCGATGAGCAGGCCGGCCCGGCCAACGACCTGCGAGTTTCAGCTCTGGTCGACCGCGGGGCAGCCGAGGCGGCTACTCTCAACGCGGAGCCCAAAGCGCAGGCCGATGTCTACGAAACTCTCGGAGAAGTTAGCCAGAAATTGGGTCAACTCGATCGAGCGAACACGTTCTTGAACTTTGCCATGGATCGCAGAAAAGCCGTGTTCGGCTCCAGCTCCGCGCCCGTTGCGGAGTCCCAGGTGAGGTTGGGTTTGCTGCGCGCCGACCAGGCGAAATTCGAGGACGCCGAGCGGCTGGTTCGTCAGGGTCTTCAATGGGAAAAAGCGAACCTGCCGCCGAATCACCCGGCCATCGCGGCCGCTACTCAAGCGCTGGGGAAAGTGCTGGAAGGCCGCGGCTCATACGATGCCGCGATCCGCGTTTTAGAGGAGGCCGTCCGGCTGCGATCCTCAACCGGAAAGGAGACAGCCGATCTCGCCGATAGCCTGCTTGAGCTGGCAAACTCGCACTTCTATGCCGGACACTACGCGCAGGCGGAAGCGCTGAATCAGCAACTCCTCGGGATTCATCGCCGCATATTTGGGCCGCGGCATCCAACGATTGCGGAAGACCTGATCAACCTGGGCGCGATTCAGCATGAGCTGGGTCACTACAGAGAAGCGGAGAGTTACCATCGTCAGGCGCTCGAAATCAATCTCGCATTCTATGGAAACAATCACTATAAGACCGCATCGAACCTGACGTTGATCGCGCGGGCGCTGATCAAACAGAACCGATATGACGAAGCAATTCCGCTGCTGCGGCGAGCGCTCGCGATTCAAGAGGGAGTGTTCGGCAAAGTCCATCCCAACGTGGCTTCCGCCATAAACGACCTGGGGACAGCGGCGCTTGCGCAGGGCCGATTCGATGAAGCCGAAGCAGATTTCCGGCGCATGGTGGATATCTATCGCTCGGTATACGCGGGTAAGCATTACCTCATTGGAATAGCGTTAGCGAATGTGGGAAGCGTGTTTATGGCGCGCAAAGACTACGCCCGCGCGGAGCAAAACTATCGCGAAGCGCTGACGATGTATGCGCAAACGCTGCCGCCGGATCACCTGAACGTAGCGATCACACGTATCAAGCTGGGCCGCGCCCTGCTGCGCGAGAACCGCCCGAAAGAAGCCGAGCCGGAAAGCCTGGGCGGCTATCAGGTGCTCTCGAAACAGGCGAACCCAGGCGTGACGTGGCTGCAATCCGCACGCAAGGATCTCGCGGAGATCTACACGTCGCTCGGCGAGTCGGCGAAGGCTACGGCCTTTGAGACGGAGCAGGCGGCCGTGGCGAAGGATCAGAGTACGGCGAAAAAGTAATGCTGAGAGATCAAGGTTCGCTGTGCGTTGCCCTAGCCTGCATTTCTCACACAGGTTCGTCGCGAGGCGCGTGAGAAGGCCGTGGATAGGAGGCGCGCGAAGGTCAGCGCGCGGAGGGCCGTAACGGCTCGAGCACGCTGAACGAGCGCAACGAAGCAGGCATAGCCTTATCGCGCGCCGGAGCAGAAGGTGTGTGAGAAATGCAGGCTAGATATTGCGGCGCTTCACGACAGTTCTTCAGCTAACGGCTGTAGAGTCAAGAGAGCATTGCAAAGGAATACATCGAGCAGCGGGACGGCAGCTATCACTAGCCGGTACGCGGATCTGGCTGGACTCTATTGTCCATGCATTCCGCCGCGGCGAATCTCCCGAAACAATTTGCCGGAATTTTGAACTCCTCCGCCTCGAAGAGGTCTACGCCGCGATCGCCTGCTATCTCGCAAATCATGCCGAAGTCGACGCGTACCTGTCTGGCCATGACAAGAAGTGGACGCAAGGACGGCGCGATGCAGAACCTCTGCCGACCGGTCTTCGCGAAAGGCTGATGCGCGCTCGCGATGAACTGCACACGGCTCGACAATCGTGAAGGTCCGGTTTCTCGCAGACGCCGATCTCAATAAAGCCATCGTCAGCGGAGTTCTGCGTCGGGAGCCGTCAATTGGTTTCCTGACGGCTCAAGCGGCTGGGTTGCGGCGCATGAAAGACGCTGAGGTTTTGACGCTGGCGGCTGATCGGCGGCGCGTACTCGTCTCACACGACGTCGGTACAACGCCCACCCGCTTTCGGGAATTCAAAAAGAGCGGAAACGTCAGCGCTGGCGTATTCCTTCTCGCGCAAGCCCTCGATATCGGAAGGGTGATCGAACAACTCCTGCTCATCTCGATCGCTTCGGACGCATCCGAATGGAAACCGATTGGCGTGGCTGCCCTTGTGACAGGATATATGGGTTCAGCAGCGAGTTCCCGCCAGCACGGTGTCGTCGACTTCCCGGCGCCGGTCCATCCGGCTCTCATCCACGTCACGCCCACTTCACCAAACGAGCCGAGTCTGCGCCGCCATCAAGCGCGCCCAATGCTGATGCTCGATACGATTGTGGCCGTGCGAATAAGGGAAGTACTCGGGCGGAGCCACCGCGCCGCTTCTATATTTTCCGCCCTCATGGACCGCGTAATGGCATACATGGCAGAGAACCACACAGTTGTCCGCAGTCGCAAGAAATGCATGCTTCGGGTTGTTGAGATTCCCCGATTGTTTCGGAATCACGTGGTGTGCATGTTCTTCGACATCGTCGAGGCGATCCCCACAATGGGCGCAGCGGCCACACTGCCTCACCCTGGCCTGCGATTTTGACGTCATTTGAAATAGAAATTGTTGAGCCATATTTTCCTCGATTCTCCGTCAGCTTTCACTCAACTTCAAACGAAGATGAGCGCCCGCTAAAATGCATACGACAGCCCGACAAGCGGCGTGACGTTGCTGCGAAGTCCCGCACTGTTTAACCGAAATAGCAAGTTAGCCTGGAAAATCACGTTACCGGCAATCCGCGCCTTAAAGCCCGCCGATCCGCTCGTAACGTTGAACGACTGTCTGGTGAACGAGACCACCGGATAATCTTTTAAGCGAGGGGCATGGATCGCCTCGTACCCGAGCACGTCGAATGCGAGCGTCAGACGGCCAGTAATGCCGGCGTCCGCCCCGATCGCATATTGAAACTGGCTCGGAATCCGGCGCTTTTCGCCGCTCAAAATACTGTCCGCCGCCAGAACGCTTTGTCCGTTGTACAGGTATCCCAGGTTGAGATGTGGCGTCAGCCGCTTGTACAAGAATGACGCTACAACAAACGGACGGATTCCCGCGGCGCCCGCGCCGAGAATATTGTACGCATCGCCGGTCGGCAGGCGGAGCGTCGCTCCAGTGGCTACCGAGAACCGGTCGCGACGCAGGACAGTCCCTTTCACCTGCACATTGACATCGCCTATACCCTGCGCCGTGCGGTGTCCGCTGCCCACAACATTGAAACCAGGCTCGTTCGGGTTGGCCGACTTGTAGCTGCCGCTGTATCGAAGGTTGTAGTCCACAGTGGAGAACGGCGCGGCGACGGACACATCCACGCGCTCCGCCACGCCGTAGATCGCGGTCAGAACATTCTGCCCAATGTGAAGGTCATGGTCGAATTGGTTGGACGAGACGTAGTCGCCGATCGCTAGCTGAGACGGTTGATGGTGGAGATCGATGCCGTCCACGCTGTCGAAGCCAAATGACTGCGAAGTGAACGCCAAGGAAAACCGATGCAGGCCGATGGTCTCCGCCCGCTGTCCGAAGATTGGCCCGTAGCTCTGCCGCTCCGCTCGCGCCGTGCCGAGATTCGGATCGTACTGGAAAATGTATCCAGCCGATGGGGCGGGCATCGGCAGCGCCGACGTCAACTGCGTCGAGATTACGGAAGTCCCGAGCGGGATCCGCGGATCTAGCGAGAATGACGGGTTGACGCTCTGGACTGCGCCAACGACAACATCGCTAAACAGGCACGCGACCTTCCCAGCCTGCGCGCCGGAGCACGGCCCTCCGCTTTGAGCGTTGCCCAGCATAGTCCAAAGAAATACAGACAGCGTGACAATCCAGATCCGCCCGCCGCGGTAAGTTCGGCTAACGCCCGCTCTCAACTTGCGTTCATCGTTTCGTGAAACCATTTCCAGCCTCCTCAAGCAATCGCGTGAAGAACCTGCTGCACACCAGGCGAGTAACAAATCCGGTGTGTAGTATGTCCTCGTTCCCATAAGCGCAAGAACCGCAAGAAAAGTGACAACGAGGGCGCCGCGTCCCTTTCTGGCGGGATCCTGCGCTCCTACAGTTAAAAGGACAAGCTCAGATGCAACACATCGGCAGGTACGAGGTCGTGCGGGAGCTTGGTCACGGCGGCTTCGGCCGCGTCTATGCGGCCTTCGACCCGACCGTCTCCCGCGCGGTCGCAATCAAGACCCTCACCGGCGTTGGCGCGCCCGACCTTCTGGCTCGCTTTCGCAACGAAGCCGCCACCGCGGGCCGTCTGCGCCACCAGAACATCGTCACCATTTACGATTTCGGTGAACACGACGGCTCGCCGTTCCTGGTCATGGAGTTACTCGAAGGCGAAGACCTGCAGAGCGTGATCCACAACCGGCGCCAGCTTTCGACATTCGGCAAAGTACGAATTTTGTGGGAAGTCGCCGACGCCCTGCATCATGCACATGCTCACGGCATCGTGCACCGCGATGTCAAGCCGGCAAACATCATGCTGCTCCGCGACCAGCGCATTAAGCTTCTGGACTTCGGAATCGCCCTTGTGGCGCAAGCCGCGATGTCTCGCCTGACGCCTCAGGGCAATGTGATCGGCACTTGCCGTTATATGGCGCCGGAGCAGTTCCTGGGCGATCCTCCGGACGCGCGCGCCGACATCTTCGCTTACGGAATCGTCTGCTATGAACTGCTGACGGGCATGTACCCGTTCTGCGCGGCCGATACGGCGGCGATCATGTACCGCATCGTAAATAGTGATCCTGAGTCCCTCGCGGAACACTTCTTGGATTGCCCTGTTGGATTGGACGCGATCGTGATGCGCACTTTGGCGAAGGACCGAGAGTCCCGCTATCAATCGCTCGAAGACATCAAATTTGATCTCGAGCCGATACTTCTCGAATTGCGGAAACAGCATGCTGAGTCTGCTCTGGCGAAGGCCGAAGGCCAGTTTGCTGCCGGCGAATTGGAGGTGGCGCAGTCGCTGATTCGGGAGGCGCTGGAACTGAATCCCTCAAGCACAGCCGCGCGCAGACTGCGCGACCAGATCCAACGAGAAACTCAACGCCGCGCGATTCGTCCCAGGGTGGAGGCTTTGATCGTTCTGGCCGAAAAGAAAGTCGTCACCCACGAGTTCGACGAGGCGGTCCACAATCTGGAATCGGCACTGCGTCTCGATTCGACGAATTCAGACGTCCGCCGCAGAATCCAGAGCGTTCTGGCCGCCAGCGAA
>DATAUH010000525.1:0-14667 GCA_036268375.1 Bryobacteraceae bacterium | reverse complement strand
AGCGCAGTGGCATCGCTCAGCTTGAGACGGACGGCCGGAGTTTGCGCAAAGGCAGTCCAGGCCGCGGCCAGGGCCGCAAGAAAACAGATCACTCGCATTAAGTAAGCTCCGGGTGCGGCGTTACCGGGGCTGCGGTCGGCTGCACGCCCGGCCGCGGGCGGCGGCCGTACACCAGCACATAAGCCGCGGGCACGATGAAGATGGTGAGTAGCACCGATGAAATGAGTCCGCCAATGGTGGCCTGCGCCATGGGCGCGTACTGTTCGGAGCCAGTGCCCAACTTCATCGCCATAGGAATCATGCCGATGATGGTTGCGAGCGAGGTCATCAGGATGGGGCGCAGGCGCACGCGGCAGGAGGTAATCACAGCGTCTTGGGGCGACATACCTTCGTTCTCCAGATTGTGCGCAAAATCGACAATCAGGATGCTATTCGAACCCGCAATCCCGATCAGCATCACAACGCCCATCAGGGACATCACGTTCAACGTTGTATGCAGCGCCAGCAGGGTTACCAACACGCCGATGAAGCCCATGGGAATCGCCAGCAGAATCAGCAGTGGATCCACAAACGAGCGGAATTGCGCCACGAGAATCAGGAAGAGCAAAGCGAACGAGATGCCGAAGCCGAGGCCGAAGCGCTTGAATGACTCATCCATGCCCACCACCATGCCGCGCAGGGTTACGCTGACGCCTGAGGGGATCTTGGTGCCGGCCACCAGCTTGTCGATCTTCGTTTTGAGAGAGCCCAAGTCTTCGCCCGACGGGGTGACATACACGTCGGTAACGCGCCTGATCGCGTAGTGGTCGTATTCGGTCGGTCGCTGAAACTGATCGATCTTCACCACCGTGTCGAGCGTCGTGGGAGATTTCAGATTCGGGGCCCGGAGGGGGATATTGCTCAGGTCAAGTAAGTTGTGAATGGCGGTATCGCCGTGTTCGTAATATTGCACCGTCAGGTAATAATCGTTGCCGGTCTTGTAGTCGACCCAGTAATTGGGCGCGATCATATAGTTGGAATTGAGCGCCGTGATCACGTTGTCGATTACGTCCTTCTGGGTGAGGCCCAACTCGCCAGCGTGCACGCGGTTCACGTTCAGCTGCAGTGCGGGGTAGTTCATATCTTGCGGAATGAAGACTTCGCCGACGCCTGGCATTTTGCGGATCTGGCCGGCGAAATTCTGCGCGAGGTCATAGACCAGCGGGAGATTGGAACTGCTCACCTGCAGATCGATGGGCGCGGGCATGCCCGAATTCAAAATTGCATCGACCATCGAACCGCTGGAAAAGAACGTTCGCACATCGGGAAAGCGCTGGGCGATTCCTTTGCGCACGCGGTCGATGTAATCGAAGCTGCTGGTCTTGTGATCTTCGTTCAGCGCGACCTGGACCGTAGCGGTGTAGGGGCCGGAGTTCGTCGTGTAGAGCGCGGAGAAGTCCGGCACGACGCCGATGTTGGATACGACCATTTTCAAATCGTGCGGATCCACAGTATGCCGGATCAGGTCCTCGATCTTTGCCACGTACTGATCCGTCATTTCGATACGCGTGCCAGTCGGCGCTTTCAGATTGATGGTGAACTGGCCCGCGTCAGTGCGTGGAAAGAATGCGAGGCCCAGCAGTGGATAAATCGCCAGACTCGCGAAAAAGAGCAGCATCAACGCCGCCACGGTTACCAGTGGAACGCGTAAGGCGCGGCGGACGGCCCATTGATAAGCATTCAGGAGCTTGTTGAAGCCGTTATTGAATGCGCGATTAAAGCGGTCGAACAGGTTGCCGCCTCTGGCCGGCGCTATAGCGTGTCCCTGCGGGTGCGCATGCGGTACTGCCTTGAGAAATTTCGAGCAGAAGAGCGGAATTACGGTCATCGCGACGAAATATGAAGCCAGTAACGCCAGACAAAATTCGAGCGCGAGCGCGGAAAACAGGAACTTGCTTACGCCGTAGAGCAGCGTCACCGGGAAAAAGTTGACCACGCCCACGAGAGTCGCCGCCAGAATCGCCAGGTTGACTTCGGAGCCGCCAACCTCAGCCGCCACCGCCGGGGCCGCGCCCATTTCCAGGTGACGGTAGATATTTTCGAGAGCGATCACGGAGTTATCAATAACGCGCGAAAATGCCAGCGCCAGACCCCCAAGGATCATCGTGTTGATGGTGCTGCCGGCCAGCGAAAGTACCGCGAATGTTGCCAACGCGGAGAGCGGAATCGAAAGCAGCACCGCCGAAGTTGCCCGAAAACTTCCCAGGAACAGCAGAATCATCAGGCTGGTCAACACCAGTCCGATCAAGCCTTCATGCCCGACGGTTTCTAGAGCATTCTTCACGAACACGGATTGGTCGAAGGCTACGCTCGCCACCAGATTTTTTGGTATCTCCACCAGTCGCGGAATCAGGTTGCGAATTCCGTTCACGATATCGATCGTATTGGTGTCGCCGCCCTGCTTCATGATGGGCACGTAGGCGGATTTCTGGCCGTCGACGCGCACAATGTTGTATTGGATCTGGCTCGCGTCTTCCGCCTTGCCGATATCGCCCACGGAAACCCAGCTCTGGCCGACTGTTTTGATCGGAACGTCGTTGATCTCCGATACGTTGTCGACCAGGCTGTTCGAGTACACGTAATAGTCAAACGGCCCTATCTTAACGTCGCCCGCCGGCCGGATCAGATTCGATTGATTGACCGCGTTCACGACGTCCATCGGGTCCAGTTGACGGGCATACATCTTATAGGGATCGACATAGACCATCACCTGCCGGTACTTGCCGCCGAACGGAGGTGGAATTACGGCGCCATGCACTGCGCCCGGAATCTGGTTACGGATTTGGAACTGAGCCAGGTCGTGTAACCGGGTTTCGGAAAGACCTTCGCCTTTCACCGTCAGCAGGCATACCGGCAAGCTGGACGCGTCAAACTTCAGTACGACCGGCGGCAGCGTGCCCGGCGGCAGGCGCTTTAAATCGGCCAGTGCAAGATTGGAAATCTGCGTCACGTCGGCATCCGCGCTCGTTCCTGGCTGAAATGTGATGCGGATAATGCTCACGCCCAGCAGCGAGCGCGACTCGAAATGGTCCACGCCGCTTGCCATCGTGAAGAACCGTTCCAGCGGGTTCGTAATGTCGGTTTCGATGTCCTGCGGCGGCATGCCCGAATAGAAGGTGGCCACGACCACCTGCGGAATATTGATGGGCGGAAACAGATCGACCGGCATGCTGGCGATGCCAAGCGCGCCCAGCAGCAGCAGCGTCAGACAGATGACGACAATGAAATAGGGATTGCGGATGGAAAATCTCGGCATTTCTTGAGTGGTTCTCCGGCTATTGGTTTTGCGGCTGGTATTCGGTCATTTCAACCGGGTGGGGAGTTACCTGGTTCCCTGCTTTCAAGGCGGCGCGGTCGCTCAGCACAACCTTTTCGCCCGCGGACAGGCCGGATACCACCTCAGCCGCGCTCGCGGTCTGGAGCCCTATCTGGACGGGGCGGATCTCAATCTGATTCGCCTGGTTGACTACATACACCGTGTCTCGCGACGCTTCGTGATTTACGGCCTGCACGGGGATGGACAGCGCGTCGTTCTTACGTTCCAGCGTGATGGTCGCGTCGGCGTACATGCCCGGCAGCAGTACGTGCGAAGGATTGGACACGTCCACTTCGGTATGCATGGTGCGGGTGGATTGTGCGATGTCGGTCGAGAAGCGCTTCACCACGCCCGGGAAATTGCGGTCGAGCGACGATACGTGAACTTTCACCGCGTCACCAACATGGATAAATTTCACGTAGGATTCCGGCACCGGTATCACCAGCCGGAACAGATCGTCCTGCGAGAGCCGGGCGATCGGCAGCACGTTTGTGCTCGAACTTGTGCCCGCCTGTACCAGCGTGCCTTCGTTCGCGAAACGCTGCGTCACGACGCCATCGAACGGGGCGGTAATGTTTCGATAATCGAACATCACCTTATCGCGCGCTTCTCTCGCCTGCGCCGCCGCAAACTCGTTCTGCGCCGACGCCACGGATGACTTTGTCGCCTCTAATTGCGCCTGCGCCCCCAGATACCGGTCGTCCGCATCGTCTACTTCCTGCTGCGCCACTAAGCCGGGTTGCTTGTCCGACACCGCCTTCAGGCGTGTGTACTGCAGCTTATACATATTGACTTGGGAGGTTACACGGTCTACCTGATGCTGGTATTGTTCGACCAGGTTGTTTTGATTCTTGATGGCGGCCGCATCCTGATCCAGTTGCATCTGCAACTCAGGGATTTCGAGCACCGCCAGCAACTGTCCTTTTTTTACGCGCGTGCCATAGTCCACCAGCAGTTGCTTCAGATAGCCCGACTCTTTGGCATAGAGATCGATCTCCTGGTAGGGCACGAGCTCGGAAGAAATGGTGATCTGCCGGTTGATCGGCTGCCTGGTCACGGTGGCGACTCCCACGGTGACATTCGCGTCTCCGGGCGCGGCCGCATCCACTTTCGCCTTCTCGTTGCTGGAACAGCCGGCCAGCGCCGCCGCCAGAATCGCCGCCGCCGCTATTCCCCAACTCAGTTCAAAGATCCCTCGCGGCCTTTTCACGCGCAATCGGCGCACGTTTTCATCGTGTCCAGCGCTCAATCGCGCGCGCCGGTCGCCTCCGGAATTGATCATTTAGTCCCCATCGTACGCTCGGGAGACGCCCATGGCCCATCCTGGACTTACAGGAGCTTGGCGTAAAAAATAGGGGAGGGATGGTCGACCCACGGCCGGGTCGGATGGTTACGTTCAAAAACTACTGTCATCAGGGGATGCCTGCCGGCATCCCGCTCCATCTAATATGGCGGTAGGAAACCTATGAACCCCGTCCGCATCCTGATTGCAGACGATCACGCCATTATCCGGCGTGGTTTGTGCGCCCTGCTGGGAAGCGAACCCGATTTTGCCGTGGTCGCAGAGGCGGCCGACGGGCGAGAGGCCGTGGAATTGGCCGAACGCGAGCATCCCCACGTTGCCATTCTCGATGTGAGCATGCCGACCCTCAATGGACTGGAGGCCGCGCGGCGTATTTCCGAAAAACTGGGTGACATTCACTTGATCATGCTCACTGTTCACGCAGATGAGAGCTATCTGTTGAACGCGCTCAAGGCCGGCGCCCGCGGCTACGTGCTCAAGAGTTCAGCCGAATTCGAAATTGTCGAGGCTGTCCGCGCGGTGGCGTCGGGCAAGGCTTATTTCAGTCCTAAAGTGAGCAAAATGCTGGCCGACGACTACGTGCGGTACCTGGCAGCCAAGCAGGTTGACGACAATTACGACCTGCTGACGGGCCGCGAACGCCAGATTTTGCAGCTCTTGGCCGAGGGGCAGGGAAATAAAGACATCGCCAACATCCTGGACCTGAGCGTTACGACCGTGATTTGCCATCGCCAGCACATTTTCCAAAAATTGAACTTTCATGGACTGGCGGATCTGATCCTGTATGCGATTCGCAAGGGAGTTATTGCCTCGCAGGAGGGAGGCATAGCGGTCTGATTTCGCTGTCAGGGCTCGGGTCTAGAGGCGAAAGCGCCTGGTGCAGCCGGGCTGGACAGAGGTTTCGACGGAAGGGGACGCATGCCGGATCGACTGGTTTGGAATCTTCTCTTACTGTTCGGCGGGTGCCTGTATGTAACCTTGGCGCTCAATAACTACGTGATGTCGCCGGTTTTTGCGATCGCGTTCGTCGGGCTGGCGGCTCAGGAAATGGTTCACGATCACCGCAGAAAGCGTTGAAGTTCGACGCGCCGATCCGGCGGCGAGGCGATGCACCCCGCCGCGATACCGATACGCAAATTCAATAGCCGCGGGCCTATCTGTCTTTTTTCGCGCGGTACGCCAACGCCAGATTCAGTTGTTTGATGGCGTCATCGCAGGCGCGGATCGCATCGGCCTTGTGTCCGCCGAAATCGTGCGGCGCGGCAACCAGATAAGCGCGCGCGTCGCGCAGGGACGCAATCGCCGTAGCCAGTCGCGGATGCATGGCACGTTCATTTTGCGCAAACAGCGTTACGCCACAGCTCAGCGCGATTCCTAAAACCACTCCTCCAATCATCTTCATCGTCTTCTCCTTGGACGCCACGTTGGCGCGTGTGGACATTGTACGATCGATGGGCTACAGACGCATTTAAGGTAAATCCCATCGCTTTTTAAGGTGATTTTTCCGTAAACTTGCGCGCAATTTCCCCGCCTCTCGGGACGCGAAACGGCTATGCTGGAGGTTTCCATTTTCCGCCGTATTGCGGATAATGAGAAGAGACGCCCCACTACCACGTGGGGCTTATTTTTGGGAGGCGAACCTGAGCGTTTCAACTTTCAACTCGACCCTCGATGCCAGCGTTACCACGCGAAGCGCCGATGCTAAATACGCCGGACTCGAAGCGGATGACCTAATCCGTGCTTACCGGATCATGCACACGTCGCGTCGCCTGGACGATCGCGAAGTGGCTCTTAAACGGCAGAACCGGATTTATTTCCAGATCAGCGGAGCTGGACATGAAGCGATCCAAGTCGCCGCCGGATATGCGCTGCGATCCAGCCAGGACTGGTTCTATCTTTACTATCGCGACCGCGCCCTTTGTCTTGCTCTTGGCGTAACTCCGAAGGAGATGCTGGAAGAGGCAGTCGGAGCAGCCGAGGATCCCGCATCCGGCGGACGCCAGATGCCCTCCCACTGGGGCCACAAAGCGTACAACATTGTCAGCTCATCCTCGCCCACCGGCACGCAGTTCCTGCAGGCCGTCGGTTGCGCTGAAGCCTCCCGGTTTCGCGATGAGCGCACGGAAGAGATTACGCTTGTGACCTCTGGCGAAGGCGCCACGAGCGAAGGCGAATTCTGGGAGGCGCTCAACGCCGCTTGCATGAAGTCGCTGCCGATGATTTTCCTGGTGGAGGACAACGGCTACGCGATCTCGGTGCCGATCGAAGCGCAGACGGCCGGCGGCAGCGTCTCAAAACTGGTCGAGGGTTTTCCCGGGCTGCTTCGGCTTGAAGTGGATGGAACGGATTTTCTCGCGTCGTATTCGGTGATGAAGGCGGCGGCCGCGCATTGCCGCGAGCGCCGCGGTCCTGTGCTGGTTCATGCGCACGTCATCCGTCCGTATTCGCATTCGCTATCCGACGACGAGCGCTTATATAAGCCGAGCGACGAGCGCCGCCGCGAAGCCGAACGTGACCCGGTGGTGCGGTTCCCGAAGTTCCTGGTCGATGAAGGCATTCTCGACCGCCACAGTTTGCAGCGCCTGACACACGAGATCGATGAAGAGGTCCACAATGCGACTTCCGAAGCCTTAATCGCCGAGCCGCCGGCGCCTGAATCTGCGCTCAGGCATCTCTATTCCGAGACCATTGATCCAACATCGGACCAGTTCGCCACCGAGCCGCACTTCCGCGGCCAGCCCATGACGATGGTGGATCTGATCAACGCGACGATGCGCGAAGAGATGCGCCGCAACCCCGAAATGCTGGTTTTCGGAGAAGATGTCGCGGATTGCACGCGCGAAGACTCGCTGCGCGAGTGCAAGGGCAAAGGCGGCGTTTTTAAAGCTACTCACGGGCTGCAAATCGAATTCGGCAACGCGCGTTCCTTCAACACGCCGCTTGCGGAAGCCGGCATTGTCGGCCGCGCCGTAGGTATGGCCACGCGCGGATTGAAACCGGTAGCCGAAATTCAATTTTTTGATTACATCTGGCCCGCCATGATGCAACTGCGCGACGAGATGGCGACCATGCGTTGGCGCTCCAACGGAGCGTTCTCCTCTCCCGCCGTCATCCGCGTTCCCATCGGCGGCTATCTGAACGGCGGCGCTATTTATCACAGCCAGTGCGGCGAATCGATCTTTACGCACTGCCCCGGCCTGCGCGTGGTGATGCCTTCGAACGCCCTCGACGCCTGCGGTCTGCTGCGCACCGCCATCCGCTGTGACGATCCGGTGCTGTTCCTCGAACATAAGAAACTCTACCGCGAGCCTTACAACCGCTCGCCGCATCCCGGCGAGGATTTCACAATCCCGTTCGGACGCGCCAAGATCGTCAAACCCGGTGAGAATCTCACGGTTATCACTTACGGCGCCTTAGTGCAGAAAGTCTTGCTAGCCGCCACGCAGATTGAGCGCAAGAACTCCAGCGTCACAATCGAAGTGATCGATCTGCGCACGCTCGCGCCCTACGACTGGGAAGCCATCGCCACTTCAGTCGAAAAGACCAGCCGCGTGATCGTAGCGCACGAGGACACGCTCTCGTGGGGTTACGGCGCCGAACTCGCCGCGCGCATCGGGAGTGATCTCTTCGATAAGCTCGACGCGCCCGTCAAACGTGTTGCCGCGCTTGATACGTGGGTCGGATACCACCCGCAACTCGAAACCGCCATCCTGCCCCAAACCGACGGGATCATGGTGGAAATCGAGCGGCTGTTGGCTTATTAGCCACGGCTGCGTGCCGGCCAGTCGCTAATTCCCGGTGTCGCAGGGGCTTTCGCCCGGTAGGGCGAGCTCGAATCACCATACGCGCGTTTGAGCGTCCCCTCAACCGCTGCCAAGTTCTACAGGGACAATCCCTGGCGTAGCTAATGTCCCTAAGGTTACATTAAAAAAATTTAATTATTTTTCTAATGCACCGCTGTAACCTTCACCGTGGTAACCATAATGTCAGGATCGCAGGGGGCTTCACGCCCTGTTTCCAGGGAGGTTCAATCCATGGCGAAATTTAACGGGTTATTGGGATACGCCGGAGCTATTGCTCTGGTCGCGGCGCCTGTCTTTGCCGATACGGCCGACGGACTCGCCGCATTCAAAAAGGGAGACTACGCCAACGCCTATAAGGAATGGAAGATCAGCGCCGAGAAAGGCCAGGCAGAGGCGGAATATGATCTCGGTCTCCTCTACGCCCGAGGTCTGGGCGTGAAGCGCGATCTCGCCGTCGCGCAGCAGTGGTATGAAGCCGCCGCTCTCCAGGGCAATTCGCAAGCCGAGTTCAGTCTCGGCCAGATGTACGCGCAGGGCTGGGGCATTCCTCCCGATAACGCCGCGGCCGTACGTTGGATGGAGATGGCCAGCGCCTCGAATGGCGAGGATTCCGATCTTGCGTGGCTCCCCCTCGAAGGCTATGGTTTACAGTCCAATTACGCCAAAGCGGCTTACTGGTATCGCATGGCTGCGGATCAGGGCCACGCCGAAGCGCAGTTCGAACTCGCAGACCTGTATTCGCAGGGAAAAGGCGTTCCGCGCGATCAAACCGAAGCGTTCAAGCTGACCAAGTCCGCCGCCACACAGGGCTTTAGCCGGGCAGCCACTGCGCTCGGATGGCGCTATGCTAGCGGCCGCGGAGTCGAAAAAGACGAGGCTCAGGCGTTCTTCTGGTATACCGTGGCCGCGCGGCGCGGCGACAAAATGGCCGCCAAGCAGCGCGTGCAACTCGCCGAGCACATGTCCGCCGACCAGTTGAACAAGGCGGAAGCCAACGCTGTGAGCTGGCATCCGGTGGTCACCACAGCAGCGAAAAAATAGCAGCGGACGGACAACGGCCGCTATAAGGGGCGGCGGTCGCGCCATCAAACGCCGTCGGCCAAAACCGGGCTTCGGTGAAGGTCTCGTGGCATACTGTGAATCGTGCGAACTAAGTTAGCGATCGCAGTATCGCTGGGCCTCATCAGTCTTCTAACCGGATGCTCTTCTTCGAGCGATGCAAAGAAACAGGAGGTGACAGGCGCGCCGCCTCCTGTTTACAAAGTCAATTTCGACACTTCCCGCGGCGCCTTCGTAGTAGAAGTGCACACCGATTGGGCGCCATACGGCTCCGCCCGCTTTCTGGAACTGGTGCGTAACGGCTATTTCGATAACGACCGCTTCTTCCGCGTGATCCGTAACTTTATCGTTCAATTCGGCATTAACGGCGACCCTGCCATCAACCGCGATTGGATGAACGCAACCATTCCGGACGATCCCCCGACTCAGCACAACCAGCGCGGCACTCTGGTTTACGCCGCCACTCGCCAGATCAATAGCCGCTCCACGCAGCTTTTCATCAATCTTCGGGATAACAGCGGCATTCTCGATCCGCAGCACTTCGCTCCCTTTGGAAAGGTCATCACCGGCATGGAAGTGGTGGATGATATCTACGGCGGGTATGGCGAAATGGCTCCGAGCGGTACCGGCCCCGACCCTACGCAGATTCAGTTGGAGGGGAACGCTTATCTGACGCGCCGATTCCCGCACCTCGACTACATCAAGACCGCCACTCTGGTGAAATGATATAGTGAAGTCTGCCCCGATCCGAAGGGGACCAAGAAGCTACAAGTACAAGGTCAAATTTGACCGACGCGGCCCGGCGGAACCTCAGCGTTCCGCCGGGTTTGTCTTTTTGGGGCTGCCTCTTGCGCCTGCCGGCCATGCGCATGAGCAGCGAATCATCCGGCGCTGGCCGAACCAGCCGCTCCGCTTCAATCTCCGCCCGCTTGGTGACACCCGAGTTTCAGTTGCCCTCGCGTGGGCGCTCGATACAAATAGCCGCCCCGTGAAAGCTTATTGTTGACATCCGACAACAAGCGGAGTATTTATGTTGTAGGCTGTCGACAACATGCCGCCGGAATCTAAACTGGATCTCTTACAGGGGACGCTCGATCTCCTGATTCTTCGAACCCTGCAGTCGGCGCCCATGCACGGCTGGGCAATCTCCGAACGCATCCAGCAGATTTCACGGGACGTGCTGCGCGTCAACCAGGGCTCGCTCTACCCTGCGCTGCATCGCTTGGAGCATCAGGGTTGGATTAAGGCGGAATGGGGCATCTCAGAGCTCGGCCGCCGCGCCCGGTTCTATCGGCTGACCGCCGCCGGCCGTAAACAGCTCGAGCTCGAGGCGGATACCTGGGCTCGGTTGTCCCAGGCGATCGGTAGAGTGCTCGACATGGCGTGATATGCGGGACGACGAGTTAAATGAGGAGCTGCAATCGCACCTGGCATTTCAGGTGAGGAAGTACCTGGCGGCGGGAATGAGCGAAGCCGAAGCGCGGCGGCGCGCGCGCCTCGACTTCGGCGGCATCGATCTGACCAAAGAACAGTGCCGCGACGTAGATTCCTGGCGGCGCGTCGAGGCCGCACGGCGCAACCTGCAGCACGCGGCGCGATCGCTGATCAAGAGTCCGGTATTTAGCGTAATCGCCATCCTCATCCTGGCGATGGGCATCGGCATTACGGTCTCCGTCTTCAGCGTCGTCGACGCCATGCTCTTCCGTCCACTGCCGGTCCCCCGGCCTCATGAGTTGGTGCGGATCGCCTCCATCGATCGGCAGGGGCGGCTCAGCCAGTTGCCCAGCACCATCCTCGATCCGCTTAAGAACAGTACGTGGTTACGTGGCGCGTGCGGGTTTGATACCTCTTACGACGGCGTCGAGGCGAATCGGATGCTCAGCTCGATTGGGATTCTCGGATTCACGGGCGACTGCTTCCGGACTCTGGGCGTCGCGATCCAAATGGGGCGGCCGATTGTTCCGGCGGACGATCAAGCTGGCGGGCCACGCGTCGCCGTGATCACGGGCGAGTTCTGGCGCAGGGCGTATGGCGGCAGCCGCGATGTCATTGGGCAACGAGTCCGGATGCAAGGCGCGTCATTCACCATTGTGGGCGTTGCAGAAGACCGTTTCGGAGGCCTGCTGCTCGGCTTTCCGGCCGGCATCATCATTCCGCTGCACCAGGAGCCGTCGCAACTGTCAGGCGGGAAGAAGCAGGTGTGGTGGTCTGTAAACGTCATTGGGAGGCGCGCGGCAGGTGTGTCTCCGGAACAGGCGAATGCCGGTCTGGCCGCGCAGAGCCGGTGGCTGCTGGAGCAAAGCGTCCCGCCGCGCTATGACGCCGAGCGGCGGGGACAATATGTGTCGAGGCAACTTACTGCCATTCCGGCCGCCACGGGTGTGGACTATTTCGTGCGCCGCCGGTTCGGTGAGCCGCTGTTCGCGGTTTTCGGCATTTGCGCCGCCATCCTTGCCATTGCCTGTGTGAATCTGGCCAATCTGATGCTCGCGCGGGCGCTGCGGCGCAATAGAGAAGTGGCGGTGCGGCTGGCCTTAGGCGCGAGCCGTACGCATGTTGCGGGACTGCTGGCTCTTGAAAGCTTGCTCGTGGTCGCGGCAGGCGCAGCGCTTAGCCTTGCGGTTACGCTGGCGGTGAACCGGTTGATCGTCGCGCAGGGTTCGGAGATGTTCAGCAATTTCGCCATCAGCCTGGGCTTCGATTCGCGGGTGACGTTGTTCTTTGCAGCTATCGTGGCGGCGGCCGCGAGTGCGCTGGCAGGCGCCTCGGCGTGGCAAGCGCGCCGGCTGTGTCGCAATGGTGATTGGCAAGCAAGCGGCAGCCGTGTCATGCAGGGCAATGGCGCGGCTCAAAAGATTCTGATCGCGGCGCAGATGGCGCTCACGCTGGCGCTGGTTGGCGGCGCGAGTCTTTTCGGCTCGTCCCTGCGGTCGCTGTACAGCCTCGATTTGGGCGTCAAGGCGCAGAATGTCTGGGACGTGTTGTTGGCAGCGCGCCCGGCGGGATATCAGAACTTTGCGCCCGGGCCTTACTATCGCCAGCTGGTACAACAAGCGGAAACGATTCCAGGCATCACCTCCGCGGTCCTTACCAATTTCGTTCCGTTCTATAACACGCTGTATCAGGAGCCCGTATCGGCAAGCGAAAACGGCGGCTCTGGGCCGGAAGTTCAGGCGGACATCGCCAGGGTGACGGACGGCTTCTTTTCCTTGATGGGAATGCGCATCGAAACCGGAAGCGATTTTCGACGTGACGAGGAGAGTGGCGCCGAGCCGGGCGCAATCGTGAGCCGCGCTTTGGCTGACCGTCTCGGCGGCGTCTCTGCCCTGATTGGGCGCTACATTCGCGTGGGCAGGTCTACGGATTATCAGCGGCTGAAAGTGGTAGGAATCGCCTCCGACGCACAACTCGACTTAGTGGACCCCTCGCTCACCAGACCTTTCACCATATATATGAATTCGTGGCAGCAACCCGCAGCGCAGGCGGGCTATCCGGTGTTACTGCTCAAGACTGCGGGCGGGGCGCTGCCGCTCGCGATGTTGCGTGCAGCCGTGGACCGGGGCGGGCGTGAGTACTTGCAACGCGTGCGAACACTGGATTCGGAAAAGGACGGCGCGCTGGTCGAGAACCGCGTGATGGCGTATCTCTCGGGCGCGTTCGGGATGTTGGCGCTGGTGCTCGCGGCAACCGGCCTCTTTGGGCTGTTGAGTTATCAGGTGACTAACCGCACCAGCGAGATCGGGATCCGTATGGCGCTGGGCGCGCGTCCCAGGCAGATTCAGTGGTTGATGGTGCGGCAGACGGCCGGATTGCTGGCCGGCGGAATCGCGGCGGGAGTTGCAATGGCGCTGGCGCTGGGCAGGGCGATAGCAGGGCTGCTCTTCGGAGTTCGTGCGGGTGATCCAGGGCTCTTGGCGGTTTCCATTCTGGCGCTGACGGCCACCGCGCTCATCGCGGCATGGATTCCGGCGCGCCGCGCGGCCTCCGTGGACCCGTTGGCGGCGCTGCGCCACGAATAAGTGTCTCGAGCAGCGGCAGCGCGGAGTGACAACGTGCCGTATATCGCGTGCGATCGGTAGGATTCAGTCCGATCGGCTCGCTAACCTCCCCGCGCTAATATCCCGAAGCACATGTAAACGTTCTGTGTTGTCCATTTACCCCCGTTAACTTACTTCCGTGCGGGAATATTTCACTTACAGGTCAACTTATACTCGGTCTTAGGAGCTCCAGCCAAGCTCCAGCGCCTGACGGCTTCCGATAGCGGCGACCCGGTAAGTCTGCTTCGCGCGCATTCGCACATTCCTATCATTGGGGGAGAAAATTCGATGTTGAACTTATCCGGAAGGTATAGGTCTGTCTTATTTGGCGTCTCGGTCTCAACCGTTGTCGCAGCGGCGTTGGCGGTGCACGCTCAAAGTGGCTCCGCAACGTGGCAGGCGTCCGGTAACGATCTCACCGATTCGCGCAGTCAGAGCTCTGAAAACACCATCAGTCCCAGCAATGTGAGTAAGCTGACGCCCATGTGGAGTTACACCACGCAGGGGGACGTTAGCGTTACGCCAACCGTGGATTCTACCGCGGTCTACTTCCCGGATTGGGGAGGTAATATGTACGCGGTCGACCGGAACACAGGCAAGCTGATCTGGACTCACACGATCGCGACATATAACGGAGTCAGCGGCAGCATAAGCCGCAACAGCCCTGCCATTTATGGCAAAGACATTATCTTCGGTGACGTACAAAGCACAACTAAGCCGCACAGCGGAGCCAACGTGATTGCCGTCAGCCGCGATACCGGAACGATTCATTGGATGACAAAGGTGGATTCACACCTGGCCGCCGTCATTACCGGTCCGCCGGTGGTAGCCGGCAATATTGTGCTGGTGGGCGTTTCGTCGAGCGAAGAGTCGTTGGCCGATCAGGCGGGTTATGTCTGTTGCACATTCCGTGGCAGCATCGTGGCGCTTAACGCCGATACCGGCAAGATGATGTGGCAAAGGTACACCGTGCCGGATAACGGCGGCCAAACGGGCGGATATAGCGGCGGCGCCGTGTGGCAGCCGGCAGCGGTCGATATGTCTCGCGGAATTGCGTACATCGGAACCGGGAATAACTATACGGCCCCGCAATCGGTAGAAGATTGCCAG
>DATAUH010000524.1:0-5536 GCA_036268375.1 Bryobacteraceae bacterium | reverse complement strand
GTGGTGAGCGGGCTGGACGACTTCTATCCGCAGGCGCCGCGTCACACAAAACAAGCGCTGCCGCAGAACAACGGCGGGGCGAATGGGACCACGCACTATGTGATTCCCGCCGACTTGTGGACGATTTACGATGCGATGCCTTTGGTGAATGCCGGTATCAATGGCACGGGACAGAAGTTGGTGGTGGTGGGCCAATCTAATACCACCCTGAGCGACGTGCAGGCGTTCCGGAGTCAGTTTGGACTGCCCAATAGTTCTCCACAGATTATTGCGGTGCCGGGCTCGAGCCAGAACGTGTTATCCGGCCAGCAGGAGGAGATTAGTCTCGACCTGGAAATCGCCGGGGGCGTTGCGCCGAATGCAAGTTTGATCTACGTGTACGCGGGGAATGCGCTGGCGGCGGTGCAATATGCCATCGATCAGAATTACGCACCTGTAATCAGTTACAGCTATGCGCTGTGTGAGGCCCAGATAACGGCGCAGGGCGTGACGGGTGCGGTGCTGGAGAGGCTGGCTCAGATGGGGAACGCCATGGGCATCACGTGGGTAGCGTCGTCTGGCGATCAGGGCGCGGCGGCATGCGACAACGCGCCGGGAACTTCCGGGGCCTCGAACGGATTGGCGGTGAATATTCCGGCGAGCATACCGGAAGTGACGGCGGTGGGCGGGACTACCTTCAACGATGTGGGGGGCGGGTATTGGAGCGCCACGAACAGCGTGAGCGGAGCGTCGGCCAAAAGCTATATTCCGGAGGCCACGTGGAATGATTTCACGATCACGCATCTTCTGACCGCGTCGGGCGGCGGGGCAAGTGCACTGTACGCGAAGCCTGCGTGGCAAACGGGTCCGGGCGTACCGAATGACGGCGCGCGCGACGTGCCGGATGTCTCGTTTGCGGCGTCACCGAATCACGATGGGTATTTGATGGTGCAGGAGGGTGTTTCGACGATTGTCGGCGGCACGTCTGCTTCGACTCCAGTCTTCGCCGGGATGTTGACGCTGCTCAATCAATATCTGGTGACGGCGGGGCTGCAGAAGACGGCCGGATTGGGGAATGTGAACCCGACGCTGTACCGGATCGCACGATCGAGCGGGAACGTGATGCACGATGTCACGTCGGGGGACAACGTGGTTGCGTGCGCGCTGAATACGCCGAACTGTACTGGCGGCGAGATAGGCTGGGCGGCGGGAACGGGCTACGACCTGGCGACGGGACTGGGCTCCGTGGACCTGACGAATTTGGCTAAGCAATGGGTGACGGGTCCGGGGGCCGCGCTGACGCTTGCGGCGGTGCCGGGCGTGATGAACGACAACACGTCGCAACCGAACTGTCCGTTTGAAGAGTTGCTGGTGGTTCAGGAAAACAACGGATATCCAGTGGAGTTGACGCGGTTGACGACCAGCGCGGGCAAGGATTACAGCGCCAGCATTCTGAACCTGTTCGGGAGTCTGCGCCTGCCGGCCAATGGCGCGCTGCTGGCCCCGGTATGCTGGACGGGGATCACGCCTTCTTATACGGAAATCGTGGAACTGGACGGCGTGGATTCTCTAAATAACACGGTCGCTGCGAAGGCCACGATCAATTTTGAAACGCCAAGCGTGAGCGCGGGTATTTTGTCGGCGTCGCCAGGGCTGCTGACGATCAACGCCGCAGCCGGACAAAGCGCCACCGGCACAGTATCGCTGAGCGTTCCGGCGGGACAGCAATGGAGCCTCTCGGTTGCGCCCGCGGGACTGAATACGGCCTGGATGAAAGTGGCTCCGCAATCGGGGACAGGGCCGGCGCAGATTACGGTGTCAGCGTCAGGCGCGGGCTTGGCAAATGGCGCGTATATTGCGAATTTGATTTTTCAATCGGCCAACACGTCGCCGCAATTTGTGACCGTGGGCGTAGCATTTGTGCTGGGCGCCGCGCCGGCAAACACGATGAAGATTGCGGCGGTCGCAAACACGGCGTCGGGGCAGCAGGTGGGCGCGCCGGGAATGTACCTGTCGGTATATGGAACGGGTCTGGCTCCTGCAGGAACGAGCATGGCCTCGTCTTCCAGCCCCATTCCGATATCTCTGGCGGGAGTTTCAGCCACGGTGAACGGCCTTCCCGCGGCGGTGGAGTATGTTTCGCCGAACCAGGTGAATCTGCTGCTGCCGTTCGAAATTCCGGCGGGCAACACGGAGCTGGCAATCAATAACAATGGGCAGGTAGCGGCGTATACATTTTCGACCCAAACGGCGGCGCCGGGCATTTTCGTGGATGGCAATGGAATGGTGGCAGGCGCGGAGAGTGCTGCGCGCGGCGCAGAGATTGCATTTTACGTGACCGGGCAGGGCGACGTGAATCCGCTGATCGCAAGCAACACCGCGGCGGCCCCGCCCGCAGCCGCGCCCGTGCCGCTTCAGGCTGTTTCCGTCACCATCGGCGGCGTAGCCGCGACGGTGGCGTATAGTGCGCTGGCGTATAACTTCGAAGGACTGATGCAGGTGAACGTGTTTGTGCCCTCATCGATTGCGACCGGCGTGCAGCCGATTGTGGTGAGCGTGGGTGGAACGCCTAGCCTGGCGGCGAAGATCAATATTACAAATTAGGCAAAGGGCTCGGGTCCTTGCCCATCCCTGCAGGTAGAACGTGTGTCCCTGAGTTGTCCAGTTCGTTTTTTCGTTTTTCGGCCGTCTGACGTCAGTACAACGGGAACACAACATTCGTTACGCTTTGCATAAACCAGCAGACGAATTGCCCCCGCGGCCGTCAAGGAAGGTAAGTGCTACAGTGGACTTACGCCATGGTGAGACTCGGTTTGGTGTTGCTCGCGGCGTGCAGTAATTTACCCGCCCAGGGCGGCGCTCGCACTCTGGCGCCCTACTATCCAACGCCCGAAACCATTGTTGAAAAGATGCTGCAACTGGCGGGACTGAAGGCCGGCGAGAAGATGTACGACCTGGGTTCCGGCGACGGGCGAATCGTTATTATGGCGGCGCGCAAGTTTCATGCGCAGGCGATCGGAATTGAGATCGATCCGAAGATGGTGAAGCAGAGTACGGAACAGATTCACAAGTTGGGATTGGATAAGACGGCGCGTGTGATCGAAGGCGACTTACTGCAACAGAATTACAGCTCCGCCGATGTAGTGGCGGTCTATCTGATGCCGGAGGCAATTGACGGGAAGGTGCAGCCGCTGCTCGATCGCCAGTTGAAGAAAGGCGCGCGCATCGTCTCGCATGATTTCGAATTTCGTAACTGGACGCCGGAAAAAGTAGAGAACATCGACGATGATGGCGAAGGCCGCAGCCACGCTATTTACCTCTATCGGAAGTGATCGTGCCCTTCGACCGGTTTAAATCCTGGCCGCACGCCATGGCGTTATGCCGTGCGGGGCTTGCGGCCTTCGCGCTGGTCCTCACGTACTTTTTCCCTCCGTCGCATTGGGCGCTCTATTTTTCGATCCTGAGTGCGTTTCTGATTTACGGAATCCTTCAGGCCGCTCGCGCCGATCCATTTTCCGGGCTGCTCGGTATGCTGTCGCTGTTTGCGGACGCGGTCTATTTTATGGTGATCGCGAGCATGGGTGGCGAGGCGACGATCTGGTTCGCGCCGGCGCTGTTTCTGTATCTGATGGGGGAGGGCGTTGCGTTTTACGGGCCACTCGAAGTGGCGATCACCAGCTCAGTGTCGTTTCTCTTTTGCGCGATGCTGCCGGCCACCAACATCTGGGAGTTGGATCGCACCATTCTGGTTACGGGCGCGCTGGCGGTGGGCTGCGCGACGAATCGCAAACGGCAGGCGAGCGCGAACACGGCGTTGCGGACCCTGTTGGAGCAGACGAAGATTGCAGAACAAAAGGCGCGCGAGGACGAGGCGCGGCGGATCGCAGCCGATTTTCACGATGGACCGTTGCAGAGCTTTATCAGCCTGCAAATGCGGCTGGAGATTCTGCGCAAATTGCTGGAGCGCGATTTCAACGCCGGGATGCAAGACCTGCGGCAGTTGCAGGCGCTGGCTCAAGATCAGATTCGCGATTTGCGGGCATTTCTGCACGGGATGCGGCCGCTGGATGTGGACGGCGGAAACATGATCGCAAACGCGCGTCGCACGGCCGAATCCTTCCAGAAGGAGACGGGCATTCCGGTAACGTTTATCGGCGCGGGCGCGCCAGTGGGGTTGCCGCAGGAGGCGTCGCTTGAAGTGCTGCAGATGATTCGCGAGGCGCTGCACAACGTGCAGAAGCACGCCGGAGCGACGCGCGTCGCAGTAGCGATGGAAAAGACCGAACGCGGATTGGAGATTTCGATTGACGATAACGGTCACGGGTTTCCGTTTGCGGGCTCCTATTCGCTGGAGGAGTTGGAACTGCTGCGGTTGGGTCCGGCGAGTTTGAAGCGGCGCGCGCGGTCGTTGAATGCGGATCTGCTGTTGGAATCGAGACCGGGGCGCGGGGCTGGTTTGAAGTTTCGGGTCCCATTGCAATGACGCGATGGATGCTGGCGGCCGCCGCAATGGCGCTGGTCGGCTGCTCGCATTATTCCGATTTCACGCTGCCGGCGCTCGAGGGCGGCACTCCCAATCTGAGCTTTCGATTCGAAGAAAACCCGCAGCCGCTGGTGAGCGCTTCAGGCGACGCATTGAATCCGTCGGTGACCGAATTTGGCGGCAAGCAGGTGATGGTGTATTCGATCTTCGACGGCGTGTGGCGCACGGCAGTGCAGGGCCAAACGGTACTCTCACCCGATTCGAGTACGTGGGAGGGCAACTATATTGCAGCCAACGGCGCCGCGCTGACCGATGAGGGCGTCCTGCTCTATTGGTATGTGGCGGGGCCTCGCAACGCGGGCAGCATCGGGCTTGCGACGTCCACCGACGGACATGAATTTGCGCGTCACGGAGATCCCGTGCTGAAACCGGGTCCGTTCAAAAGTTGGGATGAGCGCGTGGTGGCGGACCCGTACGTGATTCGCGTGGGGCCGTATTTCTACATGTACTATCTGGGGCACGACCGCGCGCAGCCGCCGCAGCAACGATTGGGCGTGGCGCGTTCGGAGGATGGCGTGCATTGGTTGAAGTCGACAGCGAACCCGATTCTTGCGCCTGGCGAGCCGGGATCGTTCGATGAAGCAGGCGTGGGTGAGCCCGCGGTTTTCAGTTATAAGGGGTTTTACTGGATGCTCTACACGGGACGCGATTTTAGCGAGCAGCGGCGGCTGGGCCTGGCCCGGTCATCCGATGGAGTGAAGTGGAGCAAATTGCCGGTCGTGTTTGGCGGAGCATCGGCCTGGGATTCGAAAGTGATTTGCGACCCAACCGTGATGGTGCAGGGCGACACGATCCAGGTGTGGTTTGGCGGAGGCGACGTGGCATCGCCGGATGAGAATCTGCACGGCAAGATCGGCTACGGAGTGCTGCGTGCGGTTGCGGGCGCGGGCCAGCCGACGGGGGGCCGGTGAATATCGGGATCACGTGTTATCCGACGTATGGCGGCAGCGGCATTGTGGCGACCGAGTTGGGGCTTGAACTGGCGACTCGCGGTCACGAAGTGCACTTCATCAG
>DATAUH010000523.1:0-17105 GCA_036268375.1 Bryobacteraceae bacterium | reverse complement strand
ATCCGGGAAATGATAGGGCGGTGAGTTTTGGAACCCGACGCGTAATGGTTTTCGGAAAACGTTTTCGGCGCTTTCGATACGCCAGACGAGTCCCGCACACGCTAAAGTCGCCAGGACCGAGGCGGCAATCGCTCGTCGGGCAGTCGACGTCATAGTATAAGCATAGGCTAATGTTCGTAGTTCGTATAGTACTTTTGACGGAGAACGTAGGCCCGTTGTACGCCTGAGAGTGTTGTCTCGGTATTCTCGATATTGTTTTAGTGGCGAACTAAAAAAATCAAACAAAAAGACTTGGCGGAGACAGCAGCGGCGGGCCCACTTTATTTTCGAGATGCAACTCCAACTCTGACTTTCAGCGGCTTTATAAACATAATAACGGTTCTCTATAGCGCGACGCTGGGGACATTACGCAACCAGACGATACGTGAGTAAATTCACCAAAAAGCAGCTGCCAAAGATATATTGTTGTATGCTAAAACAATATGTGGGTCTGAGTTCGTTTTTTCAACTTCCCTACAACCGTAAACCTTCGTCCTATGTTCCAAACTTTCGATCTGACCGGACGCGTTGCCGTCGTCGTCGGCGCAACCTCCGGAATAGGCCACGCCTTGGCGATCGGTCTGGCGCGCCACGGCGCGACTGTCGTGCCAACGGGTCGAAGACGAGAACACATCGCGAAGGTCTGTGCAGAAATCGAAGCGTTGGGAGTTAGCTCAATGGTTCAGGTTTCCGATGTGGGAAGCCGTGAATCGTTGCGCCGTTTGCGCGACGCCGCCCTCGCGCGCTTCGGCCGCATCGACATTCTGGTAAACGCCGCGGGCTTCACGCGCAAACAACCGGCGGAGTCGATTCGCGAGGAAGAGTGGAATCATCTGATCGACACCAATCTCACCGGCGCCCTGCGAAGCTGTCAGTCTTTTTATGAGCCATTGAAAACTTCAGGCGCCGGCCGTATCATCAACATCGCTTCGCTCGGTTCGTACCTTGCGTTTCACGGCGTGAGCGCCTATTGCGCCGCCAAGACAGCGCTCCTCAGCTTGACCCGCAGCCTGGCTTGCGAGTGGGCGCGCGACGGCATCAGCGTGAACGCGATCGCGCCAGGCGTGTTTCCCACCGAACTCAACCGCCAGATGATCACCGGCACGGAACGCGGCGGCGAGATGCTGATGCGCACGCCAATGGGCCGTTTCGGCAGGCCGGAAGAACTGGTAGGCGCGGCCGTGTTGCTGGCCTCGGACGCCGCCAGTTTCCTCACCGGTCAATGCATCGCTGTGGATGGAGGGTATCTCGCGTCGGGCGTGAACCAATGCGTGATTTAACTCGTATCGCGTTATAGTTTGATAACGGACCGAATGGCGGATACGAGACGGATGCAGGTCGCCACCAGCGAAGTGGTGCGAGACATCAATAAGCGAGTGGTGTTGAACCTCATTCGCACTCGCCAGCCTATCTCTCGCGCCGATCTGTCACGTGCTTCGGGCCTGCAGCGCAGCACCGTTTCGCTGATCGTCGAAGAATTGATCGCCGACAATTGGGTGCTGGAAGGCCCCACCGGTCGCCTGCCGCGAGGCCGCCGCCCCACCTTCCTGCGCCTCAACGATGACCGCGTCATCATCGGTGTAGATCTGCGGCCCATTCAGATTTCGGTGGCGCTGGCGGACGTCAATGGCCGCTTCACCTCGCAGGAAACGATGGCCACGCCGGACGACCCCAAGGCCGGCATCGAAGGCATCATCGAGCGCATCCAGCGCATGTTGAAATCCTGCACGAACAAGAAGGTGGAGGGTATCGGCATCAGCCTGCCAGGCCGCGTCGACCGCGCCTCGGAGCGCCTGGTCTTCGCGCCCAATTTGAAGTGGCCGGCAACGGAGATTCGCAAGACCGTTGAAAAAGCCACGGGTCTGGATGTGGAGCTCGAAAACGCCGCCAGCGCCTGTGTGCTCGCGGCCGTCTGGTTTGACCACGTGCAGGCGCGCAATCTTGCGTTAGTCACGGTGTCTGAAGGCATCGGCGCGGGCATTCTGGTGGATGGGCGTTTAGCGCGCGGCGCCAACCGTATGGCAGGCGAATTCGGCCACGTGCCGCTCGATCTGAACGGCCCCTTGTGCAGTTGCGGCAGTCGCGGATGCTGGGAGATCTTCGCATCCAACCGCGCCGCGCTGCGCTATTACCTGGAATCGAATGCTGCGCCCGGCGGCCTCAGTTTTCAAGACCTGCTGAGCCTGGCGGAGCAGGGAAATGGCAAGGCCGCCGAAGCGCTGGACCGTATGGCGCACTATCTGGGGCGCGGCATGCGCATGATTGTGGCCGGCCTCGACCCCGAACAGATTTTAGTGATCGGCGACTTGACCCGCTCCTGGCATCGCTTCGGCCCGGTGATTCAAGCCGAGGTGGATGCGCAAACGCTCAAGGGCGGAATACCGCCGCGCGTCACGCCCGTACACGAAGATGGAATGGCCCGGCTACGCGGAACGGTAGCGCTGATTCTGCAAAAGCACTTCGCGCCCAATCCGGAAGTCCTGGCTTAATAAAATCCCGAAGATCTGCATTCATCGGCGTCCATTCGCGGCAGCCAATACCCACTAATTTTTGCCGGTCAATTCGCGATAGACGACATCCGTGTAGCTTGCGAATCCTGGGCCGCGTCCACCCCGTCCTGCGTTTGCTGCTGGCGCCGGGGCGGGATCGACCGCCGCTTTGATCTCATCGAGTGACTTACCCTGGCCCACCAGCTCTTTGATCTTCGCTCGCTTATCGCTAGCAGACTTCAGCCGCTGCTCGACCGCCGCTTTGTTCTGCACATCGCCGTGTCCGGGAACAAACCGGTCTGCGTTGAGCGCCACGATGCCTTTGACTGTGGTGATCCAGCCTTCCGATGACCCGTGCTTCTCCAGATGGATCAGCGGGTCCGGCATCTGCGTCGCGATAATATCGCCGGTGAAAACAATTTTCTCCGCGGGCAGGTAGACGATCAGGTCGCCGCTGGTATGCGCCGGCGCCCAATGGTAAGCCTCCAGCGTTACGCCATCGATCTTCAACGTCTCGTGCTCTTTCGTGACCACCTGTGTCGGCAGATGTCCGGCAGGCGGCGCGCCCCGTCCTCCAGCGGCCTGTGCGGTCTCCTGTTCCTTCTTGTTGTTCTCGTGCGCGATTACCTTCACGCCCTCGGTGGGAAATGCCGCCAGTCCGTTCACGTGGTCGCCATCGCTATGCGTCAGGATCACGGTATTCACGGGCTTGGGAGTGATCTTGGCGATCTCCGCCAGCAACTGTTTGCCGCCGGCTTCAGTGGTCTTCGCATCCACCACGATCACTCCGTTATCGCCGACGATCACGCCGCTATTGCCGCCGCCGCCTTCCACCCAGTAGACATTCGGTGTCAATTGATGCGCGGTGAAAGCCGCGGGCGGCTGGCCCTGAGCCAACGCTACTGCGCCTGAAAAATGGAAGAGGACGGGCAACAGAATGCCGGAAAGTCCGTAAGCATGTTTCATATGTAAACCGTTCCTTAAAAGATCGCTCGCCTACCTTTGGGTTTCTTGCATTCTAGACCATGTTCCGCGAAAGTGTGGGGGACCAGTTGAAATCGTAGTGTTTCACGCCTGACCAGCGTGGCCCGCCGACCGTTCACCCACCGTCTCCCACTTGCCGCTTTCGGCCGAACGGAAAACCGCATCGATCGCCAGCATATTGGCCAGCGCGTCTTCAAGCGGCACCGGCGGCGGCGTTTTGTCGAGGACCGCGCGCGCGAAGGCATCGCCTTCCAACGTGTATTGGTCGCAGCCGGGAAACTCCTCGACGACGATATTCGCGCCCGTGATATCGCTGCCATCGTCCACCCGAATACGCGTCGGCCTGCCCGGTATCGGATTGAACGGAATCTCGATGTCGATGCGCCCCTTCGTGCCCAGGAACTGTATGCTCTGGCAGGGCACGATCTGCGTGCCGCATGTGAATGTCAGGTGTCCGGACGGAAACTCCAGCACCGCCGAGGTCAAAATATCCGTGTCGAAATCCGGGTCGCGCACCAGCGTGCCCGCCGCGCGCAACGGCTCTTCGCCGAACGTCATCCGCGCCGCTTTGATCGGGTAGCAGCCGATGTCCATCAGGCCGCCCCCGCCCCACGAGCGCACATTTCGTACGTTCTCCGCGTCGCGTTTGAAATAGCCGAATGTCCCCACCACTCCGCGGAGCGGGCCGATGGTTCCGTTGCGCGCCAGCTCCATTGTGCGTATCCACTGCGGATGCGTTTGGATCATGAACGCCTCGCCAATGGTTACGCCCGCGCGGTCGCGCGCCGCGATCAGTTGGCGCGCTTCGTCCGCGTTCAAACCGATCGGCTTTTCGCACAGCACATGCTTCCCTGCTTCGGCGGCGCGGATCGACCACGGCACATGAAGATGATTGGGCAGCGGGTTGTAAATGATATCGATTTCGGGATCGGCCAGCAGCTCTTCATACGAGCCGTAAGCGCGCGGGATTCCCAGTTCTTGCGCGGCCGCCTGCGCCTTCGCGACATCGCGCGAAGCGATGGCCGCAACTTCTCCCAGTTCGCACTGCTGCAAGGCGGGAATGACTTTGGCGGTTGCGATTCGCGCCACGCCAAGAATTCCCCATCTCAATTTGGGCATGAGATTAGAATAAAGGAATGACGGCCCAGCCGCTCACCGGTTTGCGCCGCCGCTTCAAGGGTTGCTGCCGATAACTATGCTGCGCATTTTTGCGGCCATGCTCATGATTCCCGCTATCTCTTCCGCTGCTCGCGACCACATTATTTTTGACACCGATTGCGGCGTTTTCGGCGACGATGGGGCCGCGCTGGTCATGCTGGCGCGCAGTCCGGAACAGGTCAGCATCTCTGGTATTACGACCGTGCCCGGCAATGTGTGGGGCGATCAGGTAGCGGAATACATCTTCCACATTCTCGATTTGCTGAAGCGCCCGCAAATTCCGGTGATGACCGGCGCCGCGGCCCCGCTCATCCATACGGCTGCGATGGCGCACGAATCGGCGCGCCGCTGGGGCGCTCTCGAATTCATGGGCGCATTCGCGCACGATCCTGCCGCCGTTGTCCCTGCTCCTGGCGCCAGCCTGACGAACCGCCATCCGCACCGCCAGGCCGCGGTGAACTTCATCATTTCGGAAGTGGAGCGCCAGCCCGGAGAGGTCACCATCTTCGCCATCGGACCCATGACCAACATTGCGCTGGCGCTTCGCCTGAAGCCCGATATCGAAACCAAAATCAAGCGCATCGTCTTTATGGGCGGCAATTACAAGGCGCCCGGCAATGCCACTCCTATGGCCGAATTCAACTTCTGGTTCGACCCCGAAGCTGCGCGCATCGTCCTGCGCTCGCGCATCCCGCACAAAATCATGTTCGGTCTGGACATCTGCAATCTGGCGCCGTTGCATAAGGCGGAGTTCGATCAGATCGCCAACGCGCACACGCCGGTTTCGGACCTGTTCCGCGAGGATCTGGGCAACCGCTACCCTGGATTTTTGAACAATCCCAAAGCCATGGCGTATATGTGGGACGCGTTGCCGGCTGCTTTCCTGATTGACCCGGGCTGCATCACGAAGTCCGAAGCACATCACTTGGATGTCGTCACCGAATGGGGCCGCTTCTATGGCGCCACCATCCCGCTCGATCAGCACCTCGCCGGCGGCGTGCCCCCGGTGACGGTTGCGCTGGATCTCGATTACCGCCGCGTTTTTCAAGTCTATAAAGAAAAATTGACCAAGCCCGAATGATCAAGACCATTTACTTGGGCCTTGGTTCAAATCTAGGCGACCGCGCGCTGAATTTACGACGCGCGGTTGAAAAACTAGAGTCATCCGATCTGCGCATCACGCGCCTCTCTCCGCTCTACGAAACCGAACCGATGGATTACCGCCAGCAGCCCTGGTTTCTGAATCAAGTGGCGGAGGGCGAGACCGGGCTCTTTCCCGTGCAGTTGCTGTCGCGGGTCGGCCGCGTTGAGCGCGCGCTGGGACGCGTGCGCGGCATACCCAAGGGGCCGCGCGTGATCGATATCGACATCCTGTTTTTCGGACAAGCGGTCGTGCGCACGCCCAGGCTCGAAATTCCGCATCCCGCAATCGCGGAGCGGCGCTTCGTGCTGGTCCCGTTGGCGGATCTTGCGCCCTCGCTGCGCCATCCGGTCTCTCACCTGACCGTGCGCGAGATGCTGGAAAAATCTCCGGCCAGCAAAGTCACGCCGTACCGCGAACGCGAGTTACACTCGTAATTCCGTGGAAGACCTGCTCGCCACCCTCAAACGCTACTGGGGGTATGATTCGTTCCGGCCGATGCAGGAGCGCATTGTGCAAAGCCTGGTGTCGGGCGCCGATGCCGCAGTGATCATGCCTACTGGCGGCGGCAAGTCGCTCTGTTACCAACTGCCTGCGGTAGCGCTCGGCAAGACGGTGGTGGTCATCTCGCCTCTGATCGCCCTGATGCAGGATCAAGTGGCGCAGCTCGCTGACATGGGTATTCCCGCCGCGCTGCTGAACAGTTCACTTACGCCGGATGAGCAGCGTGACGTCATGCGCGGCGCGACCGAAGGCCGCTTCCGGCTGCTTTACCTTTCGCCGGAACGCCTGGCGCGCAACGACACCATCGCCTGGTTGCGGCGCGTGCCGCTCGCCTTCTTCGCAATTGACGAAGCGCACTGCATCTCCGAATGGGGCCACGAATTTCGTCCCGAATATCGCCAACTGTCCTCGCTGCGCCAGCACTTTCCGGATCAGCCCATTGCCGCCTTCACGGCCAGCGCCACGCGCCGTGTGCGCCACGACATTTTAGAGCAGCTGCAACTGCGCGAGCCTCATAAGTACATCGCGAGTTTCCATCGCGCCAATTTGCGCTACGTGGTCCACGTATGCGACAAGACCAATCACCGCAAGAAATTGATGGCAGCGTGCCGCGCCTACGCGGGCGAGAGTGTGATTGTCTATGCGCCTACCATTGCGCAGGTGGAGGAGACCGTCGATTTCCTGGCGGAACGCCGCATTCCCGCTATTCCCTACCACGGGCAGATGGACGGCGCATTGCGCCGGCGCAACCAGGAGCGCTGGATGAACGACGAAGTGCGCGTGCTTGTGGGAACAATCGCGTTTGGTTTGGGCATCAATAAACCGGCGGTGCGCGCGGTGATTCACACCGCGCTGCCCAAATCGATCGAGCAGTATTACCAGGAGGCCGGCCGCGCGGGCCGCGACGGATTGCCTTCGGACTGCGTGTTGCTGTGGCAGCCGAAAGACGCCGGTCTGCTGGCGTATTTCATCGATAAGTTGAACGACCCGGCGGAGAGGGAGCGCGCCTGGCAGCGCTATCACACGGTGCGCAATTTTGTGGAGAGCGCCCGCTGCCGCCATCTGCAGATCTGCACCCATTTCGGTCAAATCCCGAAATGGCAACGCTGCGACATGTGTGACGTTTGCGGCAACCAGCCCGAGTGGCTCAACCTTCCCGTGGAAGAAATTTCGCCATCGCGCAGCCGTAAGTCAAAGCGGCGCGAGAAGACGAAGGCCGTGGGTCTGGAACGTCTCGAAATCACCGAGCGTCGCAAAGCAGAGCCGCCAGAGCAGCGGCGCGAAAGTCCGAAGGCTGCCGTGCCTGCTTTGAGTCCGGATGATGCGGCGCTGATGGATTACCTCAAACAATGGCGAAAGGGTGTCGCCCAGCGTCACCAAGTCCCTGCCTACGTCGTCCTGAGCGATGCGGCGCTCGAAGACCTGTGTCGCAAGCGGCCTTCCAATTTGCGGGAATTACTGGGCGTCAGCGGGATTGGCGAACGTAAAGCGGAACTCTACGGACGTGAGATCTTCGCGGCGCTCGAATCCTTCCAAACCGGCGCGCGCGCCGCGGCGCGCGAAACCACGCAAGTTTCCCCCGCCGATGAAACCATCCGCCTGCTTGCCGAAGGCAAAACGTTCGAAGACATCGCCCAACTGCGCGGGCGTAAGCTTTCCACTGTGGTCAACATGGTTGCCGACCTGGTGGAAAAGGGCCGCCTGGATTACCAGGTGGAATGGGTGGGCGAAGCCAATCACCAATTGATTGCGCAAGCCATCGAGCGGGTCGGTGCGCAGTGGTTGAAGCCCTTGCGCGACGCGCTGCCGGAAAGCATCAGTTATGAGCAGATTCGTTTGGGAGTGGCATGGGCCCGGCGGGCGCAGGGCAGGGAAGACGGTTAATTCGCGCCCGCTTCTGGAATACCGCTAAATAAACATCTCTTCGTCTTGCGTGGCTTCGTCGACCGGCGCCTTCTTGCGAACCAGGGACGCAACCGCCGCGGAGATCCCGGCCGCTACGCCATTCACTTCTCGTACCGGACGCATCACCGCGCGCTTCACGTTGTCGCCCACCTGCTCCACCTGCGACACCGTGCTGTCTACCGACCGATCGATCTGATCCAACCGGACGCGCGCACGTCCGGCTGCATCCTGCAGTAACTCACCGACCTTCTCAACCTGCTCGCGCCCTGTATTCACTACCGAAACCGCCTGCTGGGATATCTGGTCTACTTTCGGCCGAGTATCCTCAACGATCTTATTTACATTTCCGATTAAGGCCCCGGCGCGATCCGCTATCGTGCTCGCCTTGGTGGAAATCTCGTGGACCTTGTCCATAATAGGTCCGGCTTTTTGGATCGCAGGCTGCGCCTTCTCGATCGTCTGGCGCGCCGTGTCCACCATCGGACCGATCTTCTGGATCATCGGATCGATGTGTGCGACTACCGGCTCGAGCTTTTCCAGCAGACTCTGCAGGCGGGCGACCAGCGGAGTGGCATGCTCCAGCACGGGCTCGGCGTTCGCCTGCACTTTACGCGCTACGCGCGCAACGGCCATCAAGACGACGGCTTGAGCTACCATCGAAAGCGCGGCAAGCGCGACGCCGACCGTCACGACCCATCGAAATACTTCCTCACTCATTTGGAACGGTCCTTGGGGCTAAGCTTCGGAACCAGCGCTAGAACCGGGGCCTTGTGTGCCTACGGCGTCGCGGTATGCCTGTTTACCCGCTTCGACGGCATCCGACAAATTCTCTTTCTGGCTACGAACTGCTTCTTTGCCCTTATCGACCCATTCGGAGGCGCTTTGCTTCCCTTTGTCCACCCATTCGGAAGCGCTCTGTTTAATGTCGCCGCTCTTAGATTTGACGAAATCGGCGCCTTCGCCTGCCTTATTCTTGATCAGCTCTCGAGTCTCCTGGCCGGACTTTGGCGCGAACAGCATTCCAATCGCAACCCCGACGCCGAGACCCATCAAAAAGCTGGACAGCCCATTCTTATCCATGTGATCCTCCACAGTGAGATCGACTTTCAAATCAGACGGAAAGCCGCTGGCCTGAGCCAATCTCAGTATACTCCGCGTAAGCTTTTTATATATGAAGGAACGGGCTCCTAAACGCTTGGAAAGCGACGCGCTGTGGGCGTACGCACTAAAACTGCTGAGTGGACGCGCGCGCTCGTCCGGTGAGCTGCGCCAAAAGCTTCGTTTGCGAGCGCAGAAGGCAGACGATATCGATCCGCTTCTGGTTCGTTTAAAAGAACTCGGTTATCTCGACGATCGTAAGTTCGCCGAGGGATTCGCATCCGCGCGCCTTTCCGGCGAAAAATTCGGACGCACGCGTGTGATTCGCGATCTGCGCCAACGCCGCGTCGCGCCTGCGGTGGCGGAGAATACGGTCGCGAAGGTTTACGAAGGCGTAGACGAAGCCGCGATGATTGAAGAGTGGATTCGCAAGAAATACCGCCTGGCGCCGCGAGAAGCCTTCTTGAAAGAAGATAAGGATCTGGCCTCCGCGTACCGCCGGCTCTCCAATGCCGGGTTCCGCAGCGGCGACATCATTCGGGTTTTGAAACGGTTTGCGCAGAATCCGGACTTGCTGGATTCGTTTGAGCCCCCGGAGCCCGCGGAGCCAGAGTGAACTCCTCGCAGCCTTCGCAAACGGGACTGCGCGCGAACGCCAGGTCCTCTACAATTTGTCCGCCGATCAAGTGCTCCTGAAGGATTCGCTCTAAAGCCTGTGGGCCGGCGTTGCGGTACCACACGCCTTCCGGATAGACCAGCGCAACGGGACCGCTTTCGCAAACCCGCAGACAATTTGCGCGACTTCGATAGATACTGTCCGCGAGACCGAGTTCGCCCAACCGGCGCTTCAAATAGTTCCACGCCTCCACGCCCTCTTCGCGCGTGCAGCAACTCGGTTTCGTCTGGTCGGCGCAAAGAAATATGTGCCGGCGCACGCCATTGAGCTGCAGTTTCTCCGTGCGTTCGGCGAGTGACTTTACCGGGTCGGTTTCTGCCATGTCAATTTATCGAATCTCCTGCTCGGTTTGTACGTAGGCGTCGATACGCGAGAGGCCGCTGAGACCCGCGACAATATTTTGGGGAAACCGCTGGAGTTGCGCGTTGTAGTGCTCCAGCAGATCGTTGTATTTTCGCCGTTCGACGGCCACGCGGCTTTCGGCGCCCCCGATCTCTTCATTCAATCGCTTGTATTCGGGGCTTTCCGTCAGCTTCGGGCGACGCTCCGCTTCCAGGTAGAGGCGCGCGAAGGCGGTCATCAGACGCGCGTTGGCTGCAATTTTCTCTTCCCGCGCTTGCGCATCCTTCAATTTCTTGGAGGATTCGGTCGCATCTTCGACCGCGCTGTCGTGCGGATTCTCCACGCGTTGTATCATCCCCGCCAGGTTCGCCACCAGTTCCGCTCTGTCCTCCAAGGCGTCGCTCAATTCGTCCCATTGCGAGTCGATGACGGCGCGCTGGTTCGACAGATTGCGCCGCACGCTCACAAATTCGCTGCCGGCCGCAATGCCGAAAACGACAACGAGAGCCGCGGGAAGAAGGATGCGTTTCAAGCGCGGTCCCCGGCAGGAAGCCGGTGGTGCGGCCGGCGGAGCAGCCACGCAAGCAGACCGATGATGACGATGGAACCGGCCGCCAGCGGCCACGGAAACGAATCGCTCCACTGACGATGCGCCCGTTTCGGTAATCGGACGGGGATCATCTTGTGGCGCGCTGCAGCGATGCGGCCGCCGATCTCGTCGGCGGCAGCCATTAATGCCTGGCCGTACAGCTTTTGAGACAGGGCAAGGTGCGTTTCGCTAAGAACTTGATCGATCGCATTGGCATCCAGTACAGATTGCAACTGGCTGCCTGCCACCAGGGTGTCACGCCGGTCGCCAACCGAGATCAACAGGAGCGCCCGGTCATCCGGCGTGGCGGAAGCCCCGGCCCAGCCCTGAAAAATGGCATGGGCAACAGCATCGACCGGCTCCCGTTGCAGCGAGCCGATCACCACCATTGAAAGCTGCGCTCCCGTAGCGTTCTTTAGTGCGGTGCAATAGGCGCCGAGTTCGGCCAGGCTGGCGGGGTCGACTGCGTCGGCATAATCGCTGACGCAGCCTTGCGGCTTGAGAGTCTTCCAATCGGCCGCCATACCGGCGCAAGCGCACAACCACACTGCGGCGGCCATCCGCATGCCATATTTCATGTTCGAAAGCTCAGTTTACTACGGTCTTAGCCTGAGGTTGTTCTCTGTGCGTGTGCTGCTCAAGAGCTCTTGCTTTGTCGGGGTCCAAGATTTTGTGCCGGAAAAGTTTTATTTCGTAAACCCGCCATTCTGTTTGTTACCGTCCAGAATCATCTCTCAATAAGGGAAGTACCGGGTTATATGAGTAACGCTTCTTGTTAAAATGGCAGAGTATTTCTTGAGTCAAGCGTCAACCTAGCATTCGCAGCCTGGACGATAATCGACCAAAGCCGCGTAGCTTGAGTTGCGATGAATGGCGCCGGGGCCCCTTAGTGGTTTGAGTGGCTGCGCATTGCCTGGCGTCAGGTGTGAAGATGTAAGCGCCCATCGGAGACGGCACACGACACCATGCGCGAGCCTCTTGTCACGGTAGTAACTCCGTCTTACAACCAAGGGCGGTTCATCCGGGCAACTATCGAAAGCGTCCTCAGTCAGGCTTATCAGCCGATCGAGTACATCATTATGGACGGCGGGTCGACAGATGAAACCGCATCTGTCGTGAAAGACTACGCCAGCCGCGTCACTTATATCTCCGAAAAAGATCGAGGGCAGTCGCACGCAATCAACAAGGGCTTTCACATGGCGCGCGGCTCGATTCTCTCCTGGCTGAATTCGGACGACGTATATCTTCCCGGAGCGGTAAGAAATGCCGTTACCGCGTGGCAGGCTAATCCGGCGGCAGGCGCTGTTTATGGCGAAGGCTATTTGATGGATGGCGCCGGTCAACTCACCGGTCGCTTTCCGTGGAGTGAGCCTCTCAACCTCTGGAAACTCACGTACCTTTCCGATTACATCCTGCAGCAGACTGTCTACTTCCGTAAAGATGTCCTGGATCACGTCGGCTATCTCGACGAAAACCTTCACTATGTGATGGATTGGGATATTCTGATTCGCATCGGACTGCAGTACCCGCTTCACTACATTCCTGAATACCTGGGCTGCCTCCGGGAATATCCCGAAGCTAAGACGTCAGCCGGCGGCGGCCGCCGCGTGCGCGAAATTCAGGGAATGTTGTGGCGTCACACGGGAATGAAACTGTCTCCCGGATACATCGTTTACGGACTGAACACGTATCAGAAAATGTGTTGTGACCGGATTGAGCGTGCGTGCGGCCCGGCGAAACCGGTTGCACACACGTTACAGAAAGCTGTGCGACTGGTTGCCGGTACGATCATTCAGCGCACCATACGTAAGTCACAGGGTCTGTACGCGGATGGTTGGGCGGGTCCGGATGTTTGTTATATGTTGCCGGCAGGCTGTGAACGGTTCACCGTCGAAGGCTCGTTGCCGGATCTGCCGGCGCTCGGCGGTCAAGTTCTGCACGTCGAGGCCAACGGGCAGCAACTGGGCGGGCGCGCGGTAACTAGTGGTGACTTCCGTCTGGAGTTTTTCGTACCATTCGGGTTACGAAACACGCCGCTGCGAATGAAAATTTCCGCCTCGCGTAGCAGCACTGCCGGAGTAGCGAAGCCCGGTGATCGGCGGCGTGTCTCGTATCGCCTTAAGAACATAAACGTTTCGAGCGCGCAACCCGAATTTGAACAGATCCCGAAAGTGGCCCGCGCCGGAGTTTGAGTGGTCCCTGGCCGCTCCTATATAATGGAGTGTCCAGCGGCGTCGCTCAAAGCTTCGAAGGGTCTCTATTTGTCGGCAATTTCCGATCCTCTGCCAACCGAAAACGCAGACCACTCCATACAGTGGGGTGGCGATTATCTATTTCTGATGCAGAATCTGATCCTGAAGGATTTCAGAATCCGCTATCGGAATATGTCGCTGGGCGTGTTTTGGTCGCTCTTGAATCCATTGGTGATGATGACCCTCCTGTGGTTCGTCTTTACCAAGATCCAGCAGAGTAGCATTCACCATTTCGCCGTGTTTGTGCTGTGCGGTCTGGTTCCTTACAACGTTTTCACCTCATCCTGGCTCGCAGGCACTTCGTCGTTGCTGGATAACGTCGGGCTGATCAAGCGCGTTGCGGTGCCGCGTGAAATTCTGCCAATTTCGATCGTGCTTGGCAACTGCGTGCATATGTCCGCGCAGATTCTTCTGCTGCTAATTCTCACCGCCTTCACCGTTGGCGCGAACTGGCACTGGCTCTGGTTGCTGCTGATTTGGCCGCTCGAGATTATTTTTGTGATCGGCGCGTCGATGTTCACATCGGCGCTTAACGTCTACGTTCGCGATGTCCGCTATGTGGTTGAATCTGCGATCGTGATTCTTTTCTGGCTTGTGCCGATCGTTTATGATTTCGGCAACATTCCACCTAAATATGCAGACATTTACGAGGTCAACCCAATCGCAGCGCTAGTAATGGCCTCGCGCCGGATTCTTCTTGATAACGAGACGCCCGCGACTTCTCTGATTCGCAATCTTGTGATCAGTTCGGCGGTCATGCTTGCGATTGGATGGTTTGCGTTCAGGCGCTTGCGCGGACGCTTTTACAATTACCTATGAAGAGTACGTGCGCAATCGAGCTGCGAAGCATCTGGAAGGGCTTCGAACGCCACACCGGCCAACTTCTGTTACGGACGCACTTGCAAAATTGGCTGGGCCAGCAGCAACAGCGAAAGACGGAAAAGTTTTTCGCGCTCAAAAACGTTTCTTTTCGCGTCGAGCCTGGTGATGGATTAGCCGTCATCGGTTCGAATGGCGCGGGCAAAAGCACGCTGCTGAGCCTGATTGCGGGCTTAGTGCCTCCGGATCGCGGCTACATCAGGGTCGCAGGGCGTCTTGCGCCCTTGCTCGAGCTGGGTTCGGGGTTTCATCCAGAGTTGACAGGGGCTGAAAACGTGCAGCTCAACGCCGCGCTATTGGGCGTGAGCCGCGGCCGCATGAAGTACATCTTCGATCAAATCGTCGAGTTTGCCGAACTGGGCGATTTCATGAACGAGCCGCTGCGAACCTACTCCGCTGGCATGACAATGCGGCTGGCGTTTTCGGTTGCAACCCACGTAGATCCCGACATCCTTCTGATCGATGAAGTGCTGGCTGTGGGCGACCACTCATTCCGCGAGAAGTCGTTCGAGAAAATTCTCGACTTCCGCCGGAAGGGCAAGACGGTGGTTTGCGTTTCACACGACCCCAGCATGGCGCGCCGCTTATGTGATCGCGCAATTTGGCTCGACCATGGAGACCTGATGCTGGATGGATCGATGGATGAAGTTACCGACGCATATCACGGAATGCAGTCGAAGTCCTAGCCTGCATTTCTCACACAGGTTCGTCGCGAGGTGCGTGAGAAGGCCGTGGATACGAGGCGCGCGAACGTCAGCGCGCGGAGGCGTACTTGAACAGTACGTCGAGCACGCTGAACGAGCGCAACGAAGTAGGCACGGCCTTATCGCGCGCCGGAGCAGAAGGTGTGTGAGAAATGCAGGCTAGTTACTCGCTCCGCGTTTTTCGTAGCTGCCGCAGGTTTCCCGCGCTCAGTTTGCCGCTCCACTCTCTCCAGTAGCGCCAGGGATGCCGGTAATTGTATTTGAGACCCGCCGGAAGACTCATCAGATAAGTCCACGGCGAGTGTTCGAGCTTGTCAAAGAACTGATCCCGGCCGTCGCGAAGGTATGTCAGATACCCGTACACCCAGTTCAGCGGGACATAACCGAAGTGGCGGCGCAATAACTCGATGTTCTCTTTGAAAACTGCGGTTCGCGATCCCAAAGTCTTGTTCGCGCGGTGCATACGCGAGGCAGCGAGAGGCCTTGACAGATATTCGAAGCGGCAGATCTTCGATAGACGAATCCAGAGGTCGTAATCGAAGGTGAAGTGAAGCTCAGGCCGCAATAAGCCGGCCGCTTCGAACACTTCGCGTCGCATGAATGCCGCCGGTTGGCATAGGGGGCATTCGCGCGCCAGCATCGCGGCGTCGAAAGGCTGCGCGACCGGGTAGTCTCCCAGCTCTTTTCCTTCTTCGTCAATCCACACACCGCCGCCGTAAACCACACCCGCATGGGGCGCGTCGTTGAAGCGTTCGACTGCGGCTCGGATCGCGCCCGGAAGGTAGAGATCGTCCGAACCGATCCAATTGAAGATCGAACCGCGGGATCGGCGAAAACCGCGATTGATCGCGTCGGGAGCGCCATCATCCGGCGCGGAGACGAATTGGAGACGATCGCGATATCGTTCCAGGATTTGCAGCGTGCCGTCATTCGAGCCGCCATCCATCACGATGTATTCAATGTGCGGGTAGTCTTGCGCGAGGACGCTTTCGATTGTGCGTTCGATGAAATGCGCCGATTGAAATGAGGGAGTGACGATGCTGACCAGCGGCTCGCCATCGTGTGGTGCGCGCCGGCCGACCTGTGGGGCGGGTTTAATTTTGCCCCATCACGGTGTGGTCCACCGTCGAGAGTTGACTAAGGCCGAACGGCAGCGTCACCGGTTTCGAAGTATCGTATTTTTCCGGCTGCTTCGCCGCGACGATCTCAATCGTCTTTTCGACAACAAATGCCGGCAGGCGAACGTTCTGATAGTAAGCCTTCTCAACGGAGAAGGTCGCTTTAGCGCCCTGTACATGGAAGCGATAGTCAACCCAAATCGATTTCTTTCCGCTGAGTACCGGCCGCAGAATTCCGGGAATCGTCCCGGGCTTCCATCGCTCGACAGCATCGAAATCGATCACGCTGTAGGTGGAGATATAGTTATTCGGAAAGATTTTGACGGTAACGGAATCGAGACCGGGCCGCGGTGCGGTCTTGAGCGAGTACCGCATGTAATCATCGATTTCGGATTCGGTGAGTTGGAAGGAAACGCGCGGAGACTGACCCGATTGACGCACGGAACCTGAGGTGCGAAGCTCTTCGAACAGGTTCAAAAACTTATCCACGACGGGCGGCTTGGCCGGCGCGTCTGCTGCAATGGCAGTCAAGAGGGCACTCAGCAAAAGAGCCGACACGCGTGCGAAGCTGTTCACGCGTTTTGACTCCAGCAGCTTATAAAATTCGCTCTGGAAACTGGGCCGACGACCATTTCTTGATGATAACTGCTTCCTTGAACGGCTCGGGTGTAATGACGCTGTGATTTGAAAGCAGATGCGCGGGCAGGAGAGATTTCGGCACCGATCACACAAATCCACAGGCTGCCGCGCGAGCAGCTTTCTAGGCGATTGCAGATCGGGAGCTAGTTAAGTTCCCGACGCGTTCTGGATCCTGGGCGCCACCATATCGCGGATCGCCGATATCATCGCGTGGGTAAATTGGTCGATGCCCGTGAGCTTCTGGCGGCATCGTTCACACGCGATCAGGTGGCGTTCAATCACATTCCCCCGCCGGGAGCGGCCGAGGCTGTAGAGCTCAAGCGAATCCTCTGATGGGTGGCGAAGTACTGGCGTCATTTCCACAAATGAGTGTAGCAGCAATTAACCCCCAAATGCTCCGGTCGAGTGAGGCCGCGTTCGCATGCGTTGACGCCACTTCAGAACCCGGGATGGCGGAGTTTGTTTTTTCAAATGCAGTTCCCTAAGTCGAGGTACTCCGCCGTCGCCTGCTGCCACCGAGACGCTTTAGCTCATCACGCGCACCGCAGGCACAAGCGTGCACACGCGGTGTCTGACAAATCTGGTGGG
>DATAUH010000522.1:0-4829 GCA_036268375.1 Bryobacteraceae bacterium | reverse complement strand
ATCGCACCCGAAAAGGGCCACCTGGATTTTGTTGAAGCCGCGCAACAAATATCGGGCGAAGGAGAGTATGCCGAATTCTTCGTCTACGGCGACAAATTGTTTGCGGATGCCGGGTACGACGCGCGCGTGCGGGCCATGGTACGGAACACAGCCGTGACTTTTTGCGGCTGGACGGACGACATTGCAAAGGCGCTCCACGATCTCGAGATCCTCGCAGTGCCGTCGGGATCGCATGAAGCCGCCACACGCGTGATACTCGAAGCTTTTTCCGCCGGGACTCCGGTCGTGGCGTATCGATCCGGCGGTATTCCGGAGATTGTTGATGAAAAACGCACCGGGATTTTGACCGCTTCCCCGGACGCGGAGTCGCTCGCGAAAAGCATTCGATTTCTAATGGAAGACCCTGCCTTGATGGAGCGCCTTGCATCCGCCGGCCGGAGAGAGTGGCAGCGCCGGTTCACGATAGAGCAATTCCGCACGTCGATTTGCGACCTGATCGAGAGTCACACGCGATCATTCGCAGGCGTGCGACGCCGATTCTCCTGAAATCATCTTTTCCCCGAACACCACAAATACGCTCCCCGGAGCGTCGGCGCGAATGCTCTCAAATGGTGGGCAGCGCGTCCGGCGAGGAATGAGGCTTCGTAACCGACCCGCCGCAGGCGCAGTGGGAGCCCCACATGGGTCGCCGGCAAGTGCGCGTCGCGCACCACACGCGAACGGCGCGTGGGAAACAACCGCCGGGCAGCCATGGAAAGGCGCTCTCGACGGCTTTCGAGAAGGCAGAAGTGCAGCCAGATTTCGTTCTTGTTCGGCCCGCCCAAACTTGCCGGCGCCGAACCGAAAAGCGCAAACCAGCGACGTGCTCCCGCCGGCAGATCTTCCACTGCTGCGCTGGCGGCCGGGTGCAGCGCGCACTGAAACCAATCGCGTGCCAGGCGGAATGCGATGCCTTCCATTACTCGGCACGAGCGCAGGCCTGCTTCGCTCCACCGCGCCCAGAACGCATGGTCTTCCACGGACCGTTGCAGAAAATGCGCCATCTCATAAACGTGGCGGAGCTTCAGATCGCCGCCGAGGAAGTGCCGCACCAGGTGCAGCGCGGAGTAGGTCAGGCCATCCACCGTATCGAGCGCTGGAAACTCGATGCCGGCCGCCCGGCACGCAATCCGCCTTGTCCAGAACTGCGCCGTGCCGGCCGTTTCGAAGCCCATTCGCCGCGGATTCCAGAAGCGGAAGTGCAACTCCAGCGAGAACGGCATCTCCGGATCGTAGTAGTTGTGCCCCCACGTCCAACCGGTCTTGCGAATCATGACCGGAAGGTGGTCGGCGCCGGGATCCTCCGTCACGCCCGCGGTTTGATAACCGAGCCCGCGGAGCGCGGCTATCGCCCCGCTCATCGACTCGTCCGGAACGTAAAGGTCGATATCGTATTGCGGGCGCTGGCGCGGCTCCTCGCAGTAGTAAGGCCATTGGGAGAGACCCTTCAGCACCACGTATTCGACGGCACGCCCGGCGAGAGCGTCGTTGATCTCCCGATGCGCGGCTACCAGACGGTCGTGGCGCGCGGCGTTGTCTCTGAGATTGCGTTCCACACGGGCGCGAGCCAACGGGGGAAGGGGATCGGCGCAGCGCGCGCCCAGCGCGAGGGTCAGGTGTTCGCGGTCCAGTTCGTCAAGCAACGCGGGCCAAAGGTCTTCGGGAATCGCGGCAAGCTCATCGGTTGAGGATCGGTGAAAGCGGAGGGCTTTCACCACTGCCTGAAGGCTGCGCCTGTCGTGCGCCGGGGAGGCAGTCACGCGGCGCCCCCGGCAAGAGCGCGGAGCGTCTGTTCCGCGTCGTCCAGATCTCTGTAGCCGAGTTCCACGATGGGGAGCTGCAGGAAATCCGCCAGCGCCCGGCTTTGTTCGGATCGAATTCGCGCGTCTCCGTAGCAAATCAGCTGCGAAAGGCGATCGAGGGCCGCGCAGCGCGCGAACATCCTGATTTCGGCGCGCTTCACATCCGGCCGCCGGTTCAGGAAAACAACATGCGACGCATGGCTCTCGAAGGCCGTGGCGATTCCGAGAGCGCTCGTTTCCACCTCGATATCCAGCTTGCCGTTAGGCCGTAGTTCCGGCGTGAAAACGCTCAACTCCGGAAAGAGCTTCCGCCCCGATTCACGGAACCGGATACGGAACGGTCTTCCCGCGACCGCATAGTCGGTGCTCGCACGCACGATATGCGTGGCATCGTCGGAAAGGTATGTCCAGCCGTTTCGCGCGCAGGCATACGCCAGCGACGTTTTCCCCGCGCCCGCATCGCCGCAAAGCAACATCGCGCGCCCATTCAGCGATACGCAGGACGCGTGTACCGGACAAAGATGCGCCGCATCCACCATCAAATAGCCTGCCGGTTCGAGAAAGTGGTAGCGGATGTAGCTCGCGTCGCTCGCCACGTCCTGCGTCAGGCAGGCGAACGTGAATGACCGCGCCAGATCGCATACCGCGAAATTATCCGGACCGTGCACGAACGACACCAGATGATTCTGGCCGCGCGGCATCGACGCGACGGGCGGTAGAAGGGCATCGCGATCGTCCACGATAACGCGCAAAGTTGCCGCGTCGCTTTGCCAGGTTGACGGCGGAAATTGCCCCCAGATATAATTGGCGGCGCGGAGAACGTCTTCCGAGTTCGTGACCAGATCGAGCGGATAACCCACCGGGTAATACCGTGCCTTCAGCGGCAGCGGCAGATCGTAGCCTAACGGATCGTAAACGGATGCCTCACGCGCGGGAGTAGCTGGAGCTTCGGCTCTCACTCACGCAGCAGTCCTGGAGAAAGACGGCGAGCCTGTGCGCGAGTCAAGCGAAGCGCGGCGTTTCATCACCAGGTTGAGCTTTCTGCGGGCATTCACCACATAGGCCTTTGCGCCGCTCGGATTTGTCAGCGCGAGCCGTTGCGTGATCGCCGCCAGCGGCAGTTCATAGCCGTAGTGCAGCGCCATGACCCGTGCTTCCATGGGTTCCAGTGTAGCGCCGATCATTTGCCACATCTCCCGGTGCTTCTGCTTGCGCTCGATCATCAGATCGGGCCGCGGTGAGGAGAAATCCTGAAGCCGGAGCGGTACCGTCTCGCCAACCTCCACGGGGTCGGCGATCCTCTTCAGGGAGGTCAGGCAGTGATTGCGCGTGATGACGTAAAGCCATGTGGAAAACCGCGATTCCCCCCGGAACCCATGGCGGTGCCGGTACGCTTTGAAGAAGATTTCCTGCGCCAGATCATGTGCCCGGCTGCGATTCCGCGTCAGACGAAAACACCAGGTCGTAACGCGGACTTGATACCGGCGGAAAATCTCGGCAAACAGGCGTTCGTCGGGATCCACGTCCGATGCCAGGCTCGAATTGCACAAAACGAGCATAACTTCCTCATCTGTCAGCCCTTCGGGGCACTCGCGGGCCATACGGTACAACTCGGGGTGAAGGGCGGCTTCATTGGCCATGCCCGAATCATAGTGGCCGGGCGCTACGTGTGTCGTGAGGGACTTGTAAGAACGTTGTAAATTCGGGTTTTTGCCGGTTTCGCAGGCATTGGGTGCCCCAGGACTCCGGCAACGGCCGCGCCGAATTCCTGTTCGAAAACCGCTTCCGAGAAATCGGAGACAGCGGTGCGCAGGTAGAGCGGATTGAGGGTGGATTCAATCCGGTCGAATGTTCGCAACGCCTCCGCGAGCCCCGCTTCCGTCGCCTCGGGGTAAAGGACGCCGCATTTTTCCCGCACGATTTCGACCGCCCCTCCGCGGCCGAACGCGATCACCGGTTTGCCGCTCGCCAGCGACTCGACCATCGTCATGCCGAAATCTTCTTCGCCCGGCACGAGCAGCGCGCTCGAACGTGAGTACAGATCGCGGAGTTCTTCATCCGGCACACGTCCGCAAAATTCGATGTTTGGCGTGGCCAGTTTTCGCAACGCGGCATACTCAGGCCCGTTGCCGACTACTTTGAGTTTGCGCCCATTGCGCGCGAACGCCCGAATGGCGTAATCGAGCCGCTTATACGGCACCATCTCGGCGATCATAAGGAAATAGTTTTCCGAGCGATCGTGGTAGAACGATTCGATCGCCACCGGTGGATAAACCACCCTGGCCTTGCGCCGGTAGGTTCGCCAAATACGCCGCCGCACGTTCCAGCTGTTGGCTGTGAAATGATCGACGCGCGCCGCGGTTGAGTAATCCCACGTCCGCAGATAGTTCGCAATTGGCATCATCAGCGCCCGCTTCACTGGACTCGACCGGAACTCATTTAAATACGCCGGATAAAGTTCCCACAGATAGCGCATCGGCGTATGACAGTAGCAAAGGTGGCGGCTGTTGGAAGATGTCAGGACCCCTTTCGCCGGACCCGATTCGCTGCTGATCACGAGGTCGTACTGCCGCAGATCGAACGCTTCCAGGGCCATCGGCATCAGCGGCAGGAGTCCACGATGAAATCGCCGCAGCGGATTCAGAAACGAGGCGTGGACCTTTTTCGAGCGAATCAGCGGCGAAACCCGTTCCGCATCGTAAAAGAGCGTGAAGATGTCGGCTTCCGGAAACATTCGGCAGATGGCTTCAAGGACTTTCTCGCCACCCCGCGATCCCAGCAGCCAATAGTGCACGAGGGCAACCCGCATCACATGTTGAGACAGTCATTTGGGAAGCCGGAGAACACTTTCCGCTCGGACGTAATTCTTACGAACGCACTTTTAATGCCCGCGCCGGATTTCTCTTGCAATCGATCTGTAAGCGAGCGAGTAGTTTGGGTATCAGGTCAGGGTCTAAAAACGAAGCGAGCGGATCGTAAGGGCTCCCC